>CAYQFG010000056.1:0-13428 GCA_964416695.1 uncultured Bifidobacterium sp.
CGGACGCGCACGAAAACCTGCTTGCGGTGAAGATCGACGGCGCGACCAAGGAAGACTACGTGTGGGGCTTCCGCGTGGGGTTCCTGACCTATGGCATCAAGGGCGGCACGCCCGCGTTGTACGAGGCGCTGGAGGCCAAGACCGGCGGCGCGATCCGGGGCAACATCTCGAACAGCTCGCACCCGGCGCAGTCACTGCTTTTGGCGGCGTGGTCATCTCCCGCGTATGCCGAAGAAAAGAAGCGGGCCTACGACCTGCTGAAGGCCCGCTACGACAAGGTGCGTGCGATCCTCGCGGCGCACCCGGAATACGCGGAGGCGTTCGTGCCGCTGCCGTTCAATTCGGGTTACTTCATGTGCGTGCGCCCCGTGAAGGCCGACGCCGAAGCGCTCCGCAAGAAGCTGCTTGCCGACTATTCCACGGGGACGGTGAACTTCGGCGGCATCCTCCGCGTGGCGTTCAGTGCGACGCCGACGGACAAGCTGGAGACGCTGTTCGGGAACATTTACGCGGCGGCGAAGGCGTTGCGGTAAACAAGAGGACAGTACAGCAGTAAAGACAGACTGTAGCGCTTTGCGTTTATTGTTGTACTGCTGTACTGCTCTGACACCGGGTCGTTAAAATCGTTTCATCCCCACCAGTCCCGGTGCGCCGTCGGTGGTGAACCACGGCGTGGCGCGCCAGCCCCACAGTGTGTGGTCCTTGAGGTGGAGCTGCACGAGCCCCCAGGCGACGAGACTGCCCATGGCGGCGCCGGCGACCACGTCGCTCGGGTAGTGTTTGCCGGCGGCGACGCGCAAGGCCGCGACGCCGGTCGCCGCCGTGAGGCTGCCCGCCCACAGCCATTCCGCGTGGGCGAAGTCGGAATGGCGCCGCGGATAAACCATGGAGACATACACGGCGCCGAGGAAGGCCGCGGAGGCGTGTCCGGAGTAGAAGCTGCCCGCGGCCTCGCGTTTGGACCGTTCCGGGGCCGGCGCGTGGGTGCCGTAGACGAACGGGCGGGGATGAATGCGGGCGGCCCTGACGTGGAGGTTGAGCGCGGAGTTCCAGGCGAAGGCCTGCGCGAGGATGAGGGCGTCCTCCAGGAACGGACGGAAGGAGCGGTGGGCCGCCGGCTCCGTGCCGGAGCCGGCGAAGGCGTGCCAGAGGTCGGCGTAGAGCATGGCGCCGCCGACGCCCCAGACGAGCCCATCGCTGGCGGCGGCGGCGCGGGGGTTCCAGGTGCCGGCGACCCAGCGGTCGAACGGGAGGAGGTCGGCGCGATCGAGTTCTTCGGGACGGACAGGATCCATGTTCGACAGCCGGTATTGTCCCGTGAGCTGGCCGGCCGCGCCGACCACGAGCAGGGCGGTTTCCTGGGGCCAATGGAACGCAAAGGGTGAGTCATGGCCCCGTACCATGCCGGCAGTGGTAGAATACATGCACGCCGCCAGGGCAATTGAACAAATCTTCACCCCTGTAAGATAATCGGTCGGGACACTCCGAAAAAGCACGGGTTTTTAGTGCGGCATGCGCCAAAATGCCGTACCTTCCAGAGTCGGGACTTCAATCACTTCGCGATCACATGACAACCGGATCGCGATCACAGAGCGTTCGATCCTGTTCGCACGACCTCCGGGGGGATGCCATGATCCATCACCATTTGCCCGCACAGATCACCCGCCACGGCGCGAAATTTCTGGCCATGCTGGGCGCGTGCGTCGCGGGCGCCGTGGCGCAACCCACCCCCCTTAAAACCCTGGCTAAAGCCCACGGCATCGATATCGGCGTGGCGGTTTCGTTTCCGCAAGCGTCGGGGCGCGCGGCTTACGACTCCCTGATCACGCGCAATTTCACGGGGATCGTGGCGGAGAACGATCACAAGTGGGGGAGCATTTCGAGCCAGCCGGGCCAATACAACTGGACGAATTCCGATCGCATGGTGGACTTCGCGCAGCAGCACGGCCTGAACCTGCGCTTCCACGCGTTCGTGTGGCATCAGCAAAGCAGCTACATCGCCAACGGTCACCAGAACAACGTGGCGCAGCCGACGGACCCCAACAAGTATACGCGCGAGGAAGCGTTCACCCACATGCGCAATCACATCGGCGCGGTGATGGGACGTTACCAGACCCGCAACGGCGGCCAGATGCACGTGTTCTCGGAATGGGACGTGGTGAACGAAGCGGTCGCGCGTGACAGTGCGGGCATGCGCCTCAGCACGGGCAAGGACAGTCTGCTCAGCCGGTGGGTGGGATACACCAAGGGCGAGGACAACGAGTTCGATTACATCGATTCGGCCTTCGTGATCGCGCATCGCGTGGACAGCAACGCCGTTCTGGCGTACAACGATTACGACGCCGAGCACATGGGCGTGAAGGGCAACCTGGTCTACAGTCTGTTGTCCAAGCTCAAGAACCGCAACATTCCCGTCCACGTGCTGGGGATGCAAAGTCACTTCCACATGAACCAGCCCGGGACGTATTCCAGCGGGGCATGGGATCCGCAGCAGTTCGTGCAGAACATGAACCGGGTGGCCGCGCTCGGGCTGGACATCTCCATCACCGAACTGGATATCCGCATGCCGTTGCCGGCGGATTCGGCCCAGCTGGAGCAACAGCGCGAGGCCTATGAAACCATCCTGAGCATGTGTCTGGCGCAACCGCGCTGCAAGCGGTTTTACGTCTGGGGGATCCGCGACGGCCAGAGCTGGATCAACAACCGTTACCCGGGTTGGGGCGCGCCGCTTTTGTTCACCGGATCAGGGACGACCTATACCCCCAAACCCGCGTACCATGGACTGATCGACGTGCTGGAAACCACGCCGGTTTCGCTGCGCGGGCGGTCGGCGTTCCCCGGCGCGCAACGCCGGACGCGCGCGCTGGTGTATGAGGGCCGTGAACCGCTGCGCGATGTGCTCGGACGGAAGATGCCTTCGCTGCCTGACGGGCGCGCGTCGTTCGCGGCGCGCAAGCCGGTTGAGGACAAGCGTCCGGAACGCTAGGGGCTTTCCGTTTCCTCGGCACCGTCCCCGGCAGGGGCGGCCCGGCACTGTGGCCGCGGCATCGCGGCCGGGAAAAAAAGTGGCCGCGATGCCGCGGCCGGTAGCATCACCGTGGTCGATGAAGACCGTCGAAAGGATGAGCATGACGTTGAAAACGACTTCCTCCGTGTCGCTCCACGCGGCCTGGGGCGCGGTTTTGGCCGTCTCCCTGTTGGCCTCCGCCGCCACCGTGGAGGCCCAGCAGGATACGGCCATGACCCTGCGGGAACTGGCCGCCTCCCGCGGGATCGTGGTCGGAGCGGCGGTGACCTTCCCCGGGGGAGGCCCCGGCGGCGCCAACGCGGAAGACCGCCCGGAGTACGAACGCGTGTTGAAGAACGAGTTCAACGGCGTGGTGGCCGAGAACGCGATGAAGTTCCAGAACCTCTCCCGGACGGAACGCGGTGTCTACAACTTCGCCCCCGGCGACGAGCTGATCGAGTTCGCGCAAGCCAACAACATGAAGGTGCGCGGGCATACCCTGGTCTGGCACAGCCAGGCTCCCGCCTGGTTCAATGATCTCACCGGAGACGCCGCTTCGCGCGACACCACCTTGAAGATCATGAAGCAGCACATCGACACCGTGATGGGGCGGTGGCGCGGCAAGATCTTCGAGTGGGACGTGGTGAACGAAGTGATCGCGCAGAACGGCGGCCCGTCGCCCAACTACCGGTCCACCTCGAACAACGCCAGCTACGTGTCGCAGTGGTACAACCGCGTGGGCGGGCCCGACTACATCGACTCCGCCTTCGTGTACGCGCACCGTGCGGACAGCACGGCGCTTCTCTACCTCAACGACTTCGGCGGCGAGTTCATGAACGCCAAGTCGGACAACGTGTACGACCTCGTGAAGGGCCTTGTTGAGCGCAAGATTCCGATTCATGGCGTGGGTCTCCAGTGCCACTTCAACGTGTCGGGCGGGGCGCTGGACACGGCGGCCATCCGCCAGAACATCCGCCGCATCGCGGCGCTGGGGCTGCGCGTGTCGCTCACCGAAATCGACATCCAGCACGGGAACTCGGGCACACCGAGCGCCGGGCAACTGCAAACCCAAAAGGAGAAGTACAAGGCGCTGATGACCGTGTGCGTGACCGAGCCGGCGTGCAAAAGCTTTTTCACCTGGGGCGTGAACGACAACCAGTCGTGGCGGCGTCCGCAGGCCAGCACCGCACCGCTGCTGTTCACGGGGACGTCCGCCATCACTCCCAAGCCGGCCTACTTCGGCGTGGTCGAAGCCCTGGAGGCCGCGCCTCCGGTGGCCGTACAGGGTGTGGCCTCCGCGCCGCGCGTGGCCACCGGGGCCTCCTTGCGCCGTGTCTCCAACGGGGGTGTCGTCGGCGCGGAGGACGCGCGCGGCACCTTGCGCGACCTGCGCGGCCGCAGCGTGCCCGCCTCCGTACGCCGCGCGATGCAACCCTGAAGCGTTCCTGAGGCCGTCCTGAGGCCGTCCTGAGGCAGGCCTGACACGGCGGCCGTGCGAGGCCGTGTCGGGGGGTGTGGGGACAGGACGAAGCCAGGCCGGAAGGGGTTTTGAGGTCCCGACCGAACCGGCCTTCGCGCCGCGGGAGGGGCCTCACGCGACGGGTTTTGCTCATGTACCTTTGGGGCGCCCATGCGCCTGCTCCTGATCGACAATCACGATTCCTTCACGGCCATCCTGCATCACTACGTGTGGGAACTGGCCGGTGAACGGCCCTTGTTCTACCGCAACGACGAACTGACCCGCGACGAGCTGGAGCGGCTCGACTTCGAGGCGGCCATCCTCTCTCCGGGGCCGGGTCACCCGGCCAACGTCCGCGACTTCGGCATCTGCCGCGACCTCCTCGCCCTGTATCCCGACACGCCCGTGCTGGGCGTATGCCTGGGCATGCAGGGACTGGTTCATCATGCGGGCGGACGCGTCATTCCCTGGGACGGCGCGCTGCACGGGCGGGCGTCGCGCATCACGCACGACGGCACCGGCGTCTTTCGGGGATTGCCCGACGGGTTTTCCGCGATCCGCTATCACTCATTGCATGCCGACCCCGCGTCGCTCCCGGCCGGCGTGCGCGTGACGGCCCGCGCGGCTGAAGACGACATCATCATGGGAGTGTCGTTCGCGGATCGTCCCTGGCACGGCGTGCAGTTTCACCCCGAATCGTTTGCGACGGAGCACGGCAAAACGCTGATCGCGAACTTTCTCGACCTCACGCGCGGCGGTCCCGCTTCCCCGCATCCCACCACATCCTCCTCATCTGCCGCATCCCCCGCATCCTTGTCCTTTGACTCGGCCTTTGCCTCGCCTGCCGCCCCGCTCCCGTCATCCCGGTTGTCCGCCTTTCCTCCGGGCGGCGATTTCCCGGGAGACCCGGGCCCTTTCCCCTCCACCACACCCGGTCGGATGATTCCCCACCGCGTGCTGCCGTGGCGGGATCCGGCAGAGGTGTTCGTTTCGAATTTTCATGACGTCACGAATTCATTCTGGATGGAGGGCGAGGCCTGGGGCGCGGCGGTGATGGCGCGGGCGGAGGAGGCGCATGTCTTTCGGGAGTGGGAGGCGTGGCGCGCCTGGGTGGACTCGCTGCCGCTCGCGGAAGGGCGCGAGGCCCCCTGGCCGGGATATCGCGGCGGACCGGTGGGGCATCTGCCGTATGAAGGGTATCGGACGACGCTGGCGCTTGCCGGGCGCGCGGGCGACGACGGGGAACCGTTCCGCTGGTTGTTGCCCCAAGGCTGGCTGGCGTTTGACCGCACGGCCCGCACGGTCTATGCGGCGTGGGAAGGTGCGGCGCCTCCGGCATGGCTGACCGCCGTGATCGAAGCATGGGATGCGCCGCCGGCGAGGCTGGCGCCTGCGCATCTGCCGCCGTTCGTGCGGTGGACGCCGACCCTGGAGGAAGCGGAGTACACGGAGCGCGTGGACGCTTTGCAGGATGCCATCGCGCGTGGCGAAACCTATGAAGCCTGTCTCACCCAGGCGTTTACGGTGACGGTCGCTGAGGATGCGCACGGCGGGACGCCGGATCCGCTTGCGGTGTTCCTGCGTCTGCGGGCCCGCAATCCGGCGGGCTATGCGGCGTATCTCGCTTTCGAGGATGTGCGTATCCTCTCCGCGTCTCCGGAGCTTTTTCTGGAAGCCCGGGACGGGGTGGCGCGCAGCTTTCCCATCAAGGGGACGCGGCGGCGTGGGGCGGATGCGGCGTCGGATCGGGCCTTGCGCGAGGATCTCTCCACATCGGTGAAGGATGCCGCCGAAAACCGCATGATCGTGGATCTGACGCGCCATGATCTGGCGCGCGTGTGCGTGCCGGGCAGCGTCGAGGTTCCGGTTTTCCTGCGCGTCGAGGAACTGCCGGCCGTGTTCCAGCTGGTGTCCGAGGTGCAAGGGCGTCTCAAACCGGGAGTGCGGGCGACGGAGGCGATCACGGCGTGTTTCCCGGGCGGGTCGATGACCGGGGCGCCCAAGGAACGCACGGTGGAGATCCTGTCCGCGCTGGAAGCCGGGCCCCGGGGGATTTATTCAGGCGCGCTGGGATATCTGACGTACGGCCATGCCTTCCGATTGTCAATGGTGATCCGGACGCTGGAGAACCGGGGGCATGCGTGGCGCACGGGCTGCGGCGGCGCCGTGCTGGCCGATTCGGAACCGGCGGCGGAATGGCGCGAGGCGGTGACCAAGGCCCGCAGCGTCATCGACGCGGCGGGCGCGGCGGAGCCCTCTGCACGTGCGAACGTTCGGCAGGATGTCGCGGGCGGGTCGCGGAAGGTATCTTGAAAAGATGACGCCGTGCGTTCCCGGTCGCGTTCCCCATGGCATGTCCGACGCTTGTCCGTCGCCGCGCGCCCGCGCCCTGTTCATGCTTGCGTGCCTGTTCATCCTGTGTGCCGGTGAGGGGTACGGGCAGGGGGCGTTGAGCGTGCGCGCCGGGGGAGGCTGGACCTCTCCGCGCGGCGACAGCGCGGCCTCTACGCAGAACGGGCTGACGGGCGAAGCGGCCCTGGAACTGGAGCTCGGGCCCAATCTGGGGCTTGTGCTGGGGGGAGGTTATACGGGTTTCGACGTCAAGGCGTCAAAGCTCAAGGCCGACCAGGGGTTGCCCGCCGCCGACCCGCTTGATGGCGGCACGCGTCTCATCGACCTCACGCTCGCGCCCCGCCTGTATCTGCTCAACCAGGACATCGCCGCCTTTGTCACGCTCGGCGGCGGCCCGCGCTGGCTGACGCACCGTGCGGTGGCGGCGGGCACGGGTGTGGCTTCGGAGCGCCGCGAGTTCGCGTGGGGCGCGATGATCGGATTCGGAGTGGATGTCGCTTTCTCCGAAGGGTTTCGCGTCGGATTCGCGCCCACCTACCACCGGGTGAACACCGCACGGGTCCCTTTGGAATACGCGGCCTTCGTCTTTTACGTCAAGCTGTGAACGCCTGACGGCACCGCGGGCCGGTCAGCCGGCACAGCCGCGGTGGGTGAGGAAGACTTCCAGCTGGTCGGCCCGCGTGAGGTCGGCACCCAGTGAGGTGCGGTCGTCTGCGGTGAGGACGATGTGTCTGGCTTCCGCCAGAATCCCGCGGGCCTCGATCAAGGCGTCCAGGGTCACCGCCAGTTCGGCCCGCAGGATCAAGGCCTGGAAACGCAGGGTGGCGGGCGCCTCGGGATGGGCGTTCAGGGTGTCATCCAGCAGGCGCACGGCGTCGGTATGGGCGCCCGCCGTGTCAAGACGGGCCGCCTCCGTGATCGCATCCTGAAGGGGAGAGGTCCGGCTCATGAAGCGCTCCGGGAGCGCGACCAGAGTGAGGGGAAATCCATCCCCACAAGGTGCAAAATTCACGGAACATGAGGCCACGACCTGTGCGCGACCGATGCGCGTGTCCGCGGGATGCGTGAAGGCGTCCTGCGCGCGTGAGGGCAATGGTCTCCGGATCCTTCGTTTCGACGCACTTTCCGCACCACCCGCGCGGTTCCCCGGCATAGATTAGGGTGCGGTTCATGCCCGGTTACACCGCGACCCTGTCAGAAAGCAGACCTTGATTGTGAAACGCATGTTGAACCCCGGTCGAATCACGATCCTTTACGGTGTTTTCGGCGGAGCCTTCGGCCTGATCTCCCTTTTCATCGCGGCCCTGCTGGCCGGCACCGGTCCTGTGCGCCACGCCCTGGACATCTTCCTCCTGCCCGTGTTGATGTTCCTGCTTCTCACGGCAGGGGCTCTGTACCTGCTGCTGAGGTTCATCGAACGTCGTCATGAAGACCAGCGGGTGTGGTACCGCGAACTGTTCGAAAGCAACCCGCACCCCATGTGGGTCTATGACCTCATGACCTTGAGGTTTCTGGACGTGAACCGGGCCGCGGTGCTCCATTACGGCTATACGCGTGAAGAGTTCCTGTCCATGCTTTTAACGGACATCCGGCCTCCGGAAGAAGTCCCGGCCCTGCTCGAAAACGTGCAGCGTGCGCGTGAAGGATCGGATCATTTCGGCATCTGGCGTCACCGCCGCAAGGACGGCAGTGAGTTTTTCGTGGAGGTGTTTTCCCACCGGACGAACATCGTGGACCGCAACTCCCGCATGGTGCTGGCCCAGGACATCACCAACCGCCTGGCCGCGGAGCGGCAACTGCGTGAAAACGAAGCGCATTTCCGCGAAATGACGGAGAACCTGGGCGACATCTACTACAACTACGACCTGGTCAACGACCGGCTGCTGTACGTGAATGAAAACTTCGCCCGGGTATGGGGCCGTCCCCTCGAACCGGGGGCCACCCCGAACGATCACTACCTGAAGGGGGTGCATCCGGAAGACCTGTCGATCGTTCTGGACGCGACCAGCCGTGTCCGTCAGGGTGAAACCACCGAAACGGAGTACCGCGTGGTTCGTCCGGACGGCAGCGTCGTCTGGATCCTGGAACAGGCGCGCCCGCTGGTGGATTTGGCCGGCAAGGTCTACCGCATCGTGGGAACGATGCGGGATGTGACCCAACGCAGGCAGGTGGAGGAGGTTCTCCGGGAGAGCCAGTTGCTGTTGCGGATGGCGGCGCGCGTGAGCCGGCTGGGAGGGTGGATCATTGACCTGACGGAGTCGGGTCCGGTTTTCACATGGTCCGAGGAAGTATGCGCCTTTCTGGGGCTGCCTGCGGACTATCGGCCTCCCATGGAAACGGCCCTGCGGTTTTTCGCGCCGGAGCACCGGCCCGCGATCCATCGGGCCATCCAGGAGTGCATGGACAGGGGAGAGGCGTTTGACGAACAGCTTGAACTGCTCGCGGCAGGAGGACGGCGGGTGGCCGTCCGGGCCATGGGCGAGGCCGTGGTCGACGGCCATGGCAAGGTGATCCGCATTCAAGGCGCCTTGCAGGATGTGACCGAACGCCAGCAAGCCGAACACTCGCTGTTGCAGAGTCAGCAACGCTTTTACCAGCTGGCGGACGCCATGCCGTTCATGGTGTGGACGGGCTCACCCGAAGGGCGTGTTGATTTCCTCAACCGCGTGGGTTCGGATTACGTGGGAATCCCTGCGGGGGAAAGCCCGGGCAGCCACTGGCTGGCCAGCCTGCATCCTGACGACGTCAAGCGTGCCGTCGCGATATGGTGGGACGCCATGCATGCCGGGAGGGCGTATGAACAGGAATTCCGGATTCGTCGTCATGCAGGCGGGGAATATCGCTGGCACAAGATCACAGGCATTCCCATGCGCGACGAGCACGGCCAGGTCGTCAAGTGGTACGGCGCGGGCCTTGACGTGCACGACATCAAGGAAGCGGAAGAGCGCGCCAATTCGCTTGCGCGGCGTTTGATCAAAACGCTCGAGAGCGTGACGGACGCCTTTTTCACGATGGACAAGGACTGGCGCTTCACGTACGTCAACAAGGAAGCCGAACGGGTTCTGGGGCGAAGCCGCCGGGAGTTGCTGGGACACGGAGTCTGGGATGAGTTTCCCCACGCGCTGGGCACCGGGTTCGAACAGGGGTACCGCCATGCGATGGCCTCCGGGGAAACCGTGGCCTTTGAAGCCTATTACCCCGACCCGATCGACAAGTGGTTCGCCGTCAGGGCATATCCTTCGGCATCCGGGCTGGCTGTCTATTTCCGCGACGTCACCCAGGCCCGTCAGGATGCCCAGTTGCGGGAAGACAATGAAGTGCGGATGAGGATGATCACCAAGGCCACCAACGACCTGGTCTGGGATCACGATACGGTTTCACACACCATCTGGTGGGGTGAAGGCTTCGAACGGTACTTCGGTGCCGCCCCCCGGGACCGGACGACGGATGACCGCTTCTGGGAGGATCTCATCCATCCCGAAGATCGTGAGCGGATACTGGCGGGTCTGGGCGAGGCGTTGGCCAGCGGTCATGGATGGTCGGCCGAATACCGGATCCGGTGCGCGGACGGCACCTACATCCCGGTGTTCGATCGTGCCGTGATCCTGCGGGATGCGGAGGGGAACTCCTTGCGCATGTCCGGCGGGTTTACGGACCTGACGGAGCGGAAGCGGGACGAAGAACACCTGCGTCGGCTTGCCCGCGAGCTTGAGGAGGAACGCGGCAAGCTCATGGTCGCCCAGAGCGTGGCGAAAATGGGAAGCTGGGAGATGGATCTGGAAACCCTGACCGTGAACATGTCGGAGGAAAGCCTGCGCCTCTACGGCCTTGACCTTTCGGTGAACAGGCCGTCCCATGAACGTCTCTTCGGCCTTTTGCATCCCGAAGACCGCAGCAGGGTGGAGCAGGCGTATGTCGACTCCTTCAACATGCCCGGACCTCATTCCCTGACGCACAAGGTTTTGATGGACGACGGAAGCGTCAAGTACATGGAGCAGAACTGGCGTATCGAATGCGATGACACCGGCAAGCCCGTGCGGGCGCTCGGGACGACGCAGGACATCACCGCACGTGTGGAACTTGAAGAGCAGTTCCGTCAGGCCCAGAAAATGGAAGCGGTCGGTCGCCTGGCCGGAGGCGTCGCCCACGATTTCAACAACATGCTGACCGTGATCCAGGTGCGGGCCGAACAGGCCTTGCGCCGCCTCGAACCGGACAGTCCGCTGCAGGAAACCTTCCGTGAAATCCTGGAGGCGGCCGAGCGCTCCACAGGGCTCACGCGCCAGCTTCTGACCTACGCCCGGCGCCAGGCCGTGGAGCCCCGCGTGGTCGACCTGAACCAGTCGATCGGGGCCATGCAACAGATGCTGCAGCGGTTGATCGGGGAAGACGTCACCCTGACCTGGCTGCCGGGCGAATCCCTGTGGCCCACACGCATTGATCCCGCCCAGGTCGACCAGATTCTCGCCAATCTCTGCGTCAACGCCCGCGATGCCATCCACGACATCGGCCGCATCGTGATCGAAACGCAAAACATCACCCTGGACGAGGAATACTGCCGGAACCGCAGCGGCCACCGCCCCGGCGACTACGTGATGATCGCCGTCAGCGACAACGGGGCGGGCATGGACACCGACACCCGGACGCACATTTTCGAACCGTTCTACACCACCAAGGAGATCGGCAAGGGAACGGGGCTCGGGCTGGCCACCGTGTACGGCATCGTTCAGCAGAACAACGGTTTTCTCCACGTCTACAGCGAACCCGGCGAAGGAACCACCTTCCGGATTTACCTGCCGGCCCTCGTGAAAGCGGAAATCCGCCCGCCCCTGGTCGTGCCTCCCCGGGAACCGCCCCGTGGAAAGGGCGAGACCATCCTGGTGGTCGAAGACGAACTCATGATCCTGGAAGTGGCGGTGGAAGTGCTGGAGGGTCTCGGCTATCACGTGCTTTCCACCACCTCCTCCGTGGAAGCGCTCGACATGGTGGAAAGCCACGACGGGAGGATTGACCTGCTCCTCACCGACGTGATCATGCCCGGCATGAACGGCCGCGACCTCGCCCTCAGGATCCGTGAACTCCGCCCCGACATCCATGTGCTGTACACGTCCGGTTACACCGCCAACGTGATCCTCACGCGCGGCCTGGTCGACCAGGGCGACGCCTTCGTCCAGAAGCCGTTCTCCACCAACGAACTGGCGCTGCGCGTCCGCGCGCTGATCGACGCCCCCCGCGTGTAACGGAACCGGACATTTGTGTGACCGTCTTTCGTGACAAGTCTTTTTGTCCACAACTGTGAATAGATTGGGAGTATAATCCGCCCTTTTGGGGAGGAATTTGGGGAGAGTGGAGGGGAGGGGGCGCGCTGCGCGCGGGCCGGTGGCCTTTCCCGGGGATCTCCGGCGGGTCAGATGAGGCCGAAAATGTTATGCTCTGTCGCGTGGCCATACCCCGCATGAACCTCCCGACAAGGGGAAGGAAGAGGTTCCCGTGAACGTGTCTTCCGCCTCCCGCCCCGACGACGTGATCACCCGCGACCTGAGGCATGTCTGGCATCCCTGTTCGCAGATGAAGGACTACGAAACCTTCCCGCCGGTGGAGATCGTCGGGGCGGAAGGCTCCCTCCTCCACACCCGCGACGGCGGGACGCTGATCGACGCGACCTCGAGCTGGTGGTGCAAAACCCTGGGGCACGGCCATCCGCGCTTACGCGACGCTCTCGTCCGCCAGACCGCCCGCTTTGAACACGTCATCGGGGCCAATACGGTGAACGAAGCCCTGGTCGGGCTGTCGGAGCAGCTCGCGGGCTTGTGCCCTCCGCTGGACAAGGTGTTTTACGCCGGCGACGGCTCGAGCGCAGTGGAAATCGCCCTGAAAATGTCGTTGCATGCCCAGCGCATCCGCGGGCAGGAGGCGCGCACGCGCTTCCTCTCGCTGGAGAACGGGTATCACGGCGAAAGCGGCCTGTCGCTCGCGGTCAGCGACCTGGGGTTGTACCGCGCCCCTTATGCCGCCGTCCTGCCCGAACCCGTCATCCTCCGCAGTCTTCCGTACGTGTCGGGTCCCGCCGATCCCGCCTGGGACGATGCCGGCGGCGTCTGGCCCACACTGGAGAAAGCCCTCGCGGTCCATGCGGACACGGCTGCGGCGTTGATCGTCGAACCCGTGTTGCAGGGCGCGGGCGGCATGAGGGTGTACAGTCCCGACCTGTTGCGCCGCCTGCGTGAGTGGACCACCCGGAACGGTGTCCTCTTCGTGGTGGACGAAATCATGACGGGATTCTGGCGCACGGGGAAAATGCTGGCGGTGGATCATGCGGGCATCGCTCCCGACCTGTTGTGCCTGTCCAAGGGGCTGACCGCAGGATGGTTGTCCTTTTCCGCGACCTTGGTTCATCCCGCGGTGCACGACCTGTTCTATGCCGACTACGGACAAGGCCGCGACTTTCTCCATTCCAACACGTATGCGGGGAATGCGCTGGGCGCGGCGGTGGCGCGCGAAGCCCTCTCGCTGTATTCCGCCCCGGGATTCGGGGAGGAAGTCGCCGCGCTGGCCGCAGCCCTGACCGCGCGGTGGGAACAGGTGGCGACGGTCACCGGGGCGTTGCGCG
>CAYQFG010000057.1:0-13310 GCA_964416695.1 uncultured Bifidobacterium sp.
CGGTCGCCCCGCTCGGGAATGAGGGCTTCAGCCATGAGCAGGATGGCGTAAATGCCGATCAGGAAGTTCAGGCCGGTGAACAGGTTGGGAACGAGGAATTTTTTCTGGACCATGATACGCTCCGGAGACGGAGAAAGAGAAGAGGGGAAGGTAGAAACAGGGGAGGAGGATCGCCTGAAACCACAAGGGGCGGGAATGCGTGCGCCCGGCGCGGCGTGGAGGGGTTTTTCGCTAGCGTGCGGGAAACATCACGATGAAGTTGTCCTGCGTGGAGACGGCGATGCCGGCGGATGTGCGCGTCGGCGTGCCGGGCATGTCGGTCAGGGGAAACTTCTGCATGACCTCGTGGTTGAACGACCGCTTTTCCAGCGCCGGTTCCTCGGTGCCGACCCAGTATCCGTCCGCGGCGAGCACGGGACGATTGAACAGGTGCGAGGCGACGTGTTCCTGGGCCTGGATCAGCCCCGTGCGGGCGTGCAGGCTGAGGATGCGCTTGGAGGCCGTGCCCGCGAGCAAGATCTGGTCGCCGCGTCCGGAGAGACTGAAGATCTGCTCGCCGAGATCGCGTTGCCACGCGATGGTGTTGCCGTCCTTGTTGATCGCGACGATGAGGCCTTCGTTGTAGCCGGCGTAGGCGAAGTCACGGCCCGCGTGGACTTCCGTGATCGTGCCGGGCGGCATGCGGGCGTCGGCGACTGACTGGCCGTCGGAGAGGCGGATGCGATGCCAGCCTCCTTCGATTTCGAAAGCGTCGGCGTGGTCGGAAGGGGGGGCGACGGCGAGCATGGTGCCGCCGCGCCCGAGGCGGGTCTCCCAAACGGTTTCCCGGGCGTGCAGGTCGATCAGCTGCACGTTGCCGTTCCAGTCGCTGATCAGCAGCCCGCCGGGAACCATGACGGCATGGCATACCGGACTGCGCAAGGGAATGTGCGCGAGGATGGCGCGGTCGTTGCGTCCCGGGGCCATCACGTAGAGCCGGCCCGGTGACGACACCACCAGGGTATCGCCGTCATCCGTCCAGGTGGTGACCTTCATGTCGAGGGGTTCGTTGAAGTGGAAGGAACCCTTCAGGCCGCCGTTTCGCGTGTCGAGGACGACAAGGGTCTGGTTGTTGTTTTCCACGTAGAACGAGTGCAGCCGCCCGGTTGTCAGGACGGGGAAGAAGCGTGGCCCGGGTTGACGCTTCCAGACCCAGCTGGCGCCGAGCCCCGCAGCGAGGCCCGCCAGCGCGGGATCGGCGCTCCAGGGCGCGACGCTTTGGGACCGGGCGGCCTGGGCCCACGCGTGGGTCTGCTCCGCCCGCGCGGCGCCGCTGGCGGCGAGGAGGCGGGCCTTTTCACGCCAGGCATTGCCGTTGCCCGGCTCAAGCGCCAGCAGGGCGTCGAGTTCGCGCAGGGCACCGGGCGTGTCGCCACGACGGAGGTTTTCCCGTTCGCCGCGGAAGAGGTGGTCGCGCGAACCGGCGGTGAGGCGCAACAACTCGCGGTTGAGACGGACGCGGCGGCCGTCGGCATTGTGCACCACGACCCATTCGCGGGCGGGAAGCAGCAGGGGATCTTCTCCCTCCCAGCCGGCTTCATAGCTGTACAGCAGGCGCCCGCGCGGGTCCACCGCCAGCAGCATCCGTGCGTGGGTCACGATGAAGAGGTGGCCGCCGTGGACGCGCAGGGACGCGGCAAGGTCTTCGCGTTGCCAGTCCAGTTGTCCGTTCCGCAGGACGAAGGCCCGTACGGGACCGTCGGCTCCGGCGATGAAAGCGTGGCCGCTGCCGATCACCAGCGCATCCTGGATGTCCGCGGGAAATCCCCACAGAAAGCTGTCGAAGGCGGGGCCGCGACGGAATTCGACGCGGTCCGCGTAACGCAGGGCGAGGTATTCGCCGGCGTGCTGCACCATGAGCGGAAATTCGGTCGTGAGCGGAATGGGGGTCATGGTGCGGCGGCTGAAGTCGGCGCGGTACAGCCCCTGGTCGGCGCAGAAGACCACCCCCTGGCGCGCCCGCAAGGCGGTCGGCTTCCAGTTGCAGCCGGCACCGGGAAGAGCGTGGGAGGACACCGGCGCGGCGTCGCGAAGCACGCGGGCGCTTTGGGGCCCGATCACGAGAAACTCGGTGCTCTCGCCGTCTCCGGTGAAGATATGGCCCTCTTCGGCCGTGAAGCGTTCCAGCACGATTTCGGGCCTGAAGTGGGGGGCCTTGCGGAGCAGCACCCGCTGACGGCCCAGCGTGCGGGTGAGGATGCGGTCGAGGGTCGCGTCGAGCACTTCTTCGTCGGGACCCAGGGTGACGGAGAGATTCCGCAGTTGTCCCTGGGGATCCTGGTGCAGGAGACGGACGCCCTGTCCCGCGCGTGCGCCTCCGGGAGCTTCCTCCACGAGGATGTATTCGCTCCCCCGCGGGCCGGTGCTTTCAAATGCGCGCGCGGGCAAGCCGCGCATGCGGCCCGCTTCGCGGAAGGGACGGACGGATTCGGGGTTGAGCGTCAGCAGGCGCACGACCAGGCGTTGTTTCTGCGCGGGCTCCAGACCTTCGCTTTCGAAGGCCTCCCGGTAGAGGCGTGCGGCCTCGCGCAGGTTTCCGGATTCCTCCAGGAAGCCCGCGCGGAGGTAAAGCGTCTGGGCGCGGATGGCCGGATAGCGGGAATCGGCGAGGTGCTCGAGGATTTGTCGTGCGCGGCCGATATCGCCTTCGATGTCGTGCAGGTAGCGGGCCGTTTCCAGCGCGCGCCGCTGTTGAACGTACCCCGTGTCGCGCGCGGTCGCGGCGCCGTGCGCCGCCGACCACCCGAGGGCCGCCGTCAGCACGCCGCACGCCGCACGCCTGAGGGCGGCGTGCATGCCCCCCCTCTCCTTCGTGCCGCACACGGAACGTTGCAGGCCCCGTGCGCGGGGACCCGACTGTGGCTGGACGAACGTCATTCGGCCGACTGCGCTCCTTCGGGGTCGAACTTGTAACCGGCGCCGCGGACGCTTTTGATCCACACGGGGTGGGCCGCGTCATGCTCGAGCTTCTGGCGCAGCTTGAGGATCTGGTTGTCGACGGTGCGCGTGGTGGGCATGTTCTCCGGGGTGTAGCCCCAGATGGACTGCAACAGGTCTTCGCGGGCCACGACTTCGCCGGCGCGGGTCGCGAGGTAGCGGAGGATCTGGAATTCCTTGGCCGAAAGGTCGAGGGACTTGCCGTCCCGCGTGGCTTCGTAGCGTTTGAAATCGACGCGGGTGTCGCCGAAAACCAGCGTGTCGGGGCCGCCGGTACCCGGGTTTTCGCCGCGACGGCGCAGGCGCGTGCGCACGCGGGCGAGCAGCTCGGACACGCTGAACGGTTTGGTGATGTAATCGTCGGCACCCATTTCGAGCCCCGCGATTTTCGACATCTCCTCGTTCTTGGCCGTCAGCATGATGACGAAAATGTCGGGATGATGCTTGCGCAGGTGGCGGCATACATCGAACCCGCTGGTCTTGGGCAGCATGAGGTCAAGCAGGACCAGATGCGGTTTCCACGTGCGCGCCTTTTCGATGGCCGCATCGCCGTCGGCGACCGCTTCGGTCTCGTAGCCTTCGATCTCAAGCAGGTCAAGCAGACCGGTGCGGATCGATTCTTCGTCTTCAACGATCAAGATGCGATGCATGTCTTCATCCTTTTCATCTTTTGCCGGGCCCGTCCGGAGGGTTCCGTCCGGGCCCGGTCATTGCCGGATCCTGCGTCGATTCCGGGATTTCTCTTCATGTCGCGTCCCCGCGCCGTGTGCGGCCGTCCGGGAAAACGACGATCATTTCCGTTCCCGTGCCGGGCCGGCTGTTCAGCCGGATCGAAGCGCCGTGCGCGTCGGCGATCCGCTTCACCAGGGCCAGACCGAGGCCGCTTCCACGGGTTTTCCGGGTCATTTCATCCCCGGCGCGGTAGAACTTGTCGAACACGCGTTTTTGTTCGGCGGGATCGATCCCGATCCCCTGGTCGGCGACCCGCAGAACAATGTCCTCGTTCGCGGCGGAAACTTCCAGCGTCACGGCGGTGCCGGCGGGAGAATACTTCAGCGCGTTTTCCAGCAGGTTCTGTACGATCGAGCGCAGGGCGTTGTAGTCGCCGCTCACCATCGCCTCCGGCGCCAGATGCGTGATGAGGCGGATGTCGGCCCGCGCGAAGGCTTCGGAGAGCAGGGCTGCGGTTTCACGCGCCACGGCCACGAGGTCAACCTCCTCGAAGCGCAGGGCGACGGGGTCCTCCTCGAGGCGCGTATACGCCAGGATGCCTTCGATCATGCCCTGCAGGCGTTCGGCTTCCGCGCCGATCCGCGCGGCGTACTGTTGGCCCTTTTCCCCCGGCACGCGTCCGCTCGCCATCATTTCGGAAAACATGCGGATCGCGGTCAACGGCGTCTTGAGTTCGTGCGACACCGCGGAGAGGAAGTTGGCCTTCATGTTCACGAGCCGCTGGGCGTTGTCGAGACCCTTGAAGAGCACGAAGACGCCGATGAGCAGCGAGACCAGCGAGAAGGCCAGCACGGTGTACTGCAGGACGACGCGCCAGCGTCCTTGGGCGATCAGTTCGCCGGCGGGCCGCTTGTACACCACGAGCCGCCACGCGGGAAAGGAGGTTTCCAGCATGCGTTCGATGGCCGCAACCGGCTGACGCGGCGCATCGCCCGTAAGGACCACCTCGTCGCGCAGGTTGAGCAGGCTGAAGGCCGCGTCGCGCCAGGGGCCGCGCCGGTCCTGCGCCATTTCCGTCCGCAGGGCATCCGCGAAGACGTCTTCGTCGAGGCGCGCAAGAACCTGCGTGTTGCTTTCCAGCCAGGGGAAGCGGATCAGCAGGTAGGGACTTCCCGCGTGATAGTGCACGCGCAGGGAATCGCCGGGCAGGAAGGGTTGCCCGCGCAACACTTCGATGGGGGCCGCGGGCCAGTCGCGTTCGACGATGTCGGCGTTGGCCAGAAAGGCGGGCAGGCGCTGGTGCAGCGCGAAGAATTCCCCGCGGGCGTCGCGCGGCAGATCCTCACGCGCGGTCATGATCGATACGATTTCCGACAGGTAAAATCCGGTCCGGTGATGCGACTCCAGATCGGGTGACGCCAGCAGGTCCTGGACCAGCGCACGCGCCGCCCCGATGGCGACGCGGGTTTCATCCAGCGCCACCAGACATTTCAGCTCGAGCAGGCGGTATCCGAAGCGCGCGTCAAGTTCGTGGTCGGGGAGGCTGTCGGGACCGTGCAGCAGCAACTGCAACGCCCGCAACGTGGCGGCGGGGCGTCGTGCCCGCCACTCCGCCCGCACGAGGGCTTCGAGCGGATGCGCGGGACGCGACAATGTGGTCAGGCTGTCCAGCGCGGGCCGCAGGGGAGGAGCCGCCAGACGCGGAAACACGGGTTCGTCGTCACGAAACACCACCACGGACTGGATCACCGGGTTCTCCAGCAGCCGCGCCGCCAGCGCCCATGCGGCCAGCGGCGTTTCGGCGCTGCCGCCGTCCGCAAGATCGACCTTCAGGCGATCGAGAAGGCTCTGACGGGTCTTGTCGATCGTCCGCTCCACCGCTTCCGCGAGCGCTTCATAGCGCGCTTCCTGCGACTTTTCCAGAAGCAGGCGCTCGTCCTTCACCGACCGGAAGCTGAGATAACCGAGCACCAGGCCCGGAAGCAGGATCAGCGCGGCGAGGAAGAGGAGGCGGCGGGGAAACTTCAAGGGAGTGGCCCGCTCAGAAAAGGGTCGCTTCGATCACACCCAGCAGGGGATTTCCGAGCCGCGCGTACAGAAAATCCCGCGCGAAGGGAAGATTGTACGCCTCCAGGCAAAGCAGCACCATGCTGGCCACGAACAGGGCGACGAACGTTCCGCCGCCGTAATACAACAGCGCGAACACCCCGCGACGGGGTTCACGACTGCGGGGGTTGATCAGCAGCGTGTACAGCCATGATATCAAACGGTAGGTGAAGCGCACGAGCCTGAATTTACGAAATCCGCGGCCGCAGGATGGTTTTGACGCGTTCAGGTGATGCTTTGTTGCGGATCGGGCGGAAGCGGAGGGTTTTGGGGGTGATACCGGCTGACGCCGGGGGGGAACCGCGTGGGTCGCGTGGCCTCCGGCTTCCCGCGGTTCCAGGAGAAGCAGGGTGCGGGTGCGCACAAAAAAGCCCGGACGCGGGTGCGTTCCGGGCCTGGGGTGAGAAGACGGGCAAGCCCGCCGGACTCGGCCTCCGCAGGGCGGGGCTCAGAAGGGTGCGATCACGCGGGCGTCCAGCACGCGTGACTGCGCATCGCGCACCACCACCCACCGGACGCCCTGCGTCGCGGGTGCCAGGCGGAAAGCGTGGGAGCCCGCGGCGAGGGCGCCCGTGTGCAGGCGTGCCGTCACGCGTCCGCGCGCGTCCATCATTTCAACCGACACGGAGGCGGCTTCGCTCAGTTCCAGAGACACCGCGCCGGACGCCACACCCAGGCGCATCGACGGTTGCCGCTGCACGGACGCGTCGGGGCGCAGGGACGTCGTGGGGTTGAGCACGCTTTCGACGAAGTCCACCAGGGCTTGGTTTCCCACGGTCGGGGTGATGCTTTCCGGCAGTTTGCGCACGTACCACTTCACGTCCCACGCGGACGAATCGTTTGCGGCGATGGGCTCGTACGCACCCTGCACTTCCATCTCCACGAAGTCGGCCGCGGTGATTGGCCGGTTGGTCGTGTAGATCTGGATTTCATTTTCAGGATCCGGAGCCTTTTGGGACAGCGGTGCGTCCTTGAATTTCTTGATGAACACGATGCCGTCCACGGTGACGTGCGCGAACCATCCGTCCTTGCCGTCGGCGAAGAACTTCGTCGTACCGGTGTTGAGGGTGGTGGCCGTGCCGTGCTGGTACCACTTCATGCCGATGCTGTCCTGCACGAAGGTGGCGAGGTCGCCCGTCACGGGGCCTTCGCCGGCGGGGAAGAAGTAGACGCCGCCCGTGTCCAGACGGGAGTTTTGCCACGGCGACCACGAACGCGCTTCGCCGGTGTTGATCATGGTGAAGCGCATGTTGAAGCTCGAGTCGGCGAGGTCGGCCCAGTATTCCTTGCGCATGCGCAGCTTGGTGGTGTTGTCCACCTGGCCCACCAGCGTCAACACACTGTCGGCACCCAGTTCGGCCGTGTACGCGCCGTTGCCGTCGATGTTCGCCGGAGGGGGCCAGTTCCACACCGCTTGCGGGCTCGGCCAGAACGTCGAACCGTAGTTCGTGGCGCTGGCGGTATCCATGTGCAGGATGTCACTGCCGTCATGGCGGAGCGCATGGATGCGGCCGCCGTGCTTGGCGCCCGCGAGGAAGGACGTCTGCCCGATCGTGAAGGTCCAGCGGGTGCCCGTTCCGGTGCCGGCGGTCGTGGGGGCGACTTTCTGGGCCTCGGCTTGCTGGAAACCGGTGATGAGCGCGAGCGCCAGCAGCGGGCTGGCGGCAGCGGATGAAAGACGACGGGACAGGTTCAGGGGATTTGCGGGCATGGGGCGACTCCGGATGTCCGCGGTTCACGACCACGGACATGTGCATCGCAAATCTACAGTCGCCCGGGGTCCTCATGTTCACGAAGTTGCGGAGAGGCCGTGTTTTCAGGCCTTCCCCGCACGTTCATGCGGTCGGACTTGGTTCATCGGGTCGCAGGGCGACGCGATTCTACCAGCGGATCAAGGACGGATGCCAGGCCTCCGACGCTTCATAGCCCAGCAGGTTGGCGGTCGTGGCCGCCAGGTTGGCGAGCCCCGGCGTCTCCGTTCCGGCCAGTCCGTACTTTCCGTTGTTCACGTTGTCGTAGAAGATGCACGGAACCGGGTTGAGCGTATGACTCGTCTTGGCTTTGAGCGATCCGTCTTTGTTGCGGGCGGGCTCACCGGTTTTTTTGTCCAGCTCGAACATTTCGTCGGCGTTGCCGTGATCGGCGGTGATGATGGCCATGCCCCCGAGCTCGTCGATCACGGGCAGGAGGCGGGCGAGACAGAGGTCCACCGCCTCCATCGCCATGGTGGCGGCGCGCAGGCTGCCGGTGTGCCCCACCATGTCACCGTTGGCGTAGTTCACGCGCGCCGTCCGGTGGGTGCCCGTGCGGAGTTCGGCGATCAGCGCATCGGTGATTTCGGCGGCTTTCATCCACGGACGTTCGTCGAACGAAACGCGGTCGGACGGGATCTCGATCCAGGTTTCGCCGTCGAACTTGTTGCTGCGGTTGCCGTTCCAGAAGTAGGTCACGTGGCCGTACTTCTGGGTTTCGCTGATGGCCAGCTGCGTGAGACCCGCCTCCGCGAAGGCCTCGCCCATGGTTCCGCGGATCTCCGGAGGCGGCACCAGATAGCGCGCGGGAATGTGCAAGTCGCCGTCGTATTCCAGCATGCCGGCATACACCACCCGGGGCGCGGGCACGCCTTCCGCGGAGCGGCGGTCGAAGGGCTTGAAGTCCAGTTCTTCGAAGGCGCGGCTGATTTCGATGGCGCGGTCTCCGCGGAAGTTGAAGAACACCACGCTGTCGTGGTCGCGGATCGTTCCCACCGGCTGGCCGTTCTCGGCGATCACGAAGCCGGGAAGATCCTGGTCGATCACCTTCGCTTCGGAACGGAAGGTCGTGATCGCTTCCGCGGCGGAGGTGAAGTGACGGCCTTCGCCATGCACGTGGATCTTCCAGCCGCGCTCGACCATGCTCCAGTCCGCCTCATAGCGGTCCATGGTCAGCTTCATGCGTCCGCCGCCGCTGGCGATCTTCACATCGAAGTCCGGTGCCGTGAGGTCGGTGAGGAACTTTTCAAACGGCAGCACGTACTCGAGCGCGGAGGTTTCGCCCACGTCGCGGCCGTCCAGCAGGATGTGGAGGCGCACGCGATGGATGCCTTCCTGTTTCGCACGGACGATCAGGGCCTTGAGATGGTCGATGTGCGAGTGCACGTTCCCGTCGGAGAACAGGCCGATGAAGTGAAGCGTGGAGTTGCGCTCGCGCGCATTGCCGGCGACTTCCTTCCAGGCGTCCCGTTCGAAGATCTTGCCGCTGGCGATGGCGTTGTTGACCAGCGACGCCCCCTGTTCGACGACCTGGCCCGAGCCGATGGCGTTGTGCCCGACTTCCGAGTTGCCCATGTCCTCATCGCTGGGCAAACCCACGGCCTTGCCGTGCGCCCGCAACAGGAGGTTGGGGTATTCGCGCATCAGGCGGTCGAGAACCGGTTTGTTCGCCTGGGCAACGGCATTGCCTTCGGTGCGCGGCGTGATGCCGACGCCGTCGAGAACGATCTGGACGACAGGACCTTGGTAAAGCGGGGCATTCGAGAGTTTTTTGAGCATTCCCTGAAAGATAGAAATCGGCGATTCTCTACAAGTTCGGGAGGGGGAAGGGCAAAAAGGCGGGAAAAAGCTTACCGCCGTACCGCCGCGACTTCGGATACGCTGACCGAATCGCGCGCGATCTCTTCTTCGGCGCGGGGCTCCAGCGTGCACGACGCCCAGGTTCCGGCCTCGAAGTCTTCCCGGGTGCACCCGGTGACGGTGGAGTCATTGAAGGTCACACGGATGTAGGTCAGCACGGCGGCGATCCTGAAGTCGTCCCAAACGTCGCCCCAGCCGAGCATTTCTCCGGTTTTCCAGCGCACGCCGTTGACGTAAATGGGTTCCCGGACGCCTTCGAGAACCGTCCGGATCAGGCGGGTGCGGTCGGCCTGCACATAGTCGGAATTGGCGACCGCGGGGCCGCGCCCGCCGCGACCGTTGCCGCCGTGGCAGATGGCGCAGGCCTGGTAATACACCCGGCCCGAGTCGAGCAAGGTTTGCCGGGTGGGGGAGGCGTCCGCGTTTGCGGACGCGGCGTGTGCGAGGTCCGGGGCGGTGAGGACGGGGGGTGCCGGGGCGGATTCAGACGCCCCGACGGCTGCAGAATCCGGGTTCGTGCGGGTTCCGCCGCAGGCCGACAGCAAGAAGGCGGTCAACATCAGAGCGGGTTTCCCCACGAGGCGGAGCGTCGGGGGCGGGTGGTTCCGGAAGAGAGCGGTCAAGGAGCGAAGGGAAAACAGGGTAGAAGAAGGCATGGCGTCACGTCCTGGCGCCAGAAGATACAGAGATTTTTCACGGTGGGGAATCTTGCCGCGCCTCACATCAAGCCGGGCCCCTGAACTCCCCGTGCCTCCCTGTCACCGCGTGCGGCGGGTTCCGCGTGGTTTCCCGTGCGGGCCCGCCGTCACGCCTCCCCCCCCTCTCCTGCCTCTATCCTGCCTGTTACCGTTTGGGGAGGACGTCGGCGAAGAAACGGTCCAGTTCCCTGAAGGCCGATGCGGCGGCGACCCGGTCGTACTTCACGCCGCCCGCGCTGTCGTTGGCGGCGGGATTGGTGAACGCATGCATGGCACCGGGATATTCGATGAATGTCACGTTCGCGCCCGCACGGTTCATTTCGTGTTTGAACGCGTCCACTTCGGCGGGCGACACGTGGGGATCCGCGCTGCCGTGCAACACGAGGACGCGCCCGCGGATGGCGCGGGCATCGTCGGGGAACGGGGTCGCGAGATTACCGTGAACCACGGCCACCCCGTTGAGGGGGGCACCGCTGCGTGCGAGTTCCAGTGCGGCGGTTCCGCCAAAGCAGAAGCCCAGGGCCGCGACGCGGTTCGTGTCCACGCTGTGCTGGTTCCGCGCGGTTTTCAGGCCCGCAGCGGCGATCTTGCGAAGCTTGACGACATCCTGCTTCAAGGCTCCGGAAATGCGCGCGGCTTCTTCGGCGGTTTTCGGTTGGGCCGTCTTCCCGTACGGATCGACGACGAAGACGGCGTATCCCTTTCTAGCCAGCTGTCCGGCATCGGCTTTCGCGCGATCGCTCACTCCCATCCGGTCGGGGAACAGCACGATGAGGGGAAGGTTCAGCGGCGTGGGATTCGGCACGATGTAGCGCCCTTCGAAGGCGGTTTTTTCCAGCGTGTAGGGCACGATGTAGGTGGTGGTGGCCGGTTGGGTGGTGTCTTGCGCCGCAGCGGATGCGGCTCCAAGGCTCAAGGCCGCGGCGAGGGTGAGGGTGGGTAAAGCGCGCGACAAGCGGGAAATATCCATGGAAGACCTCCGAAGATGACGGGAACATGCGGCAGGTCGCGGACAACCCGGCGCCTGTTCGTAATCTATGAGTCCGGACAAATGGGGAGTCGCGCGCGGTAAAATCGTATTACGTCCGGGCGGCGCGCCGGACCAGAGGTGGCGGCGCGCAGGCCTTGCTCCACCGTGTCACGGTCCCTTCCGGCGGGAGTCGGACAGGGTGGGACGGCCGGCGGGAGCATATTACAAACGGGACGACATCGCTGCGGAAGGTTACAGGCGGGGAGGGCGTTCGGTGTCCGGGCGGGCCATTGCGTGACGGTTTTGCGGCCCCGGGGTTTTGGGGAGGCCGTTTTTGGTGGCGGGTGTTGATGCCGGTTGTGCGGGGGGGCCGGTTTAATCCCGGCGGATGCGAATCACCAGCAACGTGGCGAGTTGGGCGATCAGCGTGGACTTGTGCGTGGCGGCGGTGGCGTAATTGATGAACAGTTCGGTCGCCACCAGGAAGGCGCCCCACAACGCCAGGTTGACGGCAAAGGCCTGCGTGACGGCGGGAGCCGTGCCCGGAGCGCCGCGACGCATCATGTTCCATGCGCGCCACAGCAGGCCGGCGGCGAGCACTTCCCACGCGAGGACGCCGGCGAACAGAACGGCGGCGAAGGCGGCGGGCACGCCGTGCGCGCCCACGGTGTCACGCACGAGCGCGTAATTGTATGAGGCCCAGCCGAAGGTGTCGGGGAGAAGCCCCAGTGCCTTGAGGGCGTCGGTGAGGTTGGTGAGGGTGACGATGGTCAGCCAGACGGCCCAGAAGAAGACGAGCCCGGTCTGGAGGGTGGAGAAACGGAGGCGGGTGAGCATGGGAAGAAAGTAACGTCCCGAGGGCTACGGGGGGTGAGGAAAGCGGGAAAGCTGGAGAACCGGATGACTGGGGAACGGGGGAGACGGATCACAGGCCGGATCCTGGACACGTCGTCACCGGTCTTGGCGAGGGGCAAACAAAAAAGCGGCCCGTCGGTGGTGAATCCGACGGGCCGTGTGGGTTTCGTCCGGCGTGTCCGCCGTTCAGCGACGGGAAGTCGCGAACCGGGGCTACACCACCGCTTCGATCTCGAAGCTCAGGTCACCCGCGGTCAGGTCATCCCCCTTCGCCACGTGGATCTTCTTCACCACCCCCGCCGAAGGCGCCTTGATCACGTTCAGCATCTTCATGGCTTCCGTGACCATCAGCTTCTGGCCTTCCTGGACCTCTTCGCCTTCCTTCACCACCAGTTCGACCACCTTGCCGGCCATGGGCGCGCCCACGTGGCCGGGGTTGGCCGCATCGATCTTGTCACGCTGCTTCGTCTTCACGCCCGAGGACTGGTCATGCACGAAGCCGTTGCGGCGGCGGCCGTTCAGTTCGTAGAAGATCACGCGCGTGCCGTCGGCCTGCAGTTCGCCCACGGCCAGCAGCTTGACGATCAGGGTCTTGCCTTCCTCGATGGTGAAGGCCGTTTCCTTGCCGGGCTCAAGGCCGTAGAAGAAGGTCGAAGTATCCAGCACGGAAACGTCGCCGAACACGCGGTTGAAGCCCACGTACTCTTCGAACACCTTGGGATACAAGGCGTAGCTGAGCAACTCTTCTTCCGAGAACTCCCGCCCATGACGGGTCTTCAGCATCCTGGCCGCCGCGTCGAAGTCGAAATCCTCGAGCAGTTCGCCGGGACGGCAGGTCAGCGCTTCTTCATCGCCCAGGACGGCGCTCATCAGGGCCGGCGGCCATCCACCCGGAGGTTGCCCCATCAACCCCTTGATCATCTGGACGAAGGATTCGGGATAGGCGAGGTCCTTGCCGCCCGAAAGCACGTCGTCAGGGGTCAGGTTGTTCTGCACCATGAACAGGGCCATGTCGCCCACGGCCTTCGACGAAGGCGTCACCTTGATGATGTCGCCGCACATGTCATTGACCACGCGGTACATACGCTTGATCTCTTCCCAGCGGGGGCCGAGTCCCAGCGAGAACGCCTGGGCACGCAGGTTGGAATACTGTCCGCCCGGCATTTCATGCAGATACACGTCGGCGGTTCCCGCCTTCAGGCCGCATTCGAACGGGGCGTAGGGTTCGCGCGCCAGTTCCCAGTAATCCGCCAGCTTCTGCAGCTCGAGCGGATCCAGGCCGGTGTCGCGCGCGGTGCCCTGCAGGGCCGTCACCAGCGCGTTCAGCGAAGGCTGCGACGTCATGCCCGACATGGAGCTGAGCGCCCCGTCCACCACGTCCACGCCCGCACGCGCGGCTTCCAGCAGCGTGGCGACCTGGTT
>CAYQFG010000058.1:0-7085 GCA_964416695.1 uncultured Bifidobacterium sp.
ACGGTCAGGAGGGCGCTGAGGCGCAAGCGGCGCGTCATGTCCTCCAGTTCGGGATTGGGGCCTTCCTCCAGCGACGGAGCCATGGGTTCCAGCGCCATCCCGCAGTAAGGGCAGCTGCCGGGACCTTGCTGAACCACCTCGGGGTGCATGGGGCAGGTGTAGGTGCGCGTGGGGTCTCCCGGCTCCTCCACCGCCGCGCGGGGCGAGAGGTAGCGCTCGGGGTCGGCATCAAACTTTTTTTTGCAACCAGGGCTGCAGAAGTAGATGGTTTGGCCGTTGTGTTCGGAATGTCCGGCCGCGGTGGCGGGGTCGATGAGCATGCCGCACACCGGGTCGAGAACCCGGGTGGAAGACGTGTCGTGGTGCATGACAGGAATATGCAATTATTCGCGTGTTTCAGGATTGGATCAAAAGGTGTCGTCTACGCTATGACGCGGGGTTCTTTTTGGGCTCAAGGGGGTCAAATATGGGGGAAATTCGCGTATGCGCGTGGCTTTCACCAGCAGACACGGCGCTTCAGCTGTATTTTAAAGGAACGGCGTGGAGTGCGTCAATCAGGAGAGGGACTCGGAGATCGGATCCCGAAGCGACCAGCCGTTCAGGAGCCGATATGAACATCAGAAAACAGTCACTTGTCATGGGAACCCTTGTCGCCCTCACCGCGGTCGCGGGGTGGGCGCAGCGTCCCTACTACGTCATGCCCGGGCTTCATCCCAGCTATGACAGTCTCGTCAGCATGCGGCCTTCCAGCATGGCAAGCTCCGGCCCCAATGCCGGCCCCAACGTGGGCGGCATGGCGTGGTTGCCCGACGGCCGCCTCTTTGTGGCCAGCATGAGCGCGAACTCCGCCGGAGGCGACCACGCCAACCGTTTGGGCGTGTCCCACGGATACGTTTTCAGCGGGATCCCCACGGCCACCAGCAATGCGACCGTGACCGTCTCGCAGGTTTCAACCGGCTACCAGATGCCCAGCGGCGCGATCGCCCTGGGTGACACCATTTACGTGCTGGACAACGAGGAAGGCCTCACCAAGCTGACGCCCGACGGCAGCGGGGGCTGGACGAAGAGCATCCTGCACAAAGGCGTGCTCGGGTACATCAACACCAAGTCGGGGTACGGTTACCGGACCTGGACCGGCGGTCTGGCTTACAAGGATGGCCACTTCTACGCAAACGTCGGCAACGCCCTGTATCAGGGGCCGTCCATCATGACCCTGGCCGACCTGTACCGGGGGAAGGGTGTGATCTACAAGATCAGCAAGGACGGCAATACGGTCGACACCATCGCCGCCGGCGTGCGGAACCCCGTCTCCATGACCTGGGGCCCGGACAATGAACTGTTCTACACTGACAACCAGGGCAGTTTCATGCCGGCCTCGGCGATCTTCCATGTGAAGCAGGGAGCGTTTTACGGCCACCCGAACACGCCTCTGGATGACAAGTTCCGGACTCCCCCGGCGGTGATCTTTCCGTTCGGAAGCTCCTTTACGGGCGGCACGGCGGCCAACCCCGCCGTGGCCAACGTGGCCACCGACATGTTGATGCTGCGTAAAGGCCCCTACGAACGCCAGATGCTCGTGGGTGCGAACCATACTCCGGGCATGAACCGCGTCTTTATGGAAAAGATTCCTTCCGGCACGCCGGGTGAATACATCTATCAGGGTGCGGTGTTTCCGTTCAGCCAGGGCATGGGCCTCGGACATGGCACGGGCGGCCAGACCGCCCAGCCCGGTGTGCTTCCGGATTTCCGGACCAACGTGAACAGGCTTTCCTACGGTCCCGACGGCCACATTTATCTTGGCGGCGGCCTCTCTCCGGTGGCGGGCGGCGGCAATGCCGGCGGCGGCGCACACGCCTTCACCGGAGGCCAGCCGTACGGTCTGGCCCGCCTGGTGGCCAGCAATGACACGGCCTTCGAAATGAAGGCCATCCGCTCCAAGGGGCCGACGTCGCTTGAAGTCGAATTCACCGAACCCGTGAATGCTGTGGCGACTTCCAATTTCGCCGTACATCAGGGCGTCAGCGTGCAGGCGACCACCAACAGCTACGGTGCCGGCTATAATGCGCCTTCCAGTGCCCTGACGGTCACGGCGGCGACGCTCAGTGCCGACAAGCGCAAGGTGACGCTCACCGTCACGGGCTTGAAGGAACGCCCGGTTGCGACCACGCCCGGGAGCGTTGAGGACCGTACCTGGGGATCGCTGGTGCAGGTGCGCGTGACCGGCGTGACGGCGGTATCCGGACGCCCGATGTGGCAGGATACGACCGCCGGCAAGCAGGGACTGGTCGGCTGGTACACCCTCAACAAGTTCGGCCCGGGCGAAGACGTGTCCGGTCCGACCTCCATCGCCCGCGGGGATGCCCCCGGCGTGCGCAGCGGCCTGCTGTTCAACGTCCGTGCGAACGGCATCCTGCTTCGTTCGCCGGTTGAAGGCGCCTACACGGTGCGCACGATGGACATGCGCGGCAAGACTTTGGCCGTCCACAACGTGGCCGCCGGCCGCGCGGACTTCCTCGTGCCCGCGTCTTCGCTCGCGAACGGCCTGACCTTGATCGAAGCCCGCGCGGCGGATGGCCGCCGGTTCACGGCGTCGGTCTCGCGTCTGTAATCCGTATCCCGAAACTGAAACCCCAAAAAAAACCATAACCGCGTCCCGCGTTCCTTTCGCCCCCGCGCCCCGCCGACAGGAGGGGCGCTGCGACCGGACACTCCCGACGGCCCGCCCCCACGACCATGCGTCACCGGGGCGCAGGCCCGGGGACGCATCTCAACCACCGGAGTTCACGCATGATTCGTAGACAAGGCAAGGCCGGCAAGGCCGGCAAGTCTTTTGGGGCCACCGCACTTCTGACTTTGGGGCTCCTGGGGACCTTGGGCGCCGTCGAGGCCCAGGCCCAGAATGGTCCCGTGACCTCGCGTCTCACCACCGCGAAGTTCGCGCTGATGACCGGTTGGTGGGGCAACGATCACGACGCCACGACGCCGGTCACCTTCCCCTATATCGCCAATTTGGCGCGTCAGCATGGCGTCCAGATCGACACGGTGACGCTCGGCATCCTGATCGGCGGGCAGCAAAGCAATCCCGGGCCCACAACGCCCGCCGGCGCCGTCGCCCTGAGCGACACGGGCCTGGCCCAGTATGACGTCATCCTGTGGTACAACGTCTACCGCATGTATCACGTGATGGATGCGGCCACCCGCGGCCGCATCGAGACGTGGTACAACGACAAGAACCGCGGCCTCGCGTGCTTCCACCAGTGCGTCCGCGCCGCCGACAACGGTGCGCTTGAACAAGGCCTCACGTGGGAATGGTGGCATGACATGATGGGCCGTCCGTACACCATCTTCGCGGGCCAGGGCAACGGTCCGGTGTACATCGACGCCGAAGCGGCGGGAGACATCTACGGCGGCGTCCACGCCCCCGGCGATTCGTTCACCATCAACGACGAGTTCTACAACTACGCGGGTCCCGTGCGCGGCACCACCGGCAGCAAGATCCAGTTGCGGACGAAGAAGTCCCGCCTGCCGTCGAACTGGAACATCCCGACCCGCGAAGACAACGAAGACATGGCCATCGCCTGGATCCGCGACTACCGCGGCGGTCGTTTCGCGCTCAACGGCCTGTTCCACACCAACCAGGTCTCCAACACCACCAACGCCACGCTGCGCGCCTTCTTCGACAGCACGCTGGTGGGCACCATGCGCTATCTGGCCGGCTATGACGGCTGCACCGATTCGAACTACGTGGAATACAACCCCAAGGCCACGCATCTGAAGGCGGGAGCCTGCGCGACGCCCGTTTTCATTCAGGTCGGCAAGGCCGGTGACCCGGCCGGCCGCATGCGTCTGGATGACTTCCGGATCGCGTTCACCCAGCCCGGCGCGCACAGCGTCGACATCTACAGCGCGCGGGGCGCGAAAGTCGCGTCGCACCGCGGACACGGAACCCGCGAATACCGCTTCTCCGGAATTCGCGAGCCGGGCGTCTACTATGTCCGCATCCTGACCGACGGCATGAAGGCGCCCTACAACCGCCGCATCGTGCTGCTGTAGTCGCGACAGGCGGTGGGGAAAGCCCGCCTCACGCAACCCCTGGTGATCGTTTCCCCGGGAGCGGGCGGCCAAGGGGCGATGTCGGGCATTCCCTTCGTTCCTTCCGTTCCCTCGGTTCCCTCGGTTCCTCCGCTCCCTTCGGGCCCCCCTGTCTTTTGTGTCCTTCGGCGTCCTTCGGTTTTTCCGGGAGCGTGAACGGGGGGGACGCCCACAAAAAAGCCTCCCCTCTCCGTAATGGCGAGGGGAGGCTTTTTTGTGGGACGGGCCGGTGTGGGGCCGCCGGGTGTGTGACCGGCGGGGCCCCCCGGGGGGACGGAGACCTAGCGGGAGGTTTCCGTCGACATGCCGTCTTCGTCCAGGTCTTCTTCCAGCGTCGGCATCAACTGCCCGCCGCTGCGGATGTTGCGGATCATCCAGTCGGCATCGTCCGACAGGTCGCTCTCCGGATACTTCTTCAGCATCGCTTCGAAGGAGCGCACCGCCGCCGAATCCTGACGCAGGTGCTCGGCCTGGATGAACCCGATCATGAACATGGCCTTGTAGTCGTTGGGGCTGTCGGGGGACAGGTACGTGACCCGGCGGTATTCGGCCAAGGCCTGGGGGTAACGTTCCTGTTCGATCAGGATCTGGGCGATGCCGAAGCTTACGGAATCCTGCAGGCCCGCATTCTTGGGGAAGCGGGTCCGGAGGCCTTCGTAAATCCTCATGGCCTGATCGAGCTTGCGCTCGTAGTGAAGATCCTGGGCCTGCTGGTAGAACTTCGAGGCGGGCTCCATGGCGGGTTCGCGCAACGTCGGATCCTCGATCTTCACCTTGTAGCGCTTCTTCAGCTTGTCCAGCACGGCGTCGTCCAGACGGGTGTAGGCAACAGGCTTGAGGTGGCCGAACATGGCGGGCCTGGCTTCCTCAAAAGGGATCTGCACGGAGTCGCGCATGTACCGTTCGGGGTAGGTGTGGTATTCGATCCGGTAATCGAGATCGGTCAGGTACAGCGAGGCGGCCACATCACGGGCCACCGGCTTCCAGGTTTTGACATTGTCGTTGCCGAACAGGGCGCGGTTGGCCTTGAAAGCCTTGTCCAGGGTGGCGGGCTTTTCCTCCCAGCTGACGGGCAGCACCGAGTCGCGGTAGATGGCCGCCCACTGGTTGTCCTCGGAAGTCAGGCGCTGGGCCTGCATCCGGCGCTCCTTGTCGAGCCCCAAAGCATGCGATTCCGCGGCGAAAATCTCCCACACCGCGAGGTATTCCACGAGGTTGTCGCGGGTGTAGCGCTCCTGGAACTGGGGCGGAATTTCCGTGCGGAGAAAGAGCACGTCCTCTTCACGGATGACCTTTCCGTTCTTGCCCAGCCGGGCGATCACGGCCAGCGAATCCTTGGGCTGGACGTTCGCGACCCGGTTGGCCTTCAGGTCCTGGGTCACCAATGCGCGGACACGTTCCAGGTCCTTGAGGGCGGGTGCGGTCTTCTTGACGAGCCAGAAGGCATGCCAGGTCTGGGTATTGGGGTTTTCGACCAGTTCTTCCACGCGTCCGGATTCGACCTCATCGAGGGCGGGGAACAGGGCGGGCATCACGCCCACGCCGTAGGGCAGGCTGAAGTCGCGCTTCACCACTCCCAGACGGCCTTCCTGGGCCTTGGTGCGGGCGTTCGCGGAGAAACGGCTCGCGAGTGCCTTGAACTCCCCGAAGGTCTGCACCTTGGCGAATTCGGCCGCCAGTTTTTCTTCGTCGGCGGATTCAACGTGGTAGAGTTCGAAGGTTTCCGGGCTTTCGTATTCCGCCTTGTGGTCGTTATAGTAGGCGCGGATTTCCTGTTCCGAAGGCTCCTTCACGAGGGACACGGAGCGCAACCCGTATTTTTCCTTCAGGGTCGCCACGGCATCGCGGTTGAGGGCCGCCTTGTATTCACGGACGTAGTCGGTGGCGACCGCCTTGCGGACTTCTTCCAGCGGGGGCGTTCTGCCGGGCGTGTAGGCGTCCACGCGGGTGATGAAGTAGGTGCCGTTCCGGGTCACCAGACCGGACGTCTGGCCCGGCTGCAGGCGTTGCTCGCCGAAGACGAGGCTGTCGAGCAGGTCGGGATTGGCGAAGGCATCCGTGTAGTCGCCGCGGTTGATGCGGCCCAGGCGCCCTTCGTTCTCCTTGGAGCCATGCTGTGAATACCGCTTGGCGACGGTGCCGAATGCGGTCCCGCTGCGCAGGGCCTTGAGGGCGGCGTCGGCCTGCTTGCGGTCCGTGGTGCGGATCACCGCAACGTCCGCAGACGCGCGGACGGCGTAAATGCGGTTGTTGGCCTGATGGAACGAGTCGAGGGCGCCGTTGGCGGCGGCCTTGCCCACGATCAGGGAGTCGACGACGCGGCTGAACGCCTGCGGCAGCGGCAGGACGCGGCCGGAATCGTCGGTGAAGCGTTCCGGCGCCGCTGCGTAGTGCGCTTCGATCGCGTCACGCGTGAGCCCGCCCTGCTGGCCCAGGAAGGTTTCGAAGTAATACTGCGTCATGACGCGTTGATCCTGCATCGCCATGTGGCGGCGCAGATCCTTCGACTTTCCGTAGGAGGAGGCCTGCCCCGCCAGGGCGTAGAGGCGCTGGCGGAGGATGGTTTCGAAATCCCCGCGCCGCAGTTCGGGAGTGGACAGGATTTCCTGACGGCGTGCGTCATCATGAACGCTCAGACGCAGATCCAGATCGTTTTCGGTGAAGGGCTTACCCGCGATGCGGGCCAGAACGCGACCCTTCTCGCTGCTGTTGCCGTAAGCGGAAACCGCGGCGAAAGCGGCCAGGACGGGAATCAGAAGCAGTCTTTTTCTCATGGACGATATCCTTCTCGTGGAACGCACGACCCCCGGGAATGTCCGGGGCCGAGGCTGGCTAAATTAGCATATCTCCGCATTTCAACCTCGCGATTCCCGGTCTTTCGGACTAAGTATTTTTTGGGGTAAATTGTGTTTTTCCGAAAGGATTGCCGGTCGGAAGCGGGTCTGCGCCCGCAATCCGGTTTTTGAGCCCATGACTCGTCTCAAGCGAACGGT
>CAYQFG010000058.1:7185-12823 GCA_964416695.1 uncultured Bifidobacterium sp.
CGGCCCTGACTTTTCCGGCATGGCTGCGCTTTCCCGTGGGGCTGGATGTTTCGTGGCGCATCCTGCGCGTGGACGTGCCGGGTGGGAGCGCGTTGCATGCGGGGCCCGCCCGCATTCAGAGCCGGGGCCCCCAGGCCGTGCGGGCCACCGCGCATGTGGTGACCGGGCAGGATGCCCCCGCCTTCGACGCGGTGCTTGATGCCGGCTGGCGGGGGCGCACGCTGCGGTATCGCTTCGAAGCCGTGCGTCCGGACTCCGACACCCTTGTGGTGTCGGGCGCGCGCGACAAGCAGAACCTGTGGCTGGGGCGCGACACGGCGCTGGTCGTGGTGTCCCGTCCCGATGACTGGGCCCGCGCGTGGCGGGCGATGCATGGAGCCACCGACACCGCCGCCTTCGATTTCGATCCCGTCTCCCTGTTGTCCGCGGTCCGCGTGGAGGCGCAGACGTTGTGGCGGCACGACAAACGGGACAGCCTCCGCCTGACCGCCCGGTTTCAGACCGCGCCCGTCGAACCGCTGGACTCCTTGTCGTGGAGCGTGACCGCCAGGCTGGGGGACAGCGGCGGCACGACCGCGGTCAAGGCGACGGGCACCCGGCAACGTCTCGGGTTCAACGGGCGCTGGACCGCCCCCGACCCTTGGCACGCCGTCCCGCGCCGCGAGTTGTGGCGCGGCGAGCTCACCGGCTTCGTACACGGCGACACCTGGGCCGTTGCGGATTTCGTGTTGCCCCTCAACTTCGACATCACCCAGGCCCGGCTGGATACGGGCATGCGCGTGGCGGCGCGTGTGCGCACCGGCGACGGCTCCCTGGTCGACCTTCGCTGGAACGGGCGCGTACCCGGGCGGCTCGAACTCTCGGGCGACGTGGCGCGCGGCGAATCCTGGGCGGTCAACTGGACGGCGGACAACATCGACTACGCCACCGCCCGGGTTGCGGGCGTGTGGGAAAACTCGGTACTGACCATCACGGCCCGCGTGCGCGAACCGCGCGCCTACGGCAATGTCGCGGACAGTCTCGTTGCGGAAAACCAGGTGACGTCTTCCGGATACTTCCTGCGGCGCGGCCTCGTCTATCGCGACGGGGAACTGTTCACCGGAGACGGTCACGTCCTGTGGGAAAACGCTGCGGGAGAACACGATGTTTCGCTCCGCTTCCAGGCCCGTCACGAGCGGCACGGCCGCATCGGCATGACCATGCGCGTGCCGGGCACGCTCACGCTCACAGCCGACAGTCTGTGGCCCGCGCGCTTTCCGTACGAACCCTTGCGTCGTCTCGCCATGTTCGATCCCTGGGTCGATGGCCGCTTCACGTGGGACGATGTCACGGGCAAGGGAGGCAGTGACCTGCGCGCCCGCTTCAGCGGGGCGGGCGCCGTCCTGGATGCCGGCATCGACGCGGCCTGGACCTCGGACAGCGTCGATGTCCGCCGCTTCGAACTCGCCGCGGGGGGCGCACGCCTCACGGCCAGCGCAACGCTTCCCTTCGACGGCCGCACCTTGCAGTGGTCGGGGGGAGCGCACAGCCTGATGAGCGGTGCCTGGCGCGTGGAAGCCAGCGGACTGGACGTGGGAGAAGTTCTTGATCTGGCCCGACGCTCCACCCACCTTTTTCAGGGAACGGGGGGGGAAGGTGCGCGTGCCGTCCTCCGCGGCGCGGACAGCGTCACGCGGGTGGGAACGTTGAACGGCGCCCTGGCCTTTTCCGCCATGGAGGGCATGCAGGGCGTTCTGCGCCTCGAAAGCATGCGCCTGCCGGCGCAAACGGGGCTGGCCGACGTGACCGCCGTGGAAATCGTGGGCATGGGAGACTCCCTGCGCGCGGATGCCGTCCTGCCGCCCGGCCCCGTCCGCTGGAACGACACGTTGTTCGCCTCCGTCTCCGGACTCAACACCGATACTCCGCGCTTTCGCGGCGAAGCCCGCTCCACGGGCGGTCTGGTGACGCGCCTCGAAGGCGGGATGCCCGAGTGGCGGAACCTGGAAGGCAGTGTGCGTGTGGCGGGACGCATGCCGCTGTCCTCGCAAGCCGGCAGTCTGGAGGACATCACCTTCAACGGTGTCCTCTCCGGATCCATCAGCCGTGACGTGTGGGAAAACCTGCAGCTGACGGAAGGCATGCTGTCGTTCCGTCATGTCTCCGCACTGGACACTCAGCACGTGCGCGGTGAGGTGTCGCTGGCCCGCGGCGTCATGACGCTGGCCCCGCTCGTCATCACCAACCCGCGCGGCGACTCCCTGCGCGGCCAGGCCACCTTTTCACCCGCGCGGGGAACGGCCTCGCTGTCGTTGTACGGACCGGCCTACGGCGTCACCCTTCCCGGCGGCGCGCGCGTCAACGTTCGTGATTTCGGCAGCGAATGGATCTGGAGATCCGACGATGGCCTCAAAGGCGTGACCGAGGCGCGCGCCGGGTTCGTCGCCCTGCCGCCGTCGCCCACCCGCGTGGAAAGCGGGTTCGAAAACCTGAGGGCGACCGTCGGCATGCCTCCGTCGACGACCGGGGATGCGCCGTCCCTGAAGCTCGAAGGCAGGTTGCAGGATTTCATCTTTCAGCGTCGTCTCGGCTGGCGCGACGTCACGTCCTTCTTCACCGGCATCGGCCGCGGCCCTGCGGGAGCCCCCCGGGCGGCCGGCGGGCGCACCCGTACGCGGCCGTGGGATCTCGACATCAATCTCGAAGCCGTGGGGGCGCGGAACCGCGTCGACACCGACGTGCTCCGCATGAATTTCGCGGGCGACGCGCGTCTCACCGGGGCGTATCCTTACCTGCTTGTCAACGGAAAGGTCTCGGGCCTGCAAGGCGAAGTGGGCCAGACGAGACAGGCCTACAACCTGCGCGACTTCGAGGTCAAATGGGACAACGTCACCCTCGAGGACGGCATGCTCCACGTGGAAGGAGAAAAACGCGTGCGGGCGGATTGCCGCCCCGACACGCGCCAGACCTGCCAGATCTACATCCGCCTCGATGGAAGGCTTGAGGAAATCGGGTTCACCTATGAAACGGACTGCACCCAAAGCGGCGGCGATCCGGTGTCGCCGTCCGTGCTCATCAACTCGATGGCGCAGGGGTGTTACGTGTCCGAGACGCCGGGCGGCGAAGGCAACTACGGAAGCGCCGCCTTCGCCATGCTCGAGCCCGCCCTCAACGACCGGCTTTCGCGCGGCATCGCGCGCAGCTCCGGCGGATTCATCAAGTCCACGCAGGTCAGCGGGCTCAGCGCATTGATCGGCAGCGACAGCACCGGACTGGAATCCGTTTCCCTCGAAGTCGAAAGCCGCCGGGTCTATCGCACATCCCTCAAGGGCCGCGCCGGATATCACCCGGAGACGAAGTTGGCCAATCCGATGGAGTACCGCCTGGCCGCCGAGTACCGTCCGCCCGTCGAGCGCATGGTGCGTGACAGCCTCTGGCAGGCGCGTTTGAAGGAACGCGTCACCGTCGAGGCCGCCGTGGAAACGCGCCCCGAAGGGCGCGACATCGACGAGGAACGCCGGGTGCGCCAGCGCGCGGGCCTGCGCTACCGTTACCGCTTCTGGGATCTGTGGTGACGCGCGCGCTGTTCACGTTCGCGGGCCCCCTGTGGCGCTGTCTCCGCAAGCGGGAGGGGTTGAACCGCGTCCTGTTCTGGCTGGTGCTGGGGGTGCTTGGCGGGCAGGCGGCGTTCGCCGCGCCCGCGGTGAAAGTCGAAGGCAACCGGGAGTTTTCGGCGCGCCGCATCACCGCGCTCATCGCACTGCCCCAGCCCGACCCGCAGTGGCGCGTCGACGAATGGGAAGGGTGGTCCGAAGATGCGGCGCTGCTGGTGCGCGAGGCCTACCGGGACCTCGGCTATCTGGATGCCGGCGCCGTGGTCACCCTGCGCTTCAGCGACACCGCGGTCGGCGTCCCCACGTTCACCCCTCCGCATACGGTGGAAATCAGCATCGAGGAGGGAGCGCGGTATCACTTCCGCGAGGTGCGCCTGCAGCTGCCGGGGCCCGGTTTCCCCGTGTACGATACGCTGGATCTCGGCGTGCGGCCCGGCCGCACGTACAATCGCGGACTGCTCTTCCGCGACCGGCGGGCGTTGTTGCGTTTTTACGGCGATGCCGGGTTCCTGCACGCGCAAGCCGCCGAATCCCTGTTCTACGATCATGAGCGCCAGGCGGTGGACGTAGCCTTCCAGGTGGAGCCGGGAGTGGCCACCGTGTTCGACACCCTGATCTTCCGCGTGCATCGCGAGGGCGACACCACCGGGGCGGCCGGCGTGACGCGCACCGGTCACCTCCGCTCGCTCTTTCCCCTCGAGCCGGGCGACACGCTCACGCTTTCGGGCCTGAATGAATACGAACGCAAACTGAAGTCGACGCGCGTGTTCAATTTCGTCCGCCTGCGCGACAGCGTCGGGCGCGATTCCGGCCGCAGCGTGATGGTGCTGTCCGCGGAAGAACGCGTTCCCGGAGAGTTCGACCTCGCGGGTTACTGGGAAACCCAGTACGGTCTGGGTGCCGACCTGTCGCTTTCGCACGCCAATCTCGCGGGCAGGCTGCAGGAAGGGCGGCTGGGTCTCACGCTGGCCGAACGCAAGCAGACCGTACTCGCCGGATACGCCGCCCCGCTGGTGTTTGGAACGATGGTCCGCTTCGACAACGAGTTCGTCGTCAACTGGTACCAGGATCGCCCGCTGGTTCGTGACACCGGATGGTTCGACGGCAACTTTGACATCTCAAACCAGAGCAAGCTGTCGCGCCAGCTCACGGCCTGGGCGCGCGGCGTCAGCGGCGCCGAACTGTTCGGCAAGAGCGAACGACTCGACACCATCCAGCGCGTGCGCGACTTCAACCTGAACTTCCTGAACTCGATTTACCTGCAGAAACTCGACGTGTGGGGCAACCCCTCGCGCGGGGGCCGCCTGGCCCTTACGTGGGGCAATGGCGGCCCGTTGCTGGACGCCGGCACCATCGCCCCGCATCTCAACCGCCACAACTGGCTGGAGGCCGAAGCGGCCGCCTACGTGCCACTGGGCAGCCGCATGGTCCTGGCCGTGCGCCTCGACGGCGGACGCTTCTTTGGAGCCGGCGGCATCAACGCACCCCGGTTCTTCCTGGGCGGACCGCGCAGCGTGCGCAGCCGCGACTGGCGGTCGATCTGTCCCCGCGTGAACAGTGACGGCAACTGCCTGCAGGAAGACGTGGAGCCCGCGTTCGTGCTCGCATCCGGCGAACTGCGCATCAGCCCTTTCTCGGGCATCACCATGGGCCCGCTGCGTCACGTGGCCGACCTGCAGGTGGTTCCCTTCGTGGATCAGGGAAACGTCTGGGAACCGGGCAAGGCGCTGACACCGTCGGGGCAGGGCCGGGCGGTGGGACTCGGCGTCCGGTACGAACTGCTGGCGTTGTTCAACCTGCGGATCGATTACGCCCGCGACCCCGAAAACACAGGGGTGTCGCGCTGGATTTTCGATCTGGCGCAGGCGTTCTGAGAAAATTCAGGGGAAAAAAAGCGGACAGCCGATCGCCACAGGCCTTAAACTATCTCGGCTCTCTCAGCGATCGCGGCTGTCCGCTCAAAAGTGGAGGCGACAAGCGGATTCGAACCGCTGAATAAAGCTTTTGCAGAGCTCTCCCTTACCACTTGGGTATGTCGCCGCAGA
>CAYQFG010000059.1:0-12724 GCA_964416695.1 uncultured Bifidobacterium sp.
ACCATTATCTCGGCAAGGAAACGGTGCAGAACCTGATGGTGTTCCGTTTCGCCAACTCGGTGTTCGAACCCATCTGGAACCGTCACCACATCGAGCACGTCCAGATCAGCGGTGCCGAAATGCTGGGCGTGGAGGACCGTGCCGGCTACTTCGACAAGAGCGGGATCCTGCGCGACATGGTGCAGAATCACCTCATGCAGATTTTCTGTCTCGTGGCGATGGAGCCGCCGGTGAACCTTTCCGCGGAAGCCATCCGTGACGAGAAGGTCAAGGTGTTGCGCGCCATGCGTCCTCTCGAGCTCGACGCGCAGCCGCCCGTCGCGGTGCGGGGGCAGTATGGCCCCGGCTCCGTCAAAGGCCAGGACGTGCCCGGTTACCGACAGGAAAAAGGCGTGGACCCCGAGAGCAGCACGGACACCTTCGTGGCGCTCCGGCTCAACATCGACAACCAGCGCTGGGCGGGAGTCCCGTTCTACCTCAGCTCCGGGAAGCGCATGGGACGCAAGGGAACCGAAGTGGTCGTGACGTTCAAGCGTTTGCCCAACATCCTGTTCAATGCCGGTGAAGGCAAGTCCGAACCGAACCGCATCATCTTCAAGATCCAGCCCCAGGAAGCGATCCTGCTGGAATTGACGAGCAAGAATCCGGGACAGAGCTTCGAGTTGTCCGATACATCGATGAACTTCTGTTACAGCGATTACTTCGATACACGCGCGGACGGTTATGAACGTCTGTTGATGGATTCGATTCTGGGTGACCCGACCCTCTTCGTGCGTTCCGACGAGACGGAGCTGTCCTGGAAATTCCTGGATGCCCTTCTCAAGCACTGGGGGGAAACGCCCATGGGGTCCTCGTTCCCCAACTACCCGGCGGGCGCGAATCATCCTGCGGTCGCGGATGAGGTGTTGCTGCCGGACACGCGGTGGCTCGACTTCTCGAAGTGGGACAACGTCTGCCCGTAAGACGGCAGGCCGTCATGACTGTCACCCTGTTGGGGTGACGGGCGGGTCGTGATTCCACCACCGCCGGAACCTCCAGGTTCCGGCGGTTTTTTTTGAAGCCTGGTGGGGGGGGACGGACGGCAAAGACCAGGCCGCGTGCGTATCCAGGGAGAGGAGTGGCGGGAGTCAGGGTCAAGTCAGATGTTGATCGCCGCCGGCATGCCCACGTTCATGACGACGTGGCCGACGCGACCCAGCAGCAGCTCCGCGCGCATGGTCTCCAGGGTGCTGCCGGCCTTTGCCAACCCCTCCGGGGCCAAGACCCACTCAAGAGGAATTGCGACCATGGCGGAGGCCCCCGCGCGGATGTCCATCCGCTTCCGGCCTTCCCAGAGCAGCCGGGAGGTGGGATCATCACCCACTGTACCGTACAGGCGCGTCAGCATGTCGTGCCGGCCGGTGGGGAGGTATTCGTACAAGATACGGATCGCGTTTCCGCCTTCGGTGCCGCTGACGATGGCATCATGGACCATGCCATCGATGACCAGTTCGGCGCGATGCACGGTGACGGCCTGGCTCCCGTACATGGCGCCTGTGGCTGTGAAGACGCCTTCGTATGCGGCCACCCGGGCACCCACGCGGAGCGGAAGGTCGCGGATATCCCCCTGCGAGAGCGAGCCGAGCAGATACTCCTCATCGTGTATCAGGGAGTCGCGGAGGTCAAAGCTTTGCAGGACGCAGATCCATTCTTCCGCAGGGGACAGCTCATACCGCGGGGTCAGGATTTGTCCCTGGTCGCCGGCAGGGTTGAGCACGACGTGCGCCCCCGAAAGGGTGCCGCCCTGATCCGTGATGGTGTCCCGGACGAGATGCCCACGGTTGGACCGCAGGGTGACCTGCAGGGTTTTGAGCTGCATGGAAGGAGAGGCCGGGCGCTCGAGGCTGAGATTCATCCGGACCCGGGGCTGGGCGTCGTTGAGGACTTCGGGTGCGGCCAGGCATCCGGTGAGGGCAAAGGCGGCCAGAAAAAATGCCGCCACCCGTCCCCCTGCGTTCCGGATTCCCGCGTTCCAAACCCCTGCCTTGCGCGAAACGGGTTTGGTGGTCCGCAAGCTCAGGGTACGCATGGGGGATCCTTTCGAAAAGCCGTGAGGCGAATGGCTCTTGACAAGTAGTGTGAAATGCGATCTTCATGCCATGCAGAGTGCGGGGCAGGGTGCGTTATTTTGGATTTTTTCACATTTATCCGTATCCTTCCAGGAAATGAAACCGGCCAAAATGGCAGTCGTGGCAGCCGATTCGGAAGATCAGGGGGACGGATGACGCATTTGCATTATTAGTGTTGAAACGCGCAATCAAGGGTTCGGGTCCGGGAACTATCTTGTCGCGGAGTGACGGCCCCGTGGTGCAAAACCGGCAGTGGAAGGTCATCCCATAAACTCCTCCATGATGAAACCAACGATTTTACTGATCGATGATGATCTCGGTGTTCTCCAGCCCTTGCAGGAAGTGGTCTCCGAGCTGGGCTACGAAACCCGGGCCGTGTCTGACCCGTTCGAAGGCATGCAGATCATCGAATCCATGCGACCCGCACTGGTCATTACGGACCTGAAAATGCCGGGCCTGGATGGGCTCGAGGTGCTCAAGCGCATCAAGGACATCAACGCAAGTACCCAGGTCGTGGTGATTTCGGGACATGGCAGCATTGATGATGCCGTGGTGGCCATGCGACGGGGGGCCTACGACTTCGTCTCCAAACCGTTCAAAATCGCCGATATCGAAAACGCCGTGCTGCGCGCACTGGAAAAAGCGGCGTTGCTGGATGAAAACCTGCAATTGCGGGAACAGTTGAAAGCCGGCGGGAGCTTGCTGACCATGACTCGCAGCCCCGTGTACCGGGAGCTGCTTGAGTCCGCCCTTCAGGCGGCCGGCAGTGAAGCGACGATCCTGATCCAGGGCGAGTCCGGAACGGGGAAGGACGTACTCGCACGATATATCGCCGCGCACTCACGTCGACTCGACAAACCGTTGGTGACCGTGAACTGTGCGGCCATCCCTGAGAATCTCATTGAATCCGAACTGTTCGGGCACAAGAAGGGCTCGTTCACCGGGGCCCACCAGGATCGCAAGGGCCGCTTTGAAGAAGCGCATGGCGGCACGATTTTCCTCGACGAAATCGGGGAACTGCCGCTCGCCTTGCAGGCCAAATTGTTGCGGGTGCTCCAACAGGGTGAAATCACGCCTGTGGGAGGGACGCCGCAAAGGGTGGATGTCCGCATTCTCGCAGCCACCAACAAGAACCTGAGAAAACTCGTCGCGGAGGGCTTGTTCCGCGAGGATCTGTTTTACCGCCTCAACGTGATAACCCTGGAGATCCCGCCGCTCCGTCAGCGCATGGAAGATCTGCACGGCCTTATCGCGCAGTTCCTCACGCGTTTCGCCGTACACAATGGCCGTGACCAGATGAGCATCAGTGGAGAGGCCCTCCAACTGATGAACCAGTACGGGTGGCCGGGCAACATTCGGGAACTGGAGAATGCCGTCGAGCGGGCGGTGATCCTCTCTCCGGGAAACGAGATTCAACCGAAGGCGCTTCCCCCCGAACTGAACGGCAAACTTCCCCAGGACTCCGGCATCAACTTCCGGCGGGGCATGAAACTGGAAGAGATCGAGCTGATGGTCATACAGGCCGTATTGCGCCATAACCACGGTGACCGTGCGCGGAGTGCGGAAGAGCTCGGGATCGGGGTAAGAACCCTGTACCGTAAACTTCACGAAATCCAGATACGAGGGGACGTCTCGGCACTTCCCCTGGCGGAAAGGGATTGACGCCCCGGGAAGCCACAGGACCGTGGACGTGGCAGCGGTGGAGAGCGCTCTTTGTGCACCGGTGCTCCCCGGGGCTGGTGGCGAAAAAGCCGTCCATGTATTTCGGCACCATGTGTTTCGGCGCCATGTGTTTCGGCGTTCAGGCCGCTTCTTGCCGGCGGGGCAGAGATCCCGTCAGCGCGACCGGGAAATACAGGCTGAACGTCGAGCCCTGGCCGGGCTGGCTCTCCACCAGCACGCTTCCCTGATGGAGCTGCATGATCCCGTGCACAATGGACAGCCCCAGGCCTGTGCCCTGATCCGGCGACTTGGTCGTAAAGAACGGATCAAAGATGCGCTTCAGGGTCGCCTCTTCGATCCCGCAGCCTTCGTCCCGCACGCAGAGACAGGCGTAGTCCCCGGGACGGAGATCGGGGTGGGGTAGCATCGTTCCGGACGGGATGGTGACCCGTTTCCCGATGATCTCCAGGTTGCCGCCGTGTGCCGCCATGGCCTGTGCGGCGTTCGTCCCCAGGTTGATCAACACCTGCTGGACCTGCGTGGGATCGGCCTCAATGGGTGGCAGTTCGTCCAGTGACGACAGCGTGAGGCTGATGTGGCGGGGAAGTCCCCGGCGAAGCATGGCGGCGGCCTCCTTCGTCATCATCCCCAGGTCGACGATGCTGCGCGTACCGGGACTTTTCCGGCCGAAAGTCATGATCTGGCGGATCACCTCGGCCGCCCGCAGGCCCGACATCCGGATTTCTCCGAGCGACGTCCGCAACGAAGACCCTTCGGGCGCGACTTCCAGGGCGTCTTCGGCATTGAGCAGCATGACGGTGAGAAGGTTGTTGAAGTCGTGAGCGATGCCCGTGGCCAACGTGCCCATGGCTTCCATCTTCTGCGACTGGAAAAGCTGCAGTTCGGTTTGCTGCCGCGCGCTCTCTGTCCGGACCTGCTCATCGATCTTGGCTTCCAGGACCGTGTTCACTCGTTGCAGTTCACCGTTGACGCGGATCAGCTTTTCATTCGCGCGGCGCAGGGAGTGCATGCTCCTCTGGCGGCGCGCGTCAATGCGATTGATCATCCGGGCGCAAAACCAGATGAAGGTGCCGAAGACGAGAATGTTCGTGGTGGCGAACTGCGAGAACGAGGCCGCGAGTTCATGATCTTCGCTGCGCAGCATGCGGATCCGGATCCAGCCGACGGTGAAGGGGGACAACAGGATGATCGGAAAGGCGATGCTGGCGAGAATGCCCCCGAGATAGTGCCGGTTGAAAATGGCCATGAACCCGGTCCGCGGTTGCGAGGCGAGGCAACCCGTCGCGGCAGCGCCGAGCAGAAACGCTACCGGGAGGGGCAGCAACGTGTAGGCGAAATGCTCATTGAAGGGTTCGGCACCATAAAAATTCGTCGTGAATGAAAAGTATGTGACCCAGAACACCGGAATCAGGGGAAAGATCGTGGCGCTGCGGACACGCGGCCGGGGGTTCCGGCGCAGGATGACCGAGAAAGCGATGAGGTTGAGCGCGAGCATCAGCGTGAGAGGCTGTGATCCGGCGGTGAGGCCGGACAGGAACGGATCAATCGTGCCGGGCGGCGGCGGGGAAGACGTGACAAGCCCGGATGCCTGCAGGAGCAGGGCAGTGAGCGAAACGACCTGTAGCGCCAGACCGGCACCCTGCAGGCGCCGGCGCGGCAACGCGGACACGCCGCACGCATACAGGTAAAGGCCGAGCAACATGAACCATGCGGCTGTGAACGGATGCAGGGGCGCATCGCTTCTTCCCAGCCCGGCCAGAACGTCGTGGCGCGTCGCGTATCCCATCAACGCCACGATCCCACCCAGAACGCAGACCGTTGCCGCCGCAAACAGGATGAACCCGGAGGGGGAACGCCCGGCTACGGGCAGCCGGACGCGTGCCCACCATCTCCCGCGTTTCGAGGGGGTGGATTCTTCGGGGGAGCGGGAACTCCCGAGCCGCGGCTCTGTCGATGAGACGGGCATGAACCGACTTCCGATTATTTGGAAAAGATCAGGCTGCGCATGCGCCATAACAACATCGGGGAATGCCACAATGTGGTCAGAACGATGCGGGGCATGGTTTGTTTATGGCGGGGAAGGCGCGCCAGGGCGCGGGCGGCGCGATCGAAGTCCCGATCCGGGATGCGGGAGAAGGCCTTCTTGATTTTTGAGATCGCGCGATGGGATTTCCCGTAAGCCTCGTCCCATGTCTTACGGTACGTTTCGTAATGGGGGCGGCGTGAAGCTTCGTCCTCGAGGTCGATGGTTTTCAGGGCGGCCAGGGCGGCGTGCTTCCCTCCCGTCATCGCCTCAAGGATTCCGGCACGGCTCAGGGGGTGCACCATGTTGGCCGCATCGCCCGCCTTGTACAGGTTGTCCACGGCCAGAGGGGCATCGGGATACCCGCACGGGATGGCGCCTCCCTGGAAGGTCAGGATCTCCGCCCCCGGATAGGTTTTTTCCAGAAAGGTCTTGAGCGCCTGTCGCGCCGGCGCCTCTTGCGCGAAGTCGCGCCCCACGACCAGGCCCACATTGGAAACTTCCGCGTCACGGGGGAACAGCCAGGCGTATCCTCCGGGGGCATAGTTGGTGCCGAAAAACATCTGGATGTAGTTGAGCGGATACTTCGGTCCCTTTACCAGCGCGAACACTGCGGGCTCTACGTCGAAGTTTCCTTGGGTGATGGCTTCTCCGCTTCCGAACCCGGCCCCCGGGCCGCTGCAATCGATCACCACCCTGGCCGTTAAGGTTTTGGGGGTTTCGTCACCGGGGACCTGATAGGTCACGGTGCGTCTTCCCTGCTCAAGCCGGGAGACCGATGTCACGCGGACCCGGAAGTTGCAATGCACGCCGCGTTCCTGGTTCATCATGGCCAGTCGGCGGTGCATGAGAGCCCGGTCGATCAGGTAACCGCTTTGAGGCTGTTCCAGCGACACGACCGTCCCGTCCGGGCTGATGAACAGGGCACCGTCTACGGGGCCGCGGATCCACCCGGGCTCCACGACGGGCACCAGGGCTTCGAGGCGGGTGCGGTGCACGGCTTCCGCACAGGATACGGGCTCCCGCCAAGGATCCCGTTTGTCCAGCAAGGCAATCGTCCTGGAGCCCTGCGGTGTTTGTCCGTCGGCCAGGGTCATGGCGGCTAGCAGGCCTGCAGGGCCCGCGCCGATCACCAGAAAGTCGTAATCAGGAAGAAGCGTGTCGGTCATGGGTCAGGAAGTTAGGAATGAGTGATGAAGAAAGGAGCCCCGGGCAGGGCGAGCGAAGCCGGTTTTCCTTCCGGACCGGCCGAAGGGCATGACAGCCATCGTTCACCCGGCCACGGCGTTCCACGCCGGGCCGCATCCCCCCTAAGCAACGGGAACATAGGGCTTGCGGGCGCCAATGTGGTGAAACCGCTTTTCTTCCGGACACCAGGCGGTGAGTTCACGACCGTAGACGCAGCCGGTATCGAGCCCCTTGAAGCGGGGAAGGTCGACGAGACCACGTTCCGCCCAATGTCCGAACACGACGGTCTTGGCGGGCGACACGCATTCGAACCAGGGGGGATCCTCCCCTTGCCGGTCGAGGTGATCTCCGTATCCGTCCCATGTCCGGATGGTTTGCAGAACCTTGGGGCGCATGTCCGCCAGCGAGGCGACCTCCGGCTCAAGCCCCGCGTGTACGATCAGGAGATCGGGCTCTTCGATGTACAGGGGCCAGGCGGCAATCCGGTCGATCCAGAGGTCGCGATCCTTCCCCAGGGCCGCAAGATAACGGGCATGCCGCTCCGTGCGGCGTGAGGGAGGGAGGGAAGCGCCTTTCAGCAGGTGTTCTTCATGGTTCCCCCGCACAATGCGGGCGCCGAACTGGTGCAGCAGCTCAAGGGCTTCCCGGGCTTTGGGGCCCTTTCCGATCACGTCTCCGACGGAGAAGAGGCGGTCATATCCCGGCATGAACCTGAAACGAAACAACAGTTCCGCCAGTTCGTCGGCGCAGCCGTGAATATCGCCTACGATGAGGCGGCGCGGTTTTTTCACGATGTCGGCTCCGCTACCAGTATTCTTCGATGTGAAGGGACCCTGGTGCGGCGGGTGTGTGCTTCGTGTAGCCCTTGGGCACGAGCAGCTTCTCCACGTCTTCGATCATCGCCGGGTTCCCGCACAGGAAAACGGAAGTTTTGCCGGGGTGCAGATCTACTCCGAACCTTTCCCGGAGCAGGTCGGTTTCGAAATACCGGGTAATCCGCCCGGTCTCGCCGGTCCAGTCCGGGTCAAGATGAGGGCGTGTGATGGAAGGGAGGTAGGTCAGGTTGGGCAGGGCAGCGGCATTCTCCCGCATTTCTTCGAAGTAACCGAGGTCTTTCCCCGTGGGGGCTCCCTGCAGGATGATGTACCGGCGTTTCGTAGGCGCGAGCCGTTCGGCGCGCATCATGGATATATACGGAGCCAGACCCGTTCCCGTAGAGGCCAGGATCACCCACTCCCGGTCCGCCGGAATCTGGTCCAGGGTAAAGTACCCGCGGATTTTCTCTCCGAGGGCAATCCGGTCTCCGGCCTTGAGCTGGACGAGACGCGGGGTGAGGGAGCCGTTGGCGACCACCGAGATGTAAAACTCGAGCACGTCCGTCTCGTGTCCGGCGCTGGCGATGCTGTAGGCGCGGAGCACCAGGCGGTCGGATTTCTGCTCCTTGAACTCCGGTGCACTGCCTTCGCGTCTCGGAAGGTTTGAGGAAAGCCCCAGAAGGACGTACTGGCCGGAGACAAACGGCGCGATCGGCGTATCGGGCCGGATTTTCAGGATGAAGAGGTCCGGGGTGAGATACCCGATCGATTCCACGGTCGCGTTGTACTTCGATGAGATGGGATCCATAACCGAAATCTACTTCCGGGCCCGCGCAAGTTCGCCCGGTTTCGCAAGATCATGCGGAAAATCCGGGAGAATCGGCATTCTCCCGCCCTTTGGGATGGGGCGCGCGTCTTCTATATTTTCCGTCCCGTGTAACGTGTTTTAAACCGGTTGTTTCATTTCTCGGAGGAGGTTTTCCGTGGCCATCAAAATTGGAATCAACGGCTTTGGTCGTATCGGGCGCATGGTGTTTCAGGCGATCTGCGATCAGGGCCTGCTGGGCAAGGAACTCGATGTCGTCGCCGTCGTCGACGTCTCCACCGACGCCGACTACTTCGCTTATCAGATCCGTTACGATTCCGTCCACGGCAAGTTCAAGCACACCGTGACCACCGAGAAGAGCGACGCTTCGAAGGAAGAGGCCGACGTTCTCGTCGTCAACGGTCACAAGGTCAAGTGCGTCGCCGCCACCCGCGATCCCTCCGGCCTTCCCTGGAAGGATCTTGGCGTCGACTACGTGATCGAGTCCACCGGTCTGTTCACCGACTCCGACAAGGCCGCCGGTCACCTCGCCGCCGGCGCGAAGAAGGTCATCATCTCGGCGCCGGCCAAGGGCGACGTCAAGACCATCGTGATGGGCGTCAACGAAGGCGAGTACGACTCCGCCAAGCACAACATCGTGTCGAACGCCTCCTGCACCACCAACTGCCTCGCGCCGCTGGTCCACGTGCTGCTGAAGTCGGGCATCGGCGTCGAGACCGGCCTGATGACCACCATCCACGCCTACACCGCCACGCAGAAAACCGTGGACGGTCCGTCCAAGAAGGACTGGCGCGGCGGCCGCGCGGCGGCCATCAACGTCATCCCCTCGACCACCGGTGCCGCCAAGGCCGTGGGCGAAGTGCTGCCTTCCACCAAGGGCAAGCTCACCGGCATGTCGTTTCGCGTTCCCGTGGCCGACGTCTCGGTCGTCGACCTCACCTTCCGCGCCGCGCGTGACACGTCCATCCAGGAAATCCACGAGGAGCTGAGCAAGGCCTCGCAGACCTACCTGAAGGACATTCTCGGCGTGACGAACGAGGAGCTGGTCTCCTCCGACTTCATCCACGACAGCCGCTCGTCGATCTACGACTCGCTGGCCACCCTGCAGAACAACCTGCCGGGCGAGAAGCGCTTCTTCAAGGTCGTGTCTTGGTACGACAACGAGTGGGGCTACTCCAACCGCGTCGTCGACCTCGTCAAGCACATGGCGAAGAAGGACGGCCGATAGGGGCGCACGGCCGTGCGCCCGTACGGCCGCCAGTTCCTCAGTCAATTCCTGGGCGTTCGCGATCGAAAAATCGCGAACGCCCTTTGAGTTCTAAGGGCCATCGCCCGCTTCCCCAGCATCGTCCCCGGAGACCAATCCCATGCCCAAACTCTTTATCGAAGACCTCGATCTCAAAGGCAAGCGCGTTCTCGTGCGCGTCGACTTCAATGTGCCCGTCAAGGACGGTGTCGTGGAGAGCGACAAGCGCCTGCGCGAGTCGCTGCCCACGCTGAACCACGTGCTCGCGCAGGGTGGCAGCCTCGTGCTGATGAGCCACCTCGGTCGTCCCGACGGCAAGCGTGTCGAAAAGCACAGCCTGAAGCCCGTGGCCGCGCGCCTGCAGGAGCTGATGGGCCGTCAGGTCAAGTTCATCGATGACTGCGTCGGTCCCCAGGTCGAGGCCGCCGCCGCCGCGTTGCAGCCCGGCGAGATCCTCGTGCTGGAGAACCTCCGTTTCCACCTCGCGGAAGAGGGGAAGGTCAAGGCGAAGGACGGCACGGTCACCAAGGCGACCGACGAAGAGGTCGCGGCGTTCCGCGCCTCGCTCAGCAAGCTCGGCGACGTGTTCGTGAACGACGCGTTCGGCACCGCGCACCGCGCGCACAGCTCGGTGGTGGGCGTGAACCTCGTGCGCGCCTCGGGCTACCTGCTCAAGAAGGAACTCGACTTCCTCGGCGACTCCCTCGAAAACCCCAAGCGTCCGTTCGTGTCCATCATCGGCGGCGCGAAGATCTCCGGGAAGATCGACGTGATCGAGGCGCTTCTGCCCAAGGTCGACAAGCTGATCATCGGCGGCGGCATGGCCTACACCTTCCTCAAGGCCCAGGGCCTCGAGGTGGGCAAGTCGCTGGTCGAGAATGACCGCATCGACATGGCGAAGGACCTGCTCGCGCGCGGTGCGGGCAAGATCGAGCTGCCGGTCGACTTCATGGTCACCGACAACCTCGACTTCGGCGCGCGCACGCTCGGCTCGCTCGACGCGGTGCCGCGCGATGGCATCCCCGCCGACAAGGAATCTGTGGACATCGGCCCGGAGACCCGCAAGACGTTCGCCGACATCATCGTCAGCGCCGGCACCGTCGTCTGGAACGGCCCCATGGGCGTGTTCGAGATCGAGGCGGCTTCCAAGGGCACGTTCGCCGTGGCTCAAGCCCTCGTGGAGGCGACCGCCAAGGGCGCGATCACGATCATCGGTGGCGGCGACTCCGCGGCCGCGATCGAGCAGGCCGGTCTGGAGAAACAGGTGTCGCACGTGTCCACCGGCGGCGGCGCGTCGCTGGAGTTCCTCGAAGGCAAGGCCCTTCCCGGCGTGACCGCCCTGTCGGAGAAGTAGGCGCGGCGCAGCCCGCGGGCCCGTCAGGGGCCCGCTTTTTTTGTTGATCACGCGTTTACGGGCTTTGATCAGCCTGACGCTTCATATGTGTTGATACACAAGGGACAAGGACTCGACATGACCCGCCGCAAGATTCTCGCTGGTAACTGGAAAATGCACATGAATGCGGAACAATCCGCAGCCTTGGCGGCGGAGATCGCCGCCGGCCTCAAGGACAAACCGCTGGCGCACGAAGTGGTGCTTTGTCCGACGTACGTCTCGCTGGATCGCGTGTCCGCGATGCTCAAGGGGACGGCCGTCTCGGTCGGTGCGCAGGACATGCACTGGGAGACGCAGGGCGCGTTCACCGGCAAGATCTCGGGCGACATGCTCAAGGACATCGGCGTGGAGTACGTGATCCTTGGTCACTCCGAGCAGCGGGCGTACTTCGGTGAAACCGATGAGACGGTCAACAAGAAGACGGTCAAGGCTCTCGCCGACGGTCTCAAGCCCATCGTCTGTGTGGGTGAAACGCTGGAAGAGCGTGAGGGAAACGTGACCGAGCGTGTGGTGGAAACCCAGGTTCGTGGCGCCTATGCAGGCATTTCCGCTGTGGATGCCGCCCGCACTGTGATCGCCTATGAACCCGTTTGGGCGATCGGGACAGGCCGTACGGCGACGGCACAACAAGCTCAGGACGTCCACAGGTTCATCCGTGGGCTGTTGGCCTCCATTTACGACGCGCCCACGGCTGAAGCGGTGCGCATCCAGTACGGCGGCAGCATGAAGCCCGAAAACGCGGCGGAGTTGTTGTCGCAACCCGACATTGATGGTGGATTGATTGGAGGAGCAGCCTTGAAGTCTGACTCATTTCTGGGTATTATTTTCGCCCTTTAAAACGGGAGCGGTTCAGGTCTCGTTTTAAACGATCCAAATCGGGTACGGAAAAGAGGAAATCATGGGCATCGGCTACACCTTACTGCTCGTCCTGCACATTGTGATCTGCCTCTTCCTGATTCTGCTCGTCACCGTGCAGAATGACAAGGGAGGCGGTCTCGCAGGCGCATTCGGCGGCATGGGCAGCAGCGGCGCCTTCACCGGAAGCTCCGCCGTCACCATCCTGACCAAGGTCACCCAGTGGACGGCGATCGTGAGCTTCGTCGTTCTGATCGCGCTCAATGCCCTGGGATCACGGTCACAGGCCGTGGCGACCGAGTCGGAACTCAAAGGTGCCAGCAGTGTTCTGGACGGTGGGATTCCCACCAACGTGGGACCCACCCAGATGAACGTCCTTCCCGGTGCCGCACCGGCTGAAGGAGCGGGTGAGTAAGTCTCCCGTACCGGTTTCAGGTTGACGGAGCTTGATCGAGGTTGATGCGACTTCGCGGTCGTGGTGAAATGGTAGACACGCAAGCTTGAGGTGCTTGTGGGAGCAATCCTGTGACGGTTCAAGTCCGTCCGACCGCATAAAACAAAAGCCGCCCGGTTTCCCGGGCGGCTTT
>CAYQFG010000060.1:0-12441 GCA_964416695.1 uncultured Bifidobacterium sp.
CCGAAGAGCAGGGCCTGACCATCGATGAAGCGGGCTACGAAGCCCACATGAACGAGCAGCGCGAGCGGGCACGCGGCGCGGCCAAGTTCACCGCCGCCATCGCCGGCGATGAGGGATGGACGATCCTCGCGCCCGGCCTCGACACCGAGTTCGTCGGCTACGACTCCCTCGTCGCCGACATGCCCGTGCTTCGTTACCGCGAAGACGGCGACACCGTGCTGCTGGTCGCCGCGCGTACGCCCTTCTACGCCGAAGCCGGCGGACAGGTCGGCGACATCGGCCTGATCGAGGGCGACGGCGTGACCCTGCGCGTGCTCGACACCGTGAAGGTGTTCGACATGGTCGTCCACAAGTGCGCCCTCGCCGGCGGCCTGCTGACGCCCGAAGCCTTGAAGAACGCGAAGGGTTCCGTGGATCCCGAAGCCCGCGCCGCCGCGGTGCGCAACCACAGCGCGACCCACCTGCTGCACGCCGCGCTGCGCCAGGTGCTGGGCGACCACGTGCAGCAGCAAGGCTCGCGCGTCGCGCCCGAGGGCCTGCGCTTCGACTTCACGCACCACTCCGGCGTCACCGCCGACGAGCTGCGCCGCGTGGAGGCGATCGTCAACGAAAAGATCCTCGCCAACCTCGACGTGGCGCACTCGGTGCACGGCATCGAGGAGGCGAAGTCGATGGGCGCGATGGCGCTGTTCGGCGAGAAGTACGGCGACCGCGTGCGGGTGATCCGCATGGGCGCGGATGCCGACCAGTTCAGCATGGAGCTGTGCGGCGGCACGCACGCCACGGCCACCGGGCAGATCGGCCTGTTCAAGATCACCTCCGAAAGCTCCATCGCTTCGGGCGTGCGCCGCATCGAAGCGGTGACCGGCGCGGGCGCACTCGCGCTCGTGAACGAGCGCTTCGACCGCCTCGCGGAGATCGGCGCGTCGCTGAAGGCCAAGCCCGGCGACGAGGCCGCCAAGGTGGGAGAACTCGCCGCGCGCCTCAAGGCCGCCGAGAAGGACCTCGCCGAGCTGCGCCTGTTCAAGGCCACGCAGCAAGCCAAAACCTTGATCGCCGAGAAGGGCAAGACCGTCGGCGGGTTCACGGTCGTGGTGTCGAAGATCCACGCGGCCGACAAGGATTCCCAGAACGCGTTCCTCGACGCGGCCGCGAGCCAGCTGCAGAATGGCGCGGGCGTGTTCACGGCGGTGGCGGGCGATTCGCTGTCGATCTTCGCCGTGGTGGGCAAGGCCGCGCAGGCGAAAGCCAAGGCCGGCGACCTCATCAAGGAACTCGGCCCCGTGGCCGATGCCCGTGGCGGCGGTCGCCCCGATCGTGCGCAAGCGGGATCGAAGGCCGTGGACAAGGAACAAGCCGTCCTCGCGGCGGCGGAAACCTTGTTGGCCAAATTCTTCGGTTGATGGTGTGCGGCGGCACTTTCGCCGAAAAGCCTCCGGCGGAGGTTTTTCGGCTTCGGGCCGCTGAAACGCCGTCGCGTTGACCTGCGTCCAGCCATCACCATGCCCCCTTGCGTGGTTTTACATTGGGTGACATGATCACCCTCGGCAAAACCGAAACCGCCCTTCTCGATCGCCTCGCCACCCGCAAGGCCTTGTTCTTCGTCCTGCTCGACCCCGACTCCGGTACGCCCGAATCGGTCGTCGAAGCGGGACTGCTCGCCGCGAAGCACGGCGCCGACGCGCTGCTGCTCGGCGGCTCTTTCATCGGCAACCCGCACTTTCCGCGCATCGCCGCGGAGCTCAAGGCGCAGGCGGGAATCCCCGTGATCCTCTTTCCCGGCGGCGCCTCACAAGTCGTTCCCGGGCCGGACGCCATCCTCTTCACCACGCTGCTCTCGGGCCGCAATCCCCAATACCTCGTCGACGAACAGGTGCGCGGCGGCCTGCTCGTGAAGGGCCTCGGCATGGAGGCCATCCCGACCGCGTATCTGCTGATCGAATCGGGTGCGATGACGGCCGTGGAGTACATCTCCAACACCAAGCCCCTGCCGTCGGACAAACCCGGCATCACGGCGGCGCACGCGGTGGCAGCCGAACTGTTGGGACTGCGCTGGGTGTATCTGGAGGCGGGAAGCGGCGCCCGGAATCCCGTGCCCGCCCCGACGGTCGCCGCGGTGCGGAAGGCCACCGGGCTTTCGGTCATCGTGGGCGGCGGGTTGCGCCGCCCCGAAGATGCCCGCGAGCGGGTGCTCGCGGGAGCGCACGCGATCGTGGTCGGCAACCTGTTCGAAAAGGATCGCGACCCGAAGTTGTTCGAAGAGTTCGCCAAGGCCGTGCACGGGGAGTGACCCCGCGTACAGCCACAGACACATACACAGGCACAGCCACATGTATCGTCATCCCCGTCCCGCGCTTGCAGGACTGGATGGTCGGGCCTGACGATCGATCAGAAAGCGTAGCCGAGCCCCAGGGAAAATGCCAGGCCGCTGCCGAGAACAAACGTCGCGACATCATCCACGTCCGACGGCGGCTCCGCGCCCACCCATTCATGGTTGCGTGTCCGCAGCAAATGCGACCATCCTGCGCCGGCCGTGAGATAAAACCCGCTGTGGGCGAGATAATCGATGCCCAGCCCGAAATCCAGAAAAGGACTGGGCTTGACTTTCAGATGATACGGGATGCCCGTATCGGGATCCTCGACTTCGACTTCTTCCCCGCCGCTCCCGGCCCCATACTTGACGCCGCCATAGACGAACGGGGCAAAGGTGCCGTCCGAAAACAGATAGCGCCCGTAGACTCCCGGCCGCACGCCGGTCACGGACATGCCCAGCCCCAGATCCACGGCGACCTGCCGCGTGAGAAACCACGTTCCCTTGAGGCCGACGAGCCCGGCGAGGCTGTTTACGCCCACTTCGGCGCTAAGGGCCGCCGTCCGCATTCTCCGGACATCCGCCCCGTCCTCGTCAGCGGTTTGGGCCATGACGGGGAGGCTCGCCAGGGACACAAGGATCACAAGAATCCCAAGAACCCCAAGAACCCTCGGGCGCGGGCGAATTCCAAGGCTCGGGCAAATACGACTCATGACATTCAACCTTTAATAAGAGCAAAGCGGAACCTGCCCCGGGAGAGGCTCCGGGCCTGCAGGCCTTGCAATCTAGGCGGGAATGACGTCGCGGACTCCTGAAAAATGGTTTTTCCGGGAAACGCCCCCCAAAGGACATCATGGCCGCCCGTTGGCCCCCGCCCCCGACTCCGTCTGGATTTTACCTGAATTTTACCACGCAGGACACCGTGCACCCTCCCCCGAAAGGCCGGACAACGTGGAATTTTCACCTGCGGGCTCTCTCCCGGACGGGAAGAGACCGCATCCCCCCCCCAAAGCCTCATGCAAATCAGGGAGTTACACCACGATGCCCCGGTCGGGGTGGTTTTCTGGCAGGGTTTTCTCCGGCGCCTTCAGCCTGTCCCGACATAATCTATCCTCAAATACCGGAATCCTTGCAGCACCACAGGGCCTTTACTACGTTTCGCGACCCCTTTAGCAGGACTTTCAGATGACTACGGTGACCATCAATCCCGGCACGGTTGAGCGCAAGTGGTGGGTGATCGACGCCCGCGACGCGGTTCTCGGCCGTCTTTCCAGCACGGCTGCCCGTCTCCTCGCCGGCAAGCACAAGAAGACTTACTCCCCCGCGCACGATCACGGTGACTTCGTCATCATCATCAATGCGGAAAAGGTCGCGATGACCGGCAACAAGCGTCTCGAAATGCGCTACTTCAACCACTCGCAGTACGCGGGCGGCTGGCGTAATCTTTCGGTCGACCAGGTTGAAGCGAAGCGCCCGGGTTACCCCGTTCGTCACGCCATCCTCGGCATGCTGCCGCACAACCCCCGCGGTCGTGCCATGGCCAGCAAGCTCTTCGTCTACGCCGGCGACAAGCACCCTCACGCGGCCCAGAAGCCCGAGGCGTTCGAGCTCCGCAAGGCTTCCTAACTCACCTTAAAGAGATACACAGGCAAGGAACAACATGGCCACGCAAACTGCCCCTCAAGCCAACCGGGCGACCGGTCGCCGCAAAACCGCCATCGCCAGCGTGACGCTCAAGCCGGGTACCGGCAAGCGCATCATCAACGGTCGCGAGTTCAAGGAATACTTCCGCAACGCCATCCGCGAAATGATCGCGGAGCAGCCCCTGGCCGTCGCCGGTGCGTCGAAGGACTGGGACGTGATCGTCTCCGCGAACGGCGGCGGCATTTCCGGTCAGGTCGGTGCCGTGCGCCTGGGTATCGCCCGTGCGCTGGTGGCCCACAACGAAGAACTCCGCAAGCTCATGCGCGAGCACGGCTTCCTCACGCGCGACAGCCGCGCCGTGGAACGCAAGAAATACGGTAAGGCGGGCGCCCGCCGCAGCTTCCAGTTCTCGAAGCGCTAATCCGCCGCACCGACGAAAGGACTTATACACATGTCGATTCCCACTATTCAGGAAATGCTCGATGCCGGCGTGCACTTCGGTCACCTCACCAAGCGGTGGAACCCGAAGATGCGCCCGTACATTCTCACCGAGAGCAATGGCATCTACGTGCTGGACCTCGAAAAGACCCAGGTGGGTCTCAAGAAGGCCGTGGACGCGATCCGTCGCGTCCGCCAGCAGGGCAAGCCGGTCCTGTTCGTCGGCACCAAGAAGACATTGAAGGACTCGGTGAAGGAAGAGGCGCTGCGCGCCGGCCAGTTCTACGTCACCGAGCGCTGGCTCGGCGGCATGCTGACCAACTTCCCCACCGTCCGCAAGTCGATCAAGCGTCTGGAAGACATCGAAAAGATGGAAACCGACGGCGTGATGAAGGAACTGAGCAAGAAAGAAGTGCTCGGCCTCTACAAGGAGCGCGCCAAGCTCGAAGCGATCTTCGGCGGCATCCGCAACATGCGCACCCTGCCGGGCGCGCTGTTCGTGACGGATACCGAGCACGAGCACATCGCGGTGCATGAGGCCAACCGCCTCAAGATCCCCGTGATCGGCATCGTCGACTCCAACTCGAACCCCGACCAGATCTCGTTCCCCATTCCGGGTAACGACGACGCTCTCAAGTCGGTCAGCCTGCTGACCCGCGTGATCGCCGACGCGCTGGCCGGCACCGACGTGGCCCAGCCCGCCGCCGCCGCCCCCGCTGTGGAGGTTGCCGCGAATGTCTAACGCGATCAGCGCCCAGGCGGTTGCCCAGCTTCGTGAAAAGACCGGTCTCGGTCTGATGCAATGCAAGAAGGCCCTCACGGAAACCGGCGGCGACATTGATGCCGCCGTCGAGCTCCTGCGCAAGCAGGGCGCGGCCGTCGCCGCCAAGCGCTCCGACCGTGAGACCAAGGAAGGCAAGGTCGTGTTCGCGCGCGCCGGTTCCTCCGTCTCCGCCGTTGAAATCAACTGTGAGACGGACTTCGTGGCCTCGTCCGACGACTTCGTGGCCTTCGCTGACAAGGCCGCGCAGGCGGTTGCCGCCGGCAAGCCTGCCGACCTCGATGCCGTGGCGTCCCTCTCTGTGGACGGCGGTACCCTCGCCGACGCGAACACCGCCGTGATCGCCAAGATCGGTGAGAAGATCACCATCCGTCGCTTCGCCGTGGAATCCGTGGGCGCCAACGAAGTGGTCGAGACCTACTCCCACATGGGCGGCAAGATCGGCGTTCTGATCAAGCTCGCGTTCGAAGGCACGCCTTCGGATACCGAGGCTCTCGGCGCCCTCGCCCGGGATCTGGCCATGCAGGTGGCCGCCAGCGCTCCGCTGTCCATCGATCCGAGCGGTATCCCCGCGGAAATTGTGGCCAAGGAACGTGAAATCGCCCGGGAGCTGACCGAGAAGGAAGGCAAGACCGGCGACATGCTCGAGCGCATCGTCGAAGGCAAGGTCAACAAGTTCTTCAAGGAAAACTGCCTGCTTCAGCAGGTGTTCGTGAAGGACAACAAGACTCCGGTCGACAAGCTGTTGGCCGATTCGGCGAAAAAGATCGGCGTGGAAAACCTTCGCGTCGCCGCCTTCCACCGCCTTCAGCTCGGACAATAAGGAGAGGGGGATGTCGAACTCATCCGCCCCCTCCCCCGCATCCGCGTCGTCTTCCGTTCCGGCTTCGCCGCTGCGATACAAGCGCATTTTGCTCAAGCTCAGCGGTGAAGCGTTCGCGGGCGGGACCGAATTCGGTCTCGACCCCGCAACTTTCACACGCCTCGCGCAGGAAGTCCGCCAGGTTCACGACACCGGTGTTCAGATCGGCATCGTGATCGGCGGCGGAAACATCGTGCGCGGCGCCTCACTCAGCGAGTGCGGTGTGGATCGTGTCACCGGCGACCAGGCGGGCATGCTGGCAACCCTCATCAACTGTCTGGTCATGCAGGACGCCCTCGAAAAACAGGGTGTTTACACCCGTCTCATGAGCGCGGTGAACGTGACCGAAGTGGCGGAGCCCTTCATCCGGCGGCGCGCCCTGCGCCATCTGGAAAAGGGGCGCGTGGTTCTGTTCGCCGCCGGAACCGGCAACCCCTATTTCACGACCGACAGCGCCGCCACCTTGCGTGCCATCGAAACCCGTTGCGACATCCTGATGAAGGCCACCAACGTGGACGGGGTGTACGACAAGGATCCCAAGAAATTCAAGGACGCCGTCCGTTACGAGACGCTGACCTACACCGAAACGATCAATCGCCAGCTCAAGGTGATGGACACATCGGCGATCGCGCTCTGCCGCGAAAACGACATGCCCATCATGGTGTTCGACCTGAACAGCCCCGGCAACCTGGTGCGGGCGGCGCGTGGGGAACGGATCGGTACCCTGGTGACGCGCGGCGAGGAGTAACTCATGCTCGACGAAAAAAGTCTCGAAGCCCGCATGGAGAAGTCGGTGGAAGCGTTGCGCAAGGATCTGACCAAGATCCGTACGGGCATCGCCTCTCCGGCCATGCTCGACAACGTATTCGTGGATTACTATGGGACGCGTACCCCCCTTCCCCAGGTTGGTGCGGTCTCCGTCCCCGAACCCCGCGTGCTGGCCATCAAGCCGTGGGAAAAGGGCATGATGCAGGCCATTGAGAAGGCCATCCAGACCAGCGATCTCGGGATCAACCCCGTGAACGACGGTGTCTACATTCGCCTTTCCCTGCCCGTGCTGACCGAAGAACGCCGCAAGGATCTCGCCAAAACCGCCCGCAAGGTGGGCGAAGAGGCCAAGGTGGCCGTGCGCAATATCCGCCGTGACGAAAATGAGGCCCTGAAGAAGTCCGCCAAGGATGAAGGGCTTTCCGAAGACGGCCTGAAGGGCCAACTCGACGCCGTGCAGAAAATCACGGACAAATACATCGCGACCATCGACCAGGTGCTCGCGGAAAAGGAAAAAGACATCATGACTGTTTGAAGCCTGTGGCGCTCAAACAGTCAATCAGGAATGGGGAATCAGGAATTTGCGGCGACGGGCCTTTGGCCAGACGAGGCCCCAAAGTCCTTGCTCCCGTTTTTTAATTCTTAATTCTTAATTCCAGATTCCTCCTTCATCCATGTCTTCCCCCGCCCCCACCCCTCCCCAGCACATCGCCATCATCATGGATGGTAACGGGCGCTGGGCGAAAAAAAGACTGATGCCCCGCCTGATGGGCCACCGTGCCGGCACGAGTTCGACCAAGGCGATGGTGGAAGTCTGCAACGATCTGGGCGTGAAATACCTTACGGTCTATGCCTTCTCATCTGAAAACTGGGCCCGCCCCTTCACCGAAGTGGACGCCCTGATGAAGCTCATGATCGAGATGACCCGTCGCGAGATCGACGGCATGATGGCCAACAACGTACGCTTCCAGGCCTTGGGCAACCTGTCCCGGCTTCCCGAGGCCACCCGGCGCGAACTTGAGACCGGGATCGAGCGGACCAAAAACAACACCGGCATCCAGTTCAACATCGCCGTATCCTACGGTGGCCGCGAAGAGATCGTGGATGCCGCCCGCCAGATCGCACGCAAGGCCAGGGACGGCGCCCTCGATCCCGAAACACTTGACGAGGCCGCTTTCACCCGTCACCTGTACCTGCCCGGTCTCCCCGATCCCGAGTTGCTCATCCGCACGGGTGGCGACCTGCGCATCTCCAACTTTCTCCTCTGGCAGGTGGCCTACACGGAGTTGTACGTCACCGATGTCCTGTGGCCCGACTTCGGCAAGAAGGAACTCCTGAAGGCCATTGATGAGTACCACAAGCGCCAGCGCCGTTTCGGCAAAGTCCTGGACGAGTAGTCCGCCGCGGCGCGGCCGCGCCGCCCTCACCCGCGGCGTCCACGGACGTGGGGCTTCCGCGCCCCCCTCTTCCTCCCGGACAAACGTTCACGGTGAGATTTCCCCAACGCCGTTTCACGCTGTCGACCCCGGAATTATCCATTTTTGTGGCGTATTTGAACGCATGCTCACCGGAGGCATCATGTCGGAACTCACCGTCCGCGTCACATCGGCTTTTGTCATGCTCGTGGGCGGGTTCGCAGCCCTCACGTTGAGTCTGGAAAGCCGTTGGGCGCTCATCACCGCCGTGCTCACGACGGGTGCCTGGGAACTTTCCCGACTCGCAGGCCGCAAACTGGTGGCGCCGTTTGCCGCATGGCTTCCGGCTGTCGCCGTCCTCGCCCTGTGTTTTGCCCATTATCCCCGCCTCAGCGAACCCGTGTCCGTCCTGTGGAACTGGGTGGTGGTCCTCGCGGCGCTGTCCAGCCTCATCGCCATCGCCTTCGCGCGCGTGCCGGTCACCGTCGTGGCCCCGTGGATCGGGCTCAACGCCTTCATCATCACCTATCTGGGGTTCTGGGGCGGCACGGTGTTCAGGCTCACGCAGCCCGAAACCGGACTCGCGGGCATCGCACCGCTCGTCTTCACGTTCGCCTGCATCGCCGCCGCCGACAGCGGGGCGTACTTCAGCGGCCGGGCCTTCGGCAAGCACAAGCTGGCGCCGGCCCTGAGCGGGGGCAAAACGCGCGAAGGCGCTGTGGGCGGGCTGTTGTCCTCCGTGATCCTGGCCGCGCTTCTTTCGGGTTACGCAGGCCTGTCCCTTGCGGCGGCCCTGACCCTCGGGGTCGTGCTGGCGGCCGCTTCCGTGACCGGAGACCTGTTCATTTCGGCCTTCAAGCGTTGGGCCCTGGCCAAGGACACCTCGCATCTGATACCCGGTCACGGCGGCGTGATGGATCGCTTCGATGCGCTCGTGTTCGCTGCGCCGTTCGCGTGGGTGGGGTTCAGGCTGTTGGGATGAATAAATGTTGGGGGTTGATGTTTTCCTTGGAACCGTGGGTGAAGGTGGTGCCTCGCAGTGGGACTGTTCCCAAGAGTTGTTACGAGGCGCTGTAAGCCTTTCTTCGGAATGTTGCCTTACCGAAGAAACGATTCTGAAGGTGTGGTATGGCAGACTTCCGGGAGTTTTTAAGCCGCCCGGAGGCCACCACGACCATGCCGCAGTCAAGTCAACAGAGTGAGGCGCCATACCGAAGCAAAGTCAAAGGGGTACGGTATCAACTACAGGTAAGGCCCCCCAAAGTGTAAATTCCCCCCCATGCCTTTCGTAAAAAACATCGCCCTGCTCGGGGCCACCGGCTCCATCGGCGATTCGTCCCTCAAGGTCATCCGCCAGCACCCTGACAAGTTCCGCCTCGCGGGCGTGGCCATCGGCAGCAAGATCGACCTCCTGTTGCCCATCCTCCGTGAGTTCAAGGTCCCGGTGGCCGTCGTCTTCGACCCTGTCGCCGCCGACAAGCTCGCCGCGCAGTGGAAGGACGGCCGCGTGATCGCAGGGATGGACGGGCTGCTCGAGCTTGTCTCCTCCCCCACCATCGACTACGTCCTCAACGGCCTGGTCGGATCCATCGGCGTACGCCCCACGCTGGAAGCCATCCGCCACGGCAAAACCGTCGGTCTGGCCAACAAGGAAAGCATGGTGATGGCCGGCGACCTGATCAACGCCGCGCTGCGCCGCCATCCCGAAGCCGGCCTCGTCCCCATCGATTCGGAACACTCCGCCATCTTCCAGTGCCTCGCGGGACGCCCCGTCGAGGAAGTCGACTTTCTGCAGCTCACCGCCTCCGGAGGCCCCTTCCGCGAACGTCCGGCCTCGGACTTCGTCTCCATCACCAAGGCGGACGCCCTCAAGCACCCCACGTGGGTGATGGGCGCCAAGATCACCATCGACTCGGCCACCTTGATGAACAAGGGGCTTGAGGTGATCGAGGCCCACCAGCTGTTCGGTGTGGGATTCGACCGCATCAAGGTCGTCGTTCACCCCAGCTCGATCGTCCACTCGCTGGTGCAGTTCCGCGACGGGTCGTTGATGGCGCAGCTCGGCTGCCCCGACATGTGCGTGCCCATCCTGTACGCCCTCGCCCAACCCGAGCGCCTCGCGCTTGAAACCCCCCGTCTTGACCTCGCCACCGTGGGCAAACTCGAATTCTTCCCCCCCGATTTCGACAAGTTCCCCTGCCTCAGGCTGGCCTTCGAAGCCGGCACGCGCGGCGGCACCGCCCCTGCGGTCCTCAATGCCGCCAACGAGGCGGCCGTGGACCTTTTCCTCAACGACAAGCTGGCCTTCCACCGCATTCCCGCACTGCTCGAGGATGTCCTCGAACGCGCGGCCATCCGGGAACTCGACTCCATCGAGACCGCTGTGGCGGCCGATCAATGGGCCCGGCACGAGGTGGTTGATCTCGCGGGACGATGATTTATCGATGATCCTGTAGGGGCATACGCAGCGTGCCCCTGCAGTTCTCGTTGCGGAACGCAACGCTTGATTTCATTTATTGCTGTTTGATGTATAACTGCCGCTGCTGAAATTTCTGAAATCCGCCGCGAAAGCCGCGCCGGAGCTCCGGGCGAGCGAGAGCAGGAGGACCGAGGAGCGCCCAGGAAGGGCCCAAAAGGATTGCAAGCATGAGCCCGCGAAGCGTGCGAATCACTCGTACCGGGAGTACGACGAGGAGGGCCAGCGTCGAAGTAAGGACGCTCTCTGCTGAAAGCATGAAGGCCGAAGGCCTGAATCACCCACATCGCGACGGTCGCAGCCCGGCGGACAGTAACCCCGGCATCCCCCAATTCCTACTTTATCGCCATGCCTGAACTTACCGGATACTGGTCCCTGCTCTATCAACTGCCCATCGGCATCATCGGCCTCAGCTTCATGGTGTTCGTCCATGAACTCGGCCACTTCCTGGCCGCCAAATGGATGGGTGTGCGCGTGCACACGTTTTCCATCGGATTCGGCAAGAAGCTCATCCGCGTCAAACGCGGAGACACCGAATATTGCCTGTCGATGATTCCCTTCGGCGGATACGTCGCCATGGCCGGCGAAAACCCCGACGAAGGCGGCTACGGGGCCACCGACGAGTTTCAGAAGAAGTCCGTGCCGGCGCGCATGTTCATCGCCGTCGCCGGCCCCGCCGCGAACATCCTGTTCGCCCTGGCACTGTTGTTCGGCCTGTACCTGACGGGCGTGCAGGAGCCGCGCCCCGGCCTCATCGTGGGCCACGTGGAGGAAAACTCCGCCGGGGCGGCCGCCGGGGTGCAGCCCGGCGACGAGATCCTTTCCTTCGCCGGCAAGCCCCTGCGCGACTGGGAGCAGTTCGTGCAGGAAGGCGCGCTGGCCGGCAGCAATCCCCATCCGCTCGCGATCCGTCGCGCGGGCCGCGACACCACCGTGACGCTCACGCCCGTGATGAACCCCCAGTTCGGCGTCGCCCTCACGGGCATCCTCGGCGAATGGGACGTGAGCGTCCACAAGGTGATGCCCGGCCGCGCCGCCGACCAGGCCGGGCTCCAGCCCGGCGACGTCATCAAACGCGTGGACGGCACGCCGATCCCCTCGGCGACGGCGCTGGTCGAAATGATCAACGGCTCCGAAGGCCGCACCCTGTCGCTGGACATCGAACGCGAAGACGCGCCGCTCACGCTCGCGGTCACGCCCGCTTACGATGAGGATTCCGGACGCTGGCTGATCGGCATCCAGCCCGCGAGCGTGGTCCCCACGGTCCTCGTCCGCCGCGGTGTCCTGGAAAGCGCGAAGGCCGCGGGCGTCACCACCTGGGGCCACGCCACCATGGTGTTCCGCACGTTCTCGCGTCTCATCACCGGCGATGTCCACGTGAAGGCCCTCTCCGGTCCCATCGGCATCGTCCAGATGATTTCCGGAAGCCTGCAGCAAAGCTTTCAGAAGTTCATCGAGTTCACCGCCTTGCTGAACACCAACCTCGGCATCCTCAACCTGTTGCCGCTGGCCATCACCGACGGCGGTTTGATCCTGTTGCTGCTGATCGAAGCGATCCGCCGCAAGCCCGTCAGCCCGGCGGTCCAGGGCGCCATCAACCGCGTCGGCGTGAGCTTCTTCATCCTGCTGTTCCTGTTCATCACCTTCCAGGACATCCTGCGGGTGCCGATGTTCCTCGATTAGGCCTTGTGGTTGGGGCCGGCAGTGGGACCTTACCAGGTCGTTGGTGCCGGCAGTGGGGGCCCT
>CAYQFG010000061.1:0-12438 GCA_964416695.1 uncultured Bifidobacterium sp.
AGATGCTCGCCATCTGCCGCGAGCTCGACCTGCGCTTCATCTTCCTCGCGGCGCCGACCACGACGCCGGCGCGCCTGAAGAAAATCATGGAAGTCGGCAGCGGCTTCCTGTACTACATCTCGCGCACCGGCATCACCGGCGAGCAGACGCGGTTCCAGGAAGGGTTCGAAGACAAGCTGACCGCCATCAAGAACGCCTCGACGCTGCCCGTGGTGGTGGGCTTCGGGGTTTCGACGCCGGAGCACGTCGAAGCCGTCTGCAGGTTGTGCGACGGCGCCGTGGTGGGCAGCGCGCTGGTGCGCCGCACGCTCGAGCAGCGGCCGTGGCCGGAACTGCGCGCGGAACTGGAAACCCTCGCGGAGGCCCTGATCGCCCCGACCAAGGCGCCCGTCACGAAGGAGAAGGCCCGATGAACGCATCCCAACCGGAAAGCCTTGACGACTGGCGGGCGCGCATCGACGTGCTCAACGCCCAGCTGGTGAAACTGTTGAACGAGCGTGCGCGCTGCGCGGAGCAGATCGTGGCCTGCAAGCAGCGCGAAGGGCTCCCCGTGTTCGACTCGCAGCGCGAGAAAGCCGTGCTCGACACGGTCTCCGCGGCGAACGAAGGCCCCTTGTCGGACGAAGCGCTGCACCGCATTTTCAATTCCATCATGGAAGAGCACCGGTTGCTGCAGGAACAGCGGAAAGCGGACGGGGTGTCATGACTGTCGCCTCCTCCGGTCCCAAAACCCTGACCATCGTGGGGCTGGGATTGCTCGGCGCTTCGCTGGCCGAAGCGGCGCGCAAGCGTCATCCCGACTGGAAAATCATCGGCGTGTCCGCGCCGCACACCGTCCGCGACGCCCTGGCTGCGCAGGTGATCGACGAAGGCTTTCCGTACGATGACGTGCGCACCGCCCTCCGGGACTGCGACTTCGGTTTCCTCTGTCTGCCCATCGACCGCATCCTCTCCTTGCTCAAGGAATGGGCCGACGAGCCGCTGGCGCTGAAACCCGGGGCCATCCTGTCGGACGTCGGCAGCACCAAGGCGGAGATCTGCGCCGCGGCCCGCAAGGCCTTCCCGTCCGGTTCCGCCCTCGCGGGGGCCTTCATCGGCTCGCACCCGATGGCCGGGTCCGAAAAAACCGGGCTCGCCGCGCGGGACGCCCACCTGTTCGAGACCGCCGCGTGGATCGTGTGTCCCGACAAGGACGCCGACGAAACGCGCGTCGCCGCGCTGGAGACGTTTCTCGAGGAGTTGGGCGCGCGCGTGCTCCGCTCCGCGCCCGAGCGGCACGACATGATGGTCGCCCAGGTGTCGCATCTGCCGCAGCTCGTCGCCACGGCGCTGGCGGCCTACGTCTCCGCCGTCGACGATCCCGACGAAACCTTGCAGGTCGCGGGCGCGGGCTTCCGCGACATGACGCGACTGGCCGTCTCCAGCTTCGCGGTGTGGGAACCGATCCTGCGCACCAACCGCCGCAACCTCGAGGTGATCCTCCCGGCCTTCCGCCGCGAGCTCGAAATGCTCGAAGAAGACCTCGTCGAGGACGGCGGGGAACGCTTCTTTACGGAGGCCAACGAATTGCGCGCGCGCTACCATGCGCCCCGCAAGGGGTTCACCTCGCCGGTGACGGAAATCCTCGTCGACATCGAGGACAAGCCCGGCGCCCTGCTGAACGTCCTGCAGCCGCTCACCGCGGCCGGCCTCAACATCCTGGATCTCGAAATCCTGAAGGTGCGCGAAGGCGACGAGGGCGTCCTCATGATGGGTTTCCGCAAGGCCCCCGAAGCCGGACAGGCCCTGGAAATTTTGCATGCCCACGGCCACAAGGCCCGTCTGAGATAGACCGGGCGCGAGCTGGAGGGGGTGAGCGGATGCGCAGTGAAGCTTTTCCCGGGAATGTCCCGCACGCGCATCCGGGAGGCCTGGCGTCGGCCGCAGGGAATCGGGAACGCGTGGAATCTTGAACCGGAACCGTATGGATAACATTCTGACAGATCACGGACACGAAGCGAACACGCAGCCGGAGGCGTCCGCCGGGACGGTGGACGCCCTGACCGGGCGCGAGGACGCCGTCGGCGGGGATGGAGCGGCCGAAGCCTCTTCCGATGTTTCCCCCGATGTTTCCCCGGAAGCCGCGGCGGAATCCGGCGATGTGATCGCCATCCACCGCGGCAAGAAGCTGCGGGGCACGCTGACGTTTCCCGGAGACGCCCACCAGGCCATGTATGCCTGTGCCCTCGCGGCCCTCGGCACCGACGCCACGCGCCTCGGCAACCCTCCGGAGGCGCCGTGGTTCGCCGGATACCGGGCCGCGCTGGAGGCCCTCGGCGTCGCGTTTGAGACCGCCGACGACGACCATCTGCTTGTGCGCGGCCCCCGCGACGGCCTCACCGCGCCCGTCGCGCCGCTTGAGGTCCGCCACGAACTGGCGGCGCTGATCCTCGCGGGCCTGTGCTCCGGGCGCGGACTCGCGGCCACGTTGCGGATCGATCGCGGCCGCGTCCCGGCCGACACCATCGCCGTGCTGAAGACGCTGTGGCCCGGCCCCATCGTCGCCGGTGCGCGGGCCGCCGTCTCCGACACAGCCGCGGCCGCCCCCTCCGCGGGGGACGAGGATGAACACCTCGATTTCCCCGTCGGCGCGCTGAACGCCAAGGCGCGCGGTCTGGTGAAGCCTTACGAGCGTCTGGCGAAAAAAACCGGGGAGGAAACCGCGGTCAAGATCGCACTGCTGTTCCATCATCTGGCTGCCGGCGAATCCCTGGAGCTGCACCTGCGGCGGCAGGGGCCCGACCTGCTGGAAAACCTGCTGCTTCACTTTGAGGTCCCGCTGCGGATCGAACGCGACGACGACAAGGAAGCCGATGAACTCACCCGCCGCATCGCGCGCCAGATGCGCGCGGCCGGCAAGGAAATCCCCGTCACGCGCCTCAGGTTGCCGGCGGGAGCGCGGCCTGCGCCCACCTTTCTGACCCTGGCGGGCGACGTGACCGAAGCGGCCGCGGCCGCGCTGGCGGCGACGCTGATCAAGAGTTCGGACGTCCTCCTGGAAAACGTGTTGCTCAACACCGGTCGCGCCGCCTTCTTTGCGGCCCTGCGCCGCATGGGGGGAGACGTCGAAGTGACCCAGCGCCGCGAGCGCTTCGGGGAAACGCAGGGCACCATCCGGATCCGCACCAGTGAACTGTTCGGCAAACGGTTCGACGCCGACACGCTGACCGACACCCGCGACGAGGTTTTCCTGTTGCTGGCGGCGGCGGCGTACGCCGAAGGCGAATCCGTGTTCCGGGATTTGCACGCGTTGCGACAGGGGCCCGTGGACTTTTTGCGGGAGTTCACCGCCGCGCTCAAGCGCGGCGGGGTGGACACCGGGGAAATCGAGGACGGGGTGGTGATCCGGGGACGGCCCGAAAGCGACGGCGCCGCGTTGGACGCGTGGGGTCACGCCGGCATCGCCGCGGCCTGCGTGGTGATGGCCCTGAAATCCCACGGCGCTTCGACCGTCGCGGGCGCCCGGGCGCTCGCGGACCGCTATCCCGGTCTCTTGACACGGCTGCGCTCCCTCGAAGGTTCAGGTTCAACCGCTTCCCCCGCACCGGAGAAATCCGCATGACAGCTTCCCGCAGCCCCCGCGGCCCGCGCGCCACGCCCGCTCCGGTCCGGGCGGTTCGATCCACCGGCAAGCCTTCCGCGCGGAAGCTTCCGGAAACCCCCGGGCCCGAAGACTTCGTCAGCGAACCCGAAACCGACATCCGCACCCTCGGGGTCGTGGCCCTCAAGGGCAACGCCGGGCCCGCGCTGCAGATCGTGCGTGCGTTCGCGAAGGCGCACCCCGAAGTGCGCGTGTACCTCAACGGGTACCTGCGCCCGCACGCGGGCCGCGGCCTGAGCGTCAAGTCCGACGCCGTCCTCGCCGCCAAGTCCGACGCCCTGCTTTCGCTCGGCGGTGACGGAACCTTCCTCACCGCCGCGCGGCTCGGGCACGCCCGCGGCATTCCCGTGCTGGGCGTGAACCTCGGGCGCACCGGTTTTCTGGCGGACGCCTCGCTCGACAACCTCGCCTCCATTCTCGAGGACCTGATGACGCGCGCGTACACCCTGCGCCATCGCCTCGTCCTGCAGGTGGAGCAACGGCGCGGTACCAAGGTGATGTTCCGCGACATCGCGTTGAACGAGGTCGCGTTCGCGGGCCTGATGGGCGGCCAGATGGCCGAACTCGAAGTCAAGGCGAACGGACAATTCCTCACCACGTACCGCGTGGACGGCCTGCTGGTCTCCACGCCGACCGGATCAACGGCGCATGCCTTGTCGGCGGGCGGCCCCATCATCCACCCGGCATCGCATTCGTTGTTGCTCACACCCATGAACCCGGCCTCGTTGTCGGTGCGTCCGCTCATTCTACCCGACTCGATGGCGATCGAAGTGCGACACGCCGTGGAGCTGGCCACGGGCGGCAAAAAACCGCGCGCCTCGGTCAACATCTTCGCGGACGGGCGCCTTCACGGGGCCCTGCGCGGCGGGGACGCGGTCCGCATCACCCGTCATTCCGACCGTCTGCACATCATCCGTCCGCGCGGCGCGACCTACTTCGAGGCCTTGCGCAACAAGCTGGGGTGGACGGGGGATCGCGACCTGCGGTCGGGGCGCGCGACCTCCGGGTAGCGGGCCCCCGCGCGCGGGCGCGGCCTCGTCACGCAAGCCGTGTCTCCCGCGGGGCTCCGCCCCGCCCCCTGCCCGGCCGCGCCCGGAGGCCCCACCTCCCGGAGGTTTCCCCATTCTCCCCCCAAAATCCTCCGGTGCGGAGGCAAAGGGGCGCTCACTGCCCAGAAAAAGACTGCACGCGCGTGCAGTTTATGCAGTATATTTTTTCCATGCTACGCACACTCTCGATCCGGAATCTCGCGATCCTTCCCGAAGCCGACATCGCTTTCGAGCCCGGATTTTCGGTGCTCACGGGAGAAACCGGGGCCGGTAAATCCATCCTGCTGGGCGCGCTCAAGCTGGTGCTCGGGGCGAAAGGCAAAACCGACCTGATCCGCCAGGGTGCGGACAAGCTGCGCGTGGAAGCGACCTTCGATGTTCCGCCGTCGCCGGCCCTCAAGGGGCTGCTGCACGCCCTGGAGCTGGACGCCGAGGATGAGCTGGTGGTTGAACGCGAGCTCACGCCCGCGGGCAAGAGTCGGGCCCGCGTGAACGGCACGCTGGTGACGCTGGCCGACCTCGACGCCATCGGACGGCATCTGGTCGATCTGCACGGCCAGCATGAGCAGCAAGGGTTGCTGGATGCGGCCACGCACGGGGTTTATCTGGACGGCTTTGCCGGCCTGGGCGAAGAGGCGGAGGCCTATGCGGCGTCCTTTCGCGTATGGCGGGCCGCGGAACAGGCGCTGACCGCGGCGCACGATGAGGCCGCGCGCCTGCGGGAGCAGATCGAGTTCCTGCGCTTCCAGTTCAAGGAACTGGACAAGGCGGGCCTGGGGACGGGTGAGGGCGAAGAAGAAAAACTGGAGACCGAACTCAAGCTCCTTTCCGATTTCGAAAAAATTTCGGGAGGCCGCGAGGCGTGTGTCGAGGCGCTGGAGGGGGCGGGAGGCGTCTTCCCGGCATTGGCGCGCCTGGAGCGCGACCTGCATCATCTGGCGCGTCATTTTCAGTCGGGGCCGGGAGACGCGGGTTCGGGAGGCGTCCCGTCCTTTGCGGCTCACGAGGAGAGGCTGACGGAGGTCAGGGCCTTGCTGGAAGAGGTGCGCGGCGGCCTGATCCGTCTGGACGTTCCGGCCGAAGCCGATCCGGAGCGCATCGACGCGCTCAACGCGCGGCTGGCGTTGTTCCAGCGCCTCAAGACGAAGTACAAAACCGACATGGCGGGGCTGGTGGCGCTTCGCGACCGTCGCCGCGCCGAGATCGCCGCGGTGGACAACGCGGGCATCGAGACCGAAACGCTTCAGGCCGCGCGCGACGCGGCGTTGAAGGACGCCCGCGCCCGCGCGCGCGCCCTGTCAACGAAGCGGAAGGCCGCCGCGAAAAAGTTCGATGCGGCCGTCAACGCGAACCTCGCGCGGCTGGGGATGGACGGCAGCGTGTTCCGGACGAACTTCACTCCGGTGGTGCCGCTTTCCGGCGGGACGGGAGCCGCGGGGGGCCTTTCGTCTTCTTCGGCCTCTGCGCCCCCTTCGTCCACTTCGTCTGGAAACGGGGAAGGCGGATTGACCGCGTCCGGAGAAGACCGCGTGGAGTTTTTCCTGTCGGCCAACCCCGGCGAGCCGGCGCGCGCCTTGCGCCAGTCGGCTTCGGGCGGTGAAATCTCGCGTGTGATGTTGTCCATCAAGGGGGCTCTGGCCAACAGCGATCCGCGGCCGCTGCTTGTGTTCGACGAACTGGATACCGGCATCGGGGGCCAGACCGCGCTCCGGGTGGGCGAAGCGTTGGGGGAACTCGCGACCCATCACCAGTTGCTGGTGATCACCCACCTCCATCAGGTGGCGGCCCAGGCGGCGCATCAACACAAGGTGGAAAAACGTCTGGAAGGCGGGCGGACAGTCACCGGCGTCCGCCCGCTGTCCGCGAAGGAGCGCGCCGCCGAACTGGCCCGCATGATGGGTGGCGAGGAAAGCGGCGCGGCGCTGAAGCACGCCCAGGAGTTGTTGAAAAAAGGGTAGGATGTCGCGGGGAGGCTTTACCGGGGTTGGTGGTTGATGGTTGGTGGTTGGTAGCTGGTGGTTGGTAGTTTTCCGGGACGTCCTTCGGGTGTTTGGTTGCGGCGCACGTCAAGACACCACACAGCAAGAAAACTCCCCCCGACATCATCCGCGGGGTCCACCCCCGAAGGCGCTCCGAAGAAGCCCGGAATGTGCCCGGAACGTGCCCGGAACTAAATTCCGGATATCCAAAACACCCTAAGACCAGACTCACCCGCCACCCGTCACCAACCATATCAGGCCCTACGGAGCGCACCAGCCTCGCGGAAGGCCCAAAGAAGTGGAGTCCCCCATGTCCCTCTTCCGTTCACTCGCCCGGTCGTCCCTCGCGGTTCTCGCGCTCGTCTTCGGAGTCCGCAACGCCGACGCCATGCCCAAGGCCGGACAGCCGGCCCCCGCCTTTTCACTCCCGAGCCAGGACGGGACGCCTGTGTCGTTGTCGGATTACCGGGGGCGCTGGGTGGTCCTCTATTTTTATCCGAAGGATTTCACATCCGGTTGCACGTTGCAAGGCCGCAATTTCCAGAGGGACTCGGCGCAGTATGCCGGGCGCAATGCCGTGGTGCTGGGCGTGAGCGTGGATGACGTCGATACGCATGCGGATTTTTGCGCGAAGGAAGGGCTGTCCTTCAGACTGCTGGCGGACACGGATGCCCGCGTCTCGAAGGCCTATGGCTCGGTGATGAATCTCGGCGTGAAAAAATTGTCGGCGCGCAATACCTTCCTGATCGATCCGGACGGGACCATCGCCCGCACGTGGAAGAAGGTTGATGTGTCGGGGCATAGCGCGGATGTGATCGGGGCGCTGGACGCGCTGCGGGCACGCCGCGCCCGCTAACGCAGCTTAACGCAGGTTAACGCAGGGCGCGGCGTGCCCCGCGCGCCGTTCTCTCTCCACGGATGTCGCCACGGCGCCTGTCCGGTGAGGTGCCGGTCAGAAAGCCCGACGATCCGGATCCGTGGCCGTGCTTTTGTAAAAGTATGTTACGAGTCCCGATCAAATGTTGTCGGGGGCGTGGTTGCGAGGTTTCTTCTTGTATGCTGCTGGAGTGGATTCATTCACCCCCACGACAAGGAGCTCTCATGAAGATGCGATTCACCCCCCTGGCAGCCATTCCTGCCCTGTTTGTGTCCCTGGCGCTTTCAGCTTCGCCCGTGCAGGCGGACAATAATACGCGGGATACCCGTGGGACGGGGACAAATACGGAAAATACGCGGTTGAACGACAATACCCGCAAAAATGACAACACGCGCATGCGGAGCGATACCACCCGTGCGGCGGATACGTTGCGGAATCGCCAGGGCGATGACAAGACGACCGTCCCCGCCAACCGGATGCCGCGCGATTCCACCGCCGATACCAGCTACGTTCCGGTGAGACCCGGATTCTAAGAGGACCGGCGTGCGCAACTTGTTTCGCCACGCTCATCTTGTAAGCTGATTTCTGCAGGGGCTTGCCCGACAACCGGTCGCAGTCCCTGCGGAAGTCATTGGGTATCTCCTGTGAAACGAAAGGAACGCAATCATGGAAACGAGAGTCCGGAACCGTCCTGTTTGGCCTTATGTTCTTGCCGTCATTCTTCTGATCGTGCTCGCCCTGCTGGTGATGCGGAATTGTCGCCAGGATCGGGGTTACGAAGAAGGTGTCCCTCCGATGGTCCCGTATACGGATACGCTGGAGACGGACACGACGATGCTGCCGCCCGATGAAGGATACGGTCCCTATGATACCACGGATGCCGGCGATGGCACGGATCCGGCCGGTACGGATCGTAACCTGAACCCGGGTGACACCGTCGTGGATCCGACCGCTCCGGCGCGTCCGCAGGCAACGCCGCCCATGCCGGGTGCCGGTTCGCCGTCGATGCCCGCCGGCGCTCCGGCGGCGATGCCTTAAGGACATGTGGTGACGTGTGGTGACGTGGGGCGACGTGTGGTGATGTCAGGGACGTCGTCGGACGCGCCTCTCTTCACACGGGCGTGAAAGCGGCAGCACCCGCTCACGTGAAAACGACAGAGGCGGGCGTCCATCGGACGACCCGCCTCTGCCTCTGCCGGATTCCTGAACCGTGAGCGGAAGCCCGTTCAACCCTGGAACGCGCTGAAGTCCGCCACATTGAGGACCACGCCGCGCACATCGCGGAGCAGGCCCACGCGCGCCGCGCGGATGGCCGCATCCGGATCGTTGACCATCACGGCGGTGAAGAAGTCCGCGACGGGTTTCTGCAGCGTGGCGATGGTTTCCAGGGCTTTGTCCCATGCCTGGTCCTTCACGGCGTGTTCCACCGCGGCGGCGGCTTGCGCCAGGGCGGCGACGAGCGCCTGTTCGGCGGGTGCGGTCAACACCTGCGCGTCCCACGGCCCTTCCGCGGCGTCCTTGAGGATGTTGTTCACGCGCTTGAAGGTTTCGGCGATCTGGGTGAATTCGCTCCGCCCGCGGAAGGTCTGCAAAGCCTGAAGGCGCGCGACGAGGCCGGGGATGTCGTCCCAGGGTGCCCATGCCTGCTTGGCGGTGACGGCGGCTTCGAACGTGTCGGGCGCGATGCCGCCGGGCAGGCCCGGCCGGCCGGTTTCGGCGAACAGGTTGCGCGTGCGGTCCCGGAAGAAGGCCAGCAGCTTGTCCTGCAGGCCCTTTTGTTCGTCCGCGTTCAGAACGCCGTCGAATTGCGCGATGGCATCGCGCAACAACCCGGACAAGGGAATGCGGATGTTCTTGTGGAGCAGGATGGCGATGGTGGTCCATGCCGCCCGGCGGAGCGCGAAGGGATCGGCGGATCCCGTCGGGATCTTGCCCTTGCCGAACAGCGCCACCAGCGTGTCGAGACGATCGGCGAGGCCGACGAGGGCGCCTTCCTCCGTCTTCGGGTAGCCGTCTTCGGCGTTGCGCGGCAGGTAGTGGTCGAGGATGCCGTCGGCCACGACTTCGGGCAGGCCTTCGGCGAGCGCATAGTAGCGCCCCACGGTTCCCTGCAGTTCCGGGAATTCACCCACCATGTTGGTCACGAGGTCGTTCTTTGCCAGCGATGCGATCGCGGCCACGTTCCGGGTCTTCGCGGCGTCCCAGCCCAGCCGTCCCGCGATCGCGGTGGCCATCCCTTCGATGCGAACCGTCTTCGCGTAAATGCTCGCGCCCGCGCCCAGATCCTTGAGGAAGGCCGTGTTCCGGAGTTCTTCACGCTGTTCGGCCAAGGTCTTTTTCCGGTCTTCCGCGAGGAAGAACTCCGCATCGGCGAAGCGGGCGCGGACCACGCGCTCGTTGCCCTCGCGGATGAGGTCGTAGTTCGCGGACTCCATGTTGGAGATCGCCATGAACTTGTTGGCGAGCTTCCCGTTCTTGTCCGTCAGCGCGAACAGCTTCTGGTGCTCGCGCATTTCGGAGACGAGCACCTCCTCGGGAATCGCCAGCAGGCCTTCCTCGAAGGAGCACAGTACCGGAACCGTCCATTCGGTCAGCCAGGTGACGGTGTCGAGCAGACCTTCATCGGTGCGCCACTTGAGGCCGGCCTTCTCCGCTTCCGCGATGGTGAGCGCGCGGATGTTGTTCTTGCGTTCCTCGTGATCGACCACCACCCTGGCCGCGCGCAGGGTGTCGAGGTAGGCGTTGCGGTCGGCCGTCACGGCGACCCATTCGTTCTTCAGGAAGCGGTGGCCGCGCGTCTTGTCACCGGCCGCAACACCCGCGAAGCGCACGGGGATCACGCGCTCGCCCAGCAAGGCGACCATCCACGTCACGGGCCGCACGAAGGCTTCGCCTTCGCCGTTGCCCCACTTCATGGTCTTGTACCAGTGGATGTCGCCGAAGATCGCGGGGATCGCCTCCGCCAGAATCTCCGTCGCGTCCCGACCTTTCTTTTCCACCTGTGCGAACAGGTAGCCGTCCACGATCTTGAGATCGCCTTCCGCGAGACCGTTCTTCTTCGCAAAGGCCAGCGCCGCCTGCGTCCAGTTGCCGCTCGCGTCCTTGGCCACTTTCTCGGGCGCGCCCTTCATGGCCAGCGACTGGTCGGGCTGACGCGTCAGCATGGACGCCGCGGAGATCACGATGCGGCGCGGCGTCGCAAAGATTTGGACGTCCTGCAGATCGAGCGCGGCGGCCTTCAGGTGCTTCTCCACGAGGCGGGGAAGGTCTTCCATCAGCGGGCCGAACACGCGCGCGGGCATTTCCTCGACCCCCAGTTCGATGAGGAGGGGGGCCGTGACGGTTTGCGCGGGCGTGGTTGCGGTGGTCTGTATGGGCGACCCCTCGGTCGCCCTTGTCGTTGTGTCGCGGACCATGGGGAACCCAAGGTTTTCCCGCGACAGCAACCACGCCTCGGCCACGGCCTTCGCCAGCGCGCGCACGCGCAGGATGTACCCCTGACGTTCGTTCACCGAGATCGCGCCGCGCGCGTCGAGCAGGTTGAACGAATGGCTGGCCTTCATGCAATAGTCGAACGCGGGCGCAGGGATGCCCGCTTCACACAGACGCAGACATTCCTTCTCGAACTTGTCGAACAGGTCGTAGTGCAGCGCCGCGTCGCTTTGCTCGAAGTTGTGCACCGAGAACTGGTATTCGTTCTGCTTGAAGATATCGCCGTAGGTCACGTCGTCGTTGTACCGCAGCTCGAACATCGAGTTCTTCTTCTGCAGGTACATGCAGATGCGCTCGAGACCGTAGGTGATCTCGCCCATCACGGGCTTGAGGTCCAAACCTCCAACTTGCTGGAAGTACGTGAACTGCGTGATCTCCATGCCATCCAGCCACACTTCCCAACCCAAGCCCCAGGCCCCCAGGGTCGGCGACTCCCAGTCGTCGTGCACGAAGCGGATGTCATGCTCGTCGGGGTTGATGCCGATGGCGCGCAGCGAGCCGAGGTATTGATCGACGATGTCGAGGGGGCTGGGTTTGAGCACCACCTGAAACTGATAATAGTGCTGACCGCGGTTCGGGTTGTCGCCATAGCGGCCGTCCTTGGGGCGGCGGCAGGGCTCGATCCACGCGGCGTTCCAAGGCTCGGGCCCGAGCGAGCGCAGAAAGGTCGCGGGGTTGAACGTCGCGGCGCCCTTTTCGGCGTCGTACGGCTGGGCGATGAGGCAATTGCGGTCGCTCCAGTACTTCTGCAGCGTCAACACGAGGTCTTGGAAGTTCATAAGTGGGGTAAAAGTGCGTTTTTTGGGGGTGTTTTACAAAGTTTGGCCTTTCTTGGGAGGTGAAGGCGGCGACGCGGGGGAGGCGGGGGGGGCGGGCCGGATCGGGATTTTCCGCTCTCCGGCCCCGGGTGACGGGGGATGTGACCGCTACGCGTTTGGGTGGAGCTTCGGGATGGACGTCCGGAGGTTTTTGTAGGACTCCGTTTGTAGGACTCCGTTTACGTTCGCTTTCGGCTGTACCTTTTTCCGGATGTGTAGAGGGGCGTCTGTTCGGCTGACCTGCCCCCCTCTAGGGTACCACCTGCAATGAGAGTCCTTGCGGTTTGAATCTAGCCTCGAATTGCTCCGGCGGCACGTAGCCCAGCGAGCTGTGCGGCCGGATGGTGTTGTAGAACATGCCCCAGCTCTCGATGAGGTTGCCGCTACCAGGATCGCCGCAACTCAGTTCGGGCACATCCTTGAGTAAATGGAACGGAACATGGTGGTGATGGTTCACCAGGCGTCTTTTCCGATCCAGTTGAGTGTAGGCATAAATGGTTCGCTATAGCGAACCTACCATGTAACCAACCCCTCCGCGCCCCTCAAGGTTCGCTAAAGCGAATTTCGATTCGCCCAAATTCCC
>CAYQFG010000062.1:0-7750 GCA_964416695.1 uncultured Bifidobacterium sp.
AAACCCCCGCCGGCAACGGCGGGGGTTTTTTGTTGGTCGTCCCCGCAAAAGGAGGGCATCCCCCAGGCGGCCGGAATGATTTGTGGAACATCTCCCGGGGAGCAACCCGGGCAATGGAATGCGTGTTGCGGAATGACAGGGGAGGCATCTCTCCATGCCCTGCCAGGAAAGACCCGCGGCGGATCAGCTCACGGGATGCGGGAGTCTGTGCGGCGGCCGATCCTTGCGATCACCCATTCGGCACCGAGATTCCTGAACCCCAGATTGAGCAGCAACCGGGAACGACTGGACCTGGCGACAGGCAGCAGCTGTTCCACAACCCATCCTTCATCCACGCACAAGCGACGGAAGTCGTTCAGGCTGAAAAGATGGATGTTCGGCGTGTCGTACCAGTGGTGCGGCAACGCACGCGTGACGGGCATCGTGCCGTGCCGCAAGAGGGCGAGCCGGTTGTCCACATGCCCGAAATTCGGAAAGGCCACGATCGCGCGAGGCGCCACCCTGAGGATTTCCCGCAGGACTTCGCGAGGACGCTTCATTTCCTGAAGGGTACGGTTCAGGACCGCATAATCGAAGGCATTATCGTCAAAAAACGCCAATCCCAGATCGACATTGGCCTGGACCACCGGAACATTCTTCTCCAGACAGGAAACGACATGATCCAGATCGCGATCGATCCCGATGCCGGTGATGTCCCGTGACCAGAACAGCGCATCGACGAATGAGCCGTCGCCGCAACCGATATCGAGAATATGACTCCCCGGTTTGATCATGTCCGAAAGCCGTTCGAACTCGACGGAGGCCCCTCCGTTCCGGATACGCTTGGGCAAGGGGCGAGGCGCATTGTGCGTCACCTGATGCAGAAATCCGCGAATGACGGCGGACAGGTATTCCACCTCCAACAGGAACGCGTCGTGCCCATGGGGCGAATTCAATTCCACCACCGACGCCACCTTTTTGAGACGCAGCAGGGTTTTGCCGAGTTGGCGCGTCTGCTCGGGAGGAAACAGCCAATCCGAGGACAAGGCAACCAGCAGGAACTCGGCCTGGGAATTCCGGAAAGCGTTCTCCAGGGAGCCATGCGCCGATTCCAGATCGAACCGGTCCATCGCATGCGTGATGTGGAGATATGAGTTGGCGTCGAAACGTTTTACGAACGACTCACCCTGATGATTCAGGTAACTCTCGACCTCGAATCCGGTTTCGAAGTTCGCCGGCTCCATGCCCGGGCGAAGATTGCGCCCGAACTTCTGGTGCATCGCCACGGCGGAGAGATAGGTGATATGCCCGATCATGCGGGCATAAGCCAGGCCACCATCCGGGCGGGAAGGCTTGTCGTAGTAATCGCCGCCGTGGAAATGCGGATCATTGAGGATGACCTTGCGTCCTATCACTTCGAAACCGAGCGACTGTGCCGAAAGACTGGCCGAAGCGGCGATGCACAGGCACTTGCGGAGCTTGTCGGGATATCCCACCGCCCATTGCAGCGCCTGCATGCCTCCCATGCTGCCGCCGATCACAGCCTCGAGCACATCGATCCCCAGATGTTTCACCAGCAACCGCTGGGCATGCACCATGTCCTCCACGGTGATCTTGGGAAAACTCGAGCCGTAGGGTTTGCCCGTGTCGGGATTGAGCGACGAAGGGCCTGTCGTTCCCTTGCAGCCGCCGAGCATGTTCTGGGCGATCACGAAGTAGCGGTCCGTGTCGATGGCCTTTCCGGGGCCGATCATGTCATCCCACCAGCCGGGCTTCCGGTCGCCTTCGTGCCAACCCGCCGCATGCGCGTCGGTGGTCAGCGGCGAGCAGATCAGGATGGCATTCGAATGATCCTCGTTGAGCGTCCCATACGTCTCATACGCGATATCCAGCTGCTTGAGCGCACGCCCCGAAGTCAGGATGAAGCCTTCGGGCGGCAGCGTGATCGACGCCGTCTGCGTGCGGACGAGGAACCGGTTTGCGGTGTTTTCAGAGGCCATGGATATACGTAAAGTTAGATAACCGGCGTCCCGGAAGCCCCCCCGGCACCCGGGGGCTCCGGAACCGGAACACGCGCCACGGAATGTCAGACCGGGTCCGGAGCTCCCGCTCACCCCCGACATTCCCTGCCGCTGCCTGCCTCACCCACCCGAAACCTGGCGGCTCCATGCCCGAACTTCCCGAAGTCGAAACCATTCGTCGCGCCCTTGTGGAGCCGCTCACCGGACGACGCATCGTCTACGCGGACTTGAGCTTGCCGCGCATGCTCCTGGGCTTTCCCCACGAGGAATTTTCGAGGCGCCTGAAAGGACAAACCATCCGCGCCGTGATCCGGCGGGGAAAATATCTGGTGCTGGAACTCAGCCAGGATGCCCTCATCGTGCATCTGGGGATGACGGGACAGCTGACGGCGGCCGCGCGCAACGTCGAGGAAAATGCAGGATTCCACAGGACGGTGACCGGCATGCAGAAACCGGTGGGGGTTCATCCTGTCGACAAACATACGCACCTGATCCTCCATCTGGACAAGGGCGCACGCCTTCTGTTTCGGGATCCCCGGACGTTCGGCAAGCTGGTGCTGACCCCCCGCCCGTCATGGGGCCAGCATCCGCGTTTGCGCAAGCTGGGGCCGGAACCTCTGGACATGAGGACGAAAGACGTCGCAGCCACCTTTCCGGGGCACTCCATCCGGCCGGTCAAGGCCTTGCTGCTGGACCAGGAGTTCCTCGCGGGTGTCGGCAACATCTATGCGGACGAGGCGTTGTTCCGCGCGGGCATCCTGCCCACCCGCAAGGTGAGGGATCTCCGGGACACGGAGAAAATCCCGCTGCTGAAAGCCGTCCGTGACGTCTTGCGCAAGGGAATCAAATATCAGGGAACGACGTTCTCCGACTATCGCAAACCGGACGGCGGCAAAGGTGAAAACTACGAGCGCCTCATGGTGTATGGTCGTGGCGGACTGCCGTGTCGCCGCTGCGGGACGAGGCTGCTCAAAACCGTTGTGGCGCAGCGGGGCACGGTGTATTGTCCGGCATGCCAGCATTGAGGCCGCAGCCACGGACGGACACCGGGCGGCCGATGCGCTGAAGCCCGGGCTCCGGTGCGGCCTCCGGGTGCGGGCAATTACTTTTCCGGGCATGAACACCGCGGGAAATGTGGAACGCGCGCTGCTGACGCAGCTGCAGGCCGGATACACGGCGGAAACCTCTCCGCTGCTGGCGCGCGTGTTGCGCAACAACCGCATCGTCCTGCATAATTACAGGGCTGCGACCATCAAGGATTTTCGCTGCGATCTCGAAGGCTGCGACCGCGGTTTCGCGATCGTCCTGCTGCCCAACCAGACGCTTTATCCCCGCTACTGCTCCGCTCATCGCACCGAGCACCGGCGCGCGCTTCACCGCGGGCGCCTCGCGGCTTCGTCGACGTGATCCGGCGCGCGCTCACGTGGCTGTCGGTGCGCGCGGCCACCGCGTGGGTCCGCTCACTGCGCGTTCGCGGAATGCCTGAGGCCTTGCCCTCCTCCGGAATCCTCGTGTTGTGGCACGCGGACATGCTGCCCTGCCTGCGCGCATTCGCGCGGCGCGACATGCGCGTGCTGGTGTCCCGCAGTGCGGACGGCGACTTCGCCACCGCCCTGGCGCGCCGTCTCGGCTACCGGGTCGTCCGTGGCTCGTCCAGTCGGGGCGGCGTCACGGCCCTGAGGGGGCTCGCGCGCGCGCTCGGCACGGAGGGCGGCTGGGCGGCCTTCGTCGCGGACGGCCCCCGGGGGCCGCGCGCGGTGTGCAAGCCTGGCCCCGCATGGCTTGCGGAGTGGACGGGCTTGCCCGTGGTCGCGGTCCGTACGCACGCGCCGCATGGCATCACGCTGGGCGGCTGGGCGCGCGTGCGCCTGCCCTTTCCCGGCACACGCGTCACGGTACGGACCTCTCTCCCGTTCCATCCGGCCACTCCGGAGACTATCGGACAGGTCATGGACACCCTGTCCCTGCCGCCGGAGGAGACTCGCCCCCGCCGGGCGTCCTGACGGAGCCTGAAAAGGCCCGGAGCGGCGGCGGCGGCCGCACGCGCGTGAAATCAAAAGGGACGGGATCGGCAAGTCTTGTGAAGCTTCCTCCTTCTTTTTCTAATTCCCTGTCCGGTCGCGCAGGCATCAACGCCGCCATCGTCCACAGCCCCCCTCGGGGCACGTCCGGATCGGACCGAGACTGGTGCCCATTTCGTTCAGGAGAATTTTCGTGCTGCCTTACATCACCTTGGTCGCCTTTGACGTCGAAACCACCGGACTCGATTCGGAGAAGGAAGACATCATCGAGCTCGCCGGAGTGAAATTCACGCTGGAACGGCGCGATGGCAAGCTCTCTCCGGTGGAAATCGGACAATATTCCAGCCTCGTGAAACCGACCAAGCTGATTCCCGATGAGGCGACGCAGATCAACCATATCACCAACCAGATGGTGGAGAACGCTCCTGAAATCAAGACCGTTCTCCAGAGTTTTTTCCGTTTTTGCGGCCTGAGCAGCGTGCTCGTGGCCCACAACGCGGAATTCGACACCAGATTCATCGCCAAGGCCGTGCGTCGCCACGCCCTGGTGATGCCGCAAAATCCCGTAGTGGACAGCCTGAAGTTCATCCGCAAGATCATGCCCGAATACTCCTCCCATCGTCTGGGAGAGGTCGCCCGCAAACTGGGCGACCAGACCGGCCTCACACTGAACCAGGCCGACCTGCATCGCGCGACCTACGACTGCATCGTCCTGAAGGAAGTGTTCACCGCATGCCTGCGCAAGCGGTATCAGGACAAGGACATGACCATGGACAAGGCTCTGAAATCCCTGGAAAGCCTGCACGGCCCGGCCCTGCGCTTCGCTCAATACACTTAAGACCACACCGCCCCAAAGCCCCCATGTCATCCGATTCCGGCCTGACCTCGTCCTCCCCCGATTTGACCCGCGTCGCCGCGTGGACGGACGGCTGCTGCCTCGGCAACCCCGGCCCCGGCGGCTACGGCGTGGTGTTGCTCAGCGGCAGCCACCGCAAGGAACTCGCCGGGGGCTACAAGCGGACGACGAACAACCGCATGGAAATCCTCGCGGTGATCCGCGCCCTGGAAGCCCTCAAGGAACGTTGCGACGTCACGGTTCATACGGATTCCCAGTATGTGGTCAAGGCCATGAACGAAGGCTGGGCGGAAAAATGGAAGTCGCGGGGATGGAGAACCGCGGGCAATACACCCGCGATGAATCCGGACCTGTGGGAGCAATTGCTGCGGTTGCGCCTCAAGCACCGCACCACGTTCCAGTGGGTCAAGGGACACAGCGGCGCCGTCGAAAACGAGCGCGCCGACCGGCTCGCCAACGCCGCCGCCACGAGCCCCGACCTTCAGGACGACACGGGATACACGGGTCTTCCCGGATAAGCGTCCGCACCCTGCGGACCACCTTCCGCCACCGCCCCCCCGCTCTGCCCCCTTCTTCTCCCTGCACGCGGCCGCAGGAATCCCGGGGGGCGGTTTGTCCCCACCAGACGCCTTTTTCCCCTGCTTTCCGGACACCGCGCGCCGACGCCGCACCTAGATTTGCGGCATGTTGTCTCTTTTGCGAATGCTGCGCGTTCTTCCCGTTGTTGCGCGAACGCCGCGGCCCTTGAGGACCCTGGCATCGCTGCTGTCGTTGACGTCGTTGACGTCGTTGATGTCGCCGACGGCATTCGCGTTTCAGCATGGCGTCCCGTACACTTTTCAGGCCCAGCCGGTTCTGGCGGAACCGGCGCGCGCGGATACGGGTTGGTACTTCGCCGCGCAGAAAACCGGCGGCGTGTACCCGCGCACGTCCACGGTGATGCGGGAGGGAGGCTTTTCCGACCTGATCCCCGACCCTTCCGATCAAACCGGCCACACGTTCTGGACCGTCCAGGATCGCGGCCTGGCCGTCAGCTACAAGGGAGACGACGCGGACGGCGACACCGCCTACAAGGTGTTCGCCTTTCCCGGCCATCACCAGAAACTCGTGCGCATCCGCGTGACGGGCGACAGCGTGGAAACCCTGTCACGCGACAGCATCGCAGCCCGTGACAGCGGCTTCGTCACCGGACTGCCGTCCTCGCGTATCGCGACGGAAGAAGCCGCGGTCCGCATGCGGCTCGATTCCGCGGTGGTGAACCTGACGGCCGCGAACCGCGTTCCGTCTTCACCCAACGGATACGACCTCGAAGGCCTCGCCCGTACGGCCGACGGCACGTTCTACCTCGCCGATGAAATGGGTCCGCGCATCCTCCAGGTGAGCGCGAAACCCCTCAGGATCACGCGTGAATGGACGCCGGGCAACGGTCTGCCGCGCGTGCTCGCGCACCGCCGCGACAACCGCGGACTGGAATCCCTGTGCGCCACCCCGTCGGGGAAACTGGCGGGCCTGATGCAGTCGGGTCTCGCCAACACCGCTTCGGGAAAACGCGCGCACGCCCGCGACAGCACGCGCGTCCTGCGGTTCTTCCTCTTCGATCCCCTCACGGAAAACATCCGGGAACACGTCTACCTCGCCGACCTGAAACGCGGGACGCGTGCGCCCGCCGAAGTCAAGACCGGCGCGATGGCCTGCCTCGGCGATTCGTCCTTTCTCGTCATCGAACACGGAGAGGACGACGCCGGCTACGACTGGATCGACCTCCACCGCATCGACATCCTGCCGCAAACCAGCGACGTCCACGAAGCGAACGACCTCACCGGCCGGGGACGGCTTTTTCAGGGCGGCCTGAAGACCCTCGAGCAGGTCGGCTACATCCCCGGCGACAGCGCCAACCTCGTCGCATCCGGCGTGACGCCGCTGCGCAAGCGACTGCTTTTCGGCGATCTCATCGGACGCACCGCGTGGCGTCACGACACGCCCGAAGGCCTCGCGATCGTGAACGACTCCACCGTCGCCGTGCTCAACGACAACGATTACGGACAGAAGGATGATGATGGCGACGGCATCCCGCACCTTTCCGGCGCCACGAAACGACTCACGCAGCTGATGTACCTCAATGTGGGTCCCGGATTCGTCACCGCGCTGCAGCCCCGTCAACATGAGGGTGTGTGGGAGGTGAACGGCGGGGGCTTCCACGTACGGCCCATGCCGGGAGGGTGGCGGGTCACCGGCCCGCGCGGCCACCGGGTTTCGGTCAGCATGGTGGACCCGCGCGGCCGCACCGTGTCGACGGGCCAGGGGGATGGCGCGGTGTTCGTCCCCGCGCCGGAAAACGGGCCCGGCGTCTACGTCCTGGACATCCGGAACGGGTCCCATCACGCGCGGCGGCGCGTTTTCGTGCCCTGAAGGCGTTTTCCGGGAAGTCCGAAGGACGTCAGGACACCCGGCGCCTGCGGGAAACCCACCGCGCGGCGCCCGTCCGGCAATACCTAAATTTCTGGAGTGACCCCACCTCTCGACATTCTGGGCCTGACGCGCGCGCAGCTGGCGACGCACCTCGGCCATCTGAACACCCGCAGCACGCGCGAGGGCCGGGGCGCCTATCATGCCGATGCGTTGTTCCGCGACCTTTATCGGCACGCGCGCCTGGCTCCCGGCGCGCTTCCCGCGTTCGCCGACAACCCGGCGCTCGCCGCCTCCCTACACGACGCCTTTGCCCTCAACCTTCCCGAGCTCGCCGGCCGTCACGGTGACGGGGACACCTACAAGTTTCTCCTGAAGCTCGAGGGACCGGACGGAGCCAAAGCACTGGAAAGCGAAAGCGTCGTCATTCCCATGAAACACCACAAGACGCTGTGCGTCTCCTCGCA
>CAYQFG010000062.1:7850-9008 GCA_964416695.1 uncultured Bifidobacterium sp.
AGCCGCCCGGGTGCCCGGACGCGACGGCGGCTTGCGCGGCCTGCGGCTCGCCGTCTCGCTCAACGCCCCCGCGGACGACGTGCGTGACACCCTCATGCCGGTCAACGGCGCTCACGACATGGCGGCGCTGCGGGATGCCTTCCTGCAATGGCCGCTTCCCCGTCCCGGCGATTTCATCCTCGCCGAATACGTGCTCATCGCCGACGTCAATGACGGTCCGGAACACGCGCGCCAACTGGCCGCGTACCTGCGCGGGACGCCGACGTGCGTGAACCTGATTCCCTACAACCCGCGTCGTGAATCACCCTACGCCCGACCCTCTCCGGAACGGGTCTCCGCCTTCTTCCGCCTGTTGCTTGAGCTCGGCCAGTACGCCCGCATCCGCGGCACCAAGGGGGATTCCGCCATGGCCGCCTGCGGACAGCTCGGCAACCGCGGCCTGTCCCGCCGCCGCCGTGCGGCGGCGCTTCCTTCTCCCGCCTGACCCCCGCCGAACCCCGGAGACTCACCCGGATGTCATCCCAGACCGTTTCGCCCCATCCGACCCGCAGGTCCTCCTCCGGTCAAGCCGGACCACCCTCTCATTCCGCCTCCGGCCATTCCCCTCATGCCGGGCATTCCGATGAAATCCTGGTGAGCGCGGTTCCGTCGCCGTTGGGGACCCTTTTGCTTTACTGCGACCGTAAAGGCCTGGTCGCACTGGATTTTCCGGGCGCCCCCGTGGTGGACGGCAGCATCATGACGCCGCCGCACGCACACGCACCGCTGCAGCGTGCCGCCGCGGCGCTCGAAGCCTATTTCCGGAATGCCACACCGCTTCCGGCCACGCTCAAAAGCCGGCTGGACGGCACCGACTTCCAGAAGAAGGTGTGGGCCGCCATCGAGACCATTCCCTGGGGCAAGACCAGAAGCTACGGCGAAATCGCCGCGCAGATCGGACATCCGGGAGCCTCACGCGCCGTGGGAGCGGCCTGCGGCGCGAATCCGCTGCCGTTGTTCATCCCCTGTCATCGCGTTCTCGCCGCGAACGGAAAGGTCGGAGGCTTCACCGGTGGACTGGACGTGAAGCGACGCCTGCTCCAACTCGAGGGCGTCACCCTCTCCGCCTGACACCCCGTCGACGAAGGAGGACGGGAACGCCGTGTTACAGTGACGCCA
>CAYQFG010000062.1:9108-12071 GCA_964416695.1 uncultured Bifidobacterium sp.
CCGAAATAGGCGGCGCAGCGCGTGCCCACGGCGGCCGCAAGATGCAGTGGCCCACTGTCGTTCCCCAGAAAAAAGCGCGCCTCCCCCAGCAGGCCGGCGGCTTCCGCAATTGTCTTCGTCTCCACCGTACCTGCCAGGGAGTCGCGGCAGTCCATCGCCACGGCCGCGCGCACGGCCTGTTCTTCGGGCCCTCCGACCAGCACGCACTTCCACCCGGTTTCCCGATGGATGTTGCGGATGAGCGCGGCGAACACGTCGGGCGACAGACGTTTGTCGAAACGGCCCCGCTCCATGCTCGCGCCCGGATGACAGGCAAAGAAGGGCTCGTCGGGACTCTGTGCCGGACGCTGCGGCTTCACCGGCAGGAACGGCACCACCGGATGAAGATGCTCATCCTGAAGGAACATCTCCACCAGTCTCAGGTTCTGGTGCACTTCGTGCGTTTGTGCGAGGGGAACCGAATGATGCTGCACCAGTTCGGGAAGCCGTTGGTGGGGATACCGAAACCCCGCACGGAATGCCGCACCGCCCACGAACTGGAACAATGAAAACGTCCAGTGCGATGCGGGACACAACGTCAGGCTGTGAGTGAAACGATCGTCACGGATTTCCGCCAGCAGGGCCGCGGCCTTCAGCCAGCCGTCCCTCTCCGGACTCCACGAATACACGCGCTGGAACAGACCGCTCGCGCGCGCCGTCAACGCCACCGCCGGGGTCGTCGCGAACAGGGACACCCGTTCCGACCCCAGCGTCTGCGTCAGCGCATGCAGCGCCGGGGTCGCACGCACAAAACTTCCGATGCCCGGAGGACATAAAACGAGGGTGCGCCCTTCACGGGGATCACGATAAATCTTGGGCATGGGGGAAAAATGAAAAATACCCCCGTCGGCGGCATGTTATAATTGAAAAACTTATGCGCATACTGGTTTTGACTTCGGTTTATCCACGGACGGCCGACGATACGGAAGTCCCGTGGATGCGTGAAACCGTACGCCGGTTGCATGCCCGGGGGCATCAGGTTGAGATCCTCGCTCCGGCCTGGCGCGGTCTCCGCAGCCAGAAGATCGACGAAACCGTCGTCCATCGTTTTCGCTACGGGCCTTCGCGTCTTGAGATCCTGACCGGTGAGGAAGGGGCGCCTGCCCGCATCGCCCGCCACCCCTGGCTGCAGTTGATGGCCGTTCCTTACATCGCGTTCGGCGCGATCGCCTGCCTGCGCCATGCCCGCCGCATGCGCGCCGACGTGCTGCACGTGCACTGGCCTTTTCCCCATGGCCTCATGGCATTGCCCACGCGCTTGCTGGCACGGATTCCGATGCTGCCCAACTTTCACGGCGCCGAACTGCTCATGTCCGAACGCAAGCGCTGGGTGCGCCCCCTGTTGCGTCTGGTGCTGCGCTTCGCACGCCTCGCCGTGGCGAACAGCTCGTTCACGGCCGGACGCGTCGCCACCCTGGATCCGCTTCCCGTCCGCATCGTGCCGTACGGGACCGCGCAAGGCGCGGGCGCTCCCGGCACGCGCACGCCGCGCGCCGGCGAGCGTTTCCGCGCGCTGTTCGTCGGCCGGCACATCGAGCGCAAGGGGATCATCCACCTCATTGACGCCTTCGCACTGCTTCCTCCTGACCGCTTCGAACTCGTGATCGCCGGTGAAGGCGACCAGACGGAAGCCTTGCGCGCGCGCGCGGCCGCCATCCCGGGCGGCCACATCCGGTTCACCGGGCGCCTCCCCGCGGAGCAATTGCGGGAAGCCTACGCCGCCGCCCATGCCTTCGTCCTGCCCGCAATCATCGATTCCCGTGGCGATACCGAAGGCCTCGGCGTCGTCCTGGTGGAAGCGACCGAATACGGACTCCCGTTGGTCGCAAGCGCCGTGGGAGGCATCGTGGATGTCGTGGAAGAGGGGGTGACGGGGCTCGCGCTTCCGCCCCAGGATCCTCCGGCCATCGCGCAGGCGCTCCGCCGTCTGGCGGAGGATCCCGCACTCGCGGAAACGCTGGTGGCGGGCGCGCGAGCCCGGGTGCGTGCCCTGTTCGACTGGGACCGGGTGATGGATGGGCTGGAAGACAGCCTCCGGGCCGCAACCCGGCGCTAAGCCTCCGCCGCGCGGCTCCCGCCGCGCCCTCGCCGCAATCCCAACGGGTCCCAGAAAGACGGCCACCCCGGAAACACCTGACGCAAGGGCTCGGCGGCGGCGGCTTCGGGGGTTCCCAGAAAGGGTGGCAAACCGGGCGCCACAAGCAGACAACGATCCGCAAACCCGAGCGCGAGATCGACTTCATGCACGGCCGCCATCACGACGCGACCGGACCGCCCGCCGAAGGCGCCATCGGGACGGCGCGGGGCTCGCACCCAATCCTGCAGCACCGACAACAGTTCGGCTTTCGCGGGCGGATCAAGATGGGACAGCGGTTCGTCCAGCAGCAGCACGGGCGCATCCTGCGCCAGCGCGCGCGCGAGGCACAAACGCTGGCGTTCCCCGTCGCTCAGCGTTCCCAGGCGCCGGTCCGCCAGATGTCCGCAGCGCAAAACCCGCATGACCTGTTCGACCACGTCCCCGTCGGTTTGCCGCGCGGGCGACCGGAGGCCGGGTAACCAGGCCCCATGCGGCGTGCGCCCCAAGGCGACCAGTTCCCGGCCAAGCAGGAACGGAGGCAACTGCGTGGCCGTCAGCAACAGCGCCACGCGTTGCGCGCGCGCGCGCGGCGACATCCCGTCCGCGGTCTCGCCTCCGATCACCACCGCGCCGGCAACGGGTGCCAGCAAACCTCCCAGGGTTTTCAGCAACGTGGTTTTGCCGGCGCCATTCCCCCCCAGCAAACACACCAGTTCCCCCGCATGAAGCGACATGTCGAGGGCGGGAAACAAGGCCCGCGGTCCGTGTCCCACGCACAACCCGTGCGCGGCCAGCAAACCGGGGGACGCGGCCCGTCCGGTGTCCTTCATGGTCCCGGCGGTCATGC
>CAYQFG010000063.1:0-9245 GCA_964416695.1 uncultured Bifidobacterium sp.
ATGGCGCCCGAGCCCGCGACATTGCGCATGGCACCCGTGTACGTCGCGGCCGCGTCGAACGACACGGGACCGTATTCTGCACCCACGCCGATCAGCCAGGTGTGACGGGCCAGTTCCGGAAGTTCGTCGCCTTCGCGCACCAGGCCCCAGTAGCTGGTCTGTACCGAATCCGACAGGAACTCACCGTGGGTGAAGGTGTATACGGCGCGCACGGGGAGCCTGACCGCTCCGTCGAACAGCGCGGCCACGTCGTAGCCCGCGCCGAACTCCAGGCCGTAAATGCGCGCTTCGCCGGCGTTGAACAAATCCTGCGTGCTGGCGCCACCGCCCGACGCGGTTTCGCGGCCCAGCAGGTTTTCGTAGAGGTTGAGGAAGGCGGTGGCCTGGAGGGAGAGCGCGCCCTGGTTGTAGCGGGCCCCCACTTCGATGTTCACGCTTTCCTCGGGCTTGGTGGAGTCGTTGGCCGTCGGGCCCGGCGCCTCGAAGCCCTTGTGCACGCCGGTGAAGACGTTCAGCGCGGGCGTGAGGGCGTAGTTGAGGCCGATGCCCCACACGAGAACGTCGGCATCGGTGTCCGTCACGTTCAGGCTGTCGCCCGTACGGTTGGAGTCGGCCACGGCCGTGCCCCAGTTCTTCGACCGGAAGTCGAGGCGCTCGTAACGGAGGCCGGGGGTGACGGTCAGGTTGTTCCACGCCACGGCATCTTCGACGAAGAACGACAGCGCCCGGGTGGAGACCAGCTGGTTCGTCTGGCTGCCGGGGGCGCCGGCGGAGGCGAAGCTCATGACGCCGTTCACCATGCCATAGCGGTCGTCGTGCTGGAAACGGTCTTCCTCGTCGTAGTGAAAGCGCACGCCGAGGTTGAGGGTGTGGTCCAGGGGGCCGGTGACGGGACGCAGTTCCGTGCCGAGCTGAACGCCCTGCGCGACGTACTTGCGGTTGTTGGCGCGAACGCGCAACCCGTTGACGCTGCCCGAATCTCCCGTCAGCACGCCGTATTGCGCGGCGTTGGTGACCGGGTCGGCGAGCACGTTGCCGATGGACACCCAGCCGGTGTTGGCGCTGTTGCGCACGTCATTGAGCTTGTACCAGTTGCGGTGCACCGTGTTGCGGTACACGCGGGCATTCACGTCGAGCCAGTTGAGGGGGCGCGCGAAGTAACGGGCGGACAACTGGGTCTGGTCGACGTTCATGTCATCTTCGGCCGAGGCCGCGTAACGGCGATACGGGTTGGCGTCGAAGTCCGCCTGCGTGAGTCCGAGATACGTCTCGTTCGACGTTTCATCCGTGCGTCCGGCCTTGAACTCGATTTCCTGATAGACGGCGGCGGCCGACGACGTGTTGAAACGCAGCTTCGCGAGCCAGTCGGCACGATCGAACCCGGTGTTCTTCTGCTGGTAGCGGTTGTCGCGTTTCGCCTCGCGCCCGTCGAGCGTCTTGTAACCGTCGCTCTGATGCTGAAAGGTTTCAAACAGCCAGCCCACGTGTTCCGTGGATCCGCCATAGTAGCCGTGCAACTTGCCCGTGCCGTATTCGCCCACCATCAACTGCAGTTTGCCCGCATTTTCGGAGGGGATGGGCGTGGACAGAAAGTTGATGACGCCGCCGGTGGTGGAGGGGCCGTAGGGCACCTGGCTGGAGCCCTTGCGGACTTCCACGCCGCTCATGCGCCCCACGGACGGGAAGTAATACGCCGCCGAGGCGGAGTAGGGGGCGGGGGCGATCAGGATGCCGTCCTCCATCAGGGCGACCTTGCCGGAACGGTCGATGGCCGTTCCGCGGATGCCGATGTTGGGGCGCAGCCCGAACCCGTCCTCTTCACGGACTTCGACGCCCGGCACTTCGCGCAGCACGCGATGCACATCGGAATAATCCTGCCGCTCGATGACCCGGCGGTCGAGTGACTGGGCGCTTCCGGGGATGCGGCTTCCGGTTCCGTTCTTGCCGATGACGCTGACGGTATTGAAGGTCAGGGTATCCCCGGTGCGTGGGGTGGGTTGCTGATCCTGGGCGGAAAGGTTCAGGGCCAGCAGGAGACCGGAGGCCGAAAGGGTGAGAGACACGCGCGACATAATGTCCTGTGCTGTTAAAGTGATAGACTAAGACTGAATCTCAATACTAGAACCCGGGAGGAACGTCGTCAAGACTTTGTCTCAACTCATTCACCCCGGCGCGGTCCCGGTCCGGCTTCCCTGTCCCGCGCCGGTCAGCCCCCTTTCCCCCGGGGCTTTGCCTATTTTATGACAGGCCACCGGCACGCCGCGGGCATGAATGCCCCTCACCCTGGAGACTCCCATGCCCGCTCTCAAGCCCGTTCGCATTGGTCTGGTTCTGGCGCTCCTCGCCATTCTTTACGGCTACATGTTCGGTATCGCCTTCGGAGCGTGGGAGGACGGCCTCAAGGCCGATCTGATGGCCTCCGGTCGCGCGGTTCTGGACACGGTCTATGGCGGAGACGAAGCCGCCCTGCGGTCCGTCTTTGGTCAGGCGTGGACCGACTACAAGCGGTCTCATTTGCATGCGGGGGCGCTCGGCGCGTCCGCCGTCGCCCAGATCCTCCTCTTGACCATGTTGACCGTCGGCCCCCGCGTCAAGGCCGTCACGTCGTTCCTTCTGGGGTTCGGAGCGTTGGGGTATGCGGTGTCATGGTGGCTGGCCGGGATGCGGGCGCCCGCCCTGGGCAGCGGCGATCTCGCGAAAGAGTCGGTCGAATGGCTCGCCATGCCGACGGCGGGCGCCTGCGTCGTCGGCACGGTTCTGGTTCTGGCGTTCACATTGAAAACGGTATTCGGAAAAACGGCGGACGCGTCCTGACGGGTGGGCTGAAACCTGCAGGGGCTTCCGGATCCTCTTGACTGACAGGAACTTTCATGGACATGGAAATCGATCTTTCACCCCGCCCTGTGTTTCTTTCCAAGACGGAATCGACGGAGATCATCCTCCAGTCCGATCTGAATTATCTCGGGCACCTGTTCGGCGGGCGGCTCGCCAGCATCATCGACAAGACGGCCGCCATCAGCGCCATCAAGCACGCGCGCAGCGCCGTGGTGACGGTCTCCATCGACAACCTCATCTTCCGGCGCCCGGTGCGCATCGGTTCGATCCTGACGGTGAAGGCCTGCGTGAACCGCGTCTTCAACAAGTCGATGGAAGTCGGCGTCTCGGTATGGTCCCTTCCTCCCGACAGCCCCGAAGCCGAATACGTGTGCAATGCCTACCTCACCTTCGTCGCGCTCGATGAAAACGGGAAAAGCCGGGAACTGCCTCCGGTGACTCCGGATACCGAAGAGGAAAAGCGCCGCTTCAATGAAGCCGGCCTCCGGCGCGAAGCCCGCCTCGCCCTGCAGACCCAGCTGGGCAAGAAGTAACCCCGGGCGGCCGCTCCACGCGCCGCGGGCGCCGGAATCCCGTGCCGGCATGCACCGGGAGCCTCACGCCCGGCTTTATTCCCCGCCCCGTGACATCCTATCTTACCGCCATGAACTCTCTTCGCATCGCGCTCTGTCCGCTTCGTGTTCACCCGGGCGAACCGGCCCGCAACGCCGAAACGATGTTGCGTCACATCGAGGACTTGCGGGGACGCGCCGATCTTGTGGTCTTTCCCGAACTGTGCGTGCCGGGGTACTTCCTGGGGGACGCCTGGGAACGCCCCGCCTTTCTGCGCGACTGCGGGCATTGGAACGAGCGGCTGATCGCCGCGACCGCACCGGCGGGCGGCCCCGCCATCGCGTTCGGAACCGTGACGGTCGACGAACACGCGAAGGGCGAAGACGGGCGCCCGCGCAAGCACAATGCCTGGATCGTCGCGCAGCACGGCCGGGCCCTCGAGCATCCCGGCCTCAGGCGGCCGTACGGCATCAAGACGTTGATGCCCCACTACCGTGAGTTCGAGGATGCCCGTCATTTTCACGACGCCCGTGCGCTGGCGCGCGACGAAGGGCGCGCCTGGCAGGATTATCTCGAACCGGTCGCACTGAACGTTTCCGGAACCGTCGTGCGTCTGGGCGTGCTGCTGTGCGAAGACGCCTGGGAGGACGATTACATCCAGAAACCCGTGACGGCGCTGGCTTTGAAACATCCGGATCTCGTCGTGAACCTCAGCGCGTCGCCGTTCACGCGCGGAAAGAACGACAAGCGCAACCGCGTGTTTGCCGACAAGGCGCGCGTGCTGGGATGTCCCCTGGTCTACGTGAACGCCACGGGGATCCAGAACAACGGCAAGACGGTGTACACGCTCGACGGGCGCAGCGCGGTCTACGATGCGGAGGGCGCGGTGTTGCGCGAAACCCTTCCCTATGAGGAAGGGGTGATGGTGGTTGAGGCGGCGCGCACGGGAGACGCCGGGCGCTGGACGATCGTGCGCGCCGCGGCGGGAGACACCCCCGGCCTTCCTCCCGCCGGAACCGCTCCGGCGCAGCCCGTGTCCCGTCCCGGTCTTGCCGGAGCGGTTCCTTCCCCCCCCAACAAATCCCTGCCGGAAGTTGTGGCGGCCTTGCGTCCCGACCGCGGTGTTTCCACTTCAGGCGTGCCTGCCGGTGACGCCGAAGTGTACGCGGCCGTTCGCTACGGGGCCGACCGGTTCCTGGCGTCCACGGGACGTCGCAAGGTGGTGATCGGCGTGTCCGGCGGCATCGACAGCGCGGTGTCCGCGGCCTTGTTCGCCTCGTTCCTTCCCCCGGAAAACCTTTTGTTGATCAACATGCCGAGCCGCTTCAACAGCGGAACCACGCGGTCACTGGCGCAGCAGCTGGCGGCGAACATCGGATGCCTGTACGCGGAGATTCCCATCGAGGACAGCCTGGCGGTGACGCGCGCGCAGCTGGGACGCCTTGAGGCGGCTTCCGTGGACGGGACGCGCCGCGAGACGGTGGCGCTCGCGGGGTTGGCGGACGAGAACGCGCAGGCACGCGATCGGGGCGCACGGATTCTCGCCGGTGTGGCGCAGGCGTTCGGCGGCGTGTTCGTGTGCAACTCCAACAAGGCCGAGATGACGGTCGGTTATGGCACGCTGTACGGCGACATCGCGGGGTTTCTGGCGCCGCTCGCCGATCTGTGGAAGCACGAAGTGTATGCGCTGGGCCGTCATCTGAACGAGACCTTCGGCGCCGTGATTCCCGAAGGGATCTTCACGATCGTGCCGTCCGCCGAACTGAGCGCGCAGCAGGCCGTCGATGAAGGCAAGGGCGATCCGCTGGTGTATCCGTACCACGACCGGCTGTTCTTCGCGTTCGTGCAGCGCTGGCAGCGTGCCACGCCCGAGGAGATCCTGGAATGGTACGTTGCGGGCACGCTGGAGCGCGAGCTCGGCCTGCCTGCGGACCTGGACCTCAAGGCCCTGTTTCCGGCGCCGGCGGCCTTCGTGGCGGACCTGGAACGCTGGTGGAACCTGTACAACGGGATGGCTGTGGCCAAGCGCGTGCAGGCGCCGCCGGTGCTGGCGGTGAGCTCGCGGGCGTTCGGGTTCGATCACCGCGAGGCGATCATGCCCGCGACGTACACGGAGAGGTACGGGGAGCTGAAGGCGAAACTGTTGGGGAGTCACGCGGAAAAGACGTCATGATGAAGTGATCAGGAGAAGGGAAGTGACGGTCGCGCATGACGCCGGAACCGTGATCATCACTCCATCATTCCATCACACCTCATCCCTCTCCCAGATACGCTTCCTTCACCCGCGGGTCGTTCACGAAATCCGCCGAGACGCCTTCCATCACGAGCCGTCCGGTTTCCAGAACGTAGGCGCGGTGGCTGTGCCGCAGCGCGAGGTGGGCGTTTTGTTCCACGACCAGAACGGTGACGCCCGCGCGGTTGATGGCGTCGATGCCCTGGTAAATGGATTTCACAAGCAGGGGCGCGATTCCCAGCGACGGTTCATCGAGCAGCAGCAGGCGCGGTTTGGCCATGAGCGCGCGTCCGATGGCCAGCATTTGTTGTTCGCCCCCGCTGAGCGTGCCCGCATTCTGCTTGAGGCGTTCCTTCAGGCGCGGGAACAAGGCGAAGACTTCCTCGAGCGTTGCGGAGATCCCGCGCGCGGGACGCAGGTAAGCGCCCATCTCGAGGTTTTCCTGCACGCTGAGGGTGGCGAAGATGGCGCGCCCTTCGGGAACGAGCGCGAGACCCATGGCGGCGATCTTGTGGGCCTGCATGCGCGCGATGGAGCGGCCTTCGAACAGGATGTCGCCGGACACCGGGTGGACGAGTCCGGCGATGGACTTCAGGGTGGTGCTTTTGCCCGCTCCGTTGGCCCCGATCAGCGTGACGACTTCGCCGGCGGAGACGTGGAGGTTGACTTCGGTGAGGGCCTGCACCGCGCCGTAACGGGCGGAGATGTTTTTGAGGACGAGCATGTCAGTCCCCTCCCAGATAGGCTTCGATCACCTTGGGATCGCGCCGGATTTCATCCGGCGTTCCTTCCGCGATGCTCACGCCATGGTCCATCACGTGAATGCGTTCGCACACACCCATGACGACCTTCATGTTGTGTTCCACAAGCAGGATGGTGAGGTGGAAGTCGTCGCGCAGGCGACGGATCAGGTGCATCAGGTCGATCGACTCCTGGGGATTCATCCCGGCGGCGGGCTCGTCCAGCAACAGCAGCCGGGGTTCCGTCGCCAGCGCGCGGGCGATTTCGAGGCGGCGCTGGAGTCCGTAGGGCAGGTTGGCGGCGGTTTCGTCCGCGAGGGCTTCCAGGTTCATCACCGCGAGCATGCGCCGGGCGGTCTCTTCGATGCGGGCCTCGGAACGGAACAGCCCGGCGGTGCGGAACAGGCTGGTGGCGAGCGGGGCGGCCTGCCGCACGTGACAGGCGATCTTCACGTTGTCGAGCACGCTCAGGCCGGCGAACAGGCGGATGTTCTGGAAGGTGCGGGCGATGCCCGCGGCGGTGATGCGGTGGGGCGGCAGGCCGGACACGCGGGTCTCGTTCAGGGTGATCACGCCGTCGTTGGGGGTGTAGAGCCCCGTGATGAGGTTGAACATCGTGGTCTTGCCCGCGCCGTTGGGACCGATCAGGCCGAACAGTTGTCCGCGTTCCACGGAGAAACTGACGTCCGTCACGGCGGCCAGCCCGCCGAAGCGGCGGCTGACGTGATCGACGCGCAGCAGGGCCGTCACGGCGTTCCTCCGGGCGTGCGTGTGCCGGTATCCGGGGCGGGGGGCGCCTTGCGCTTCAGCAGGCCGCGGCCGGCGCCCAGGAAGCGCCCGGTACCCAGCAGTCCCTGCGGGCGGTAGATCATGATGAGGATGAGCGCCAGCGCGTAGATGACCATGCGGTATTCGGCGAACCCGCGAAAGAGCTCGGGCAGGATGGTGAGGACGACGGCGCCGAGCACGGCTCCCGCGATGCTGCCGAGGCCGCCCAGCGCGATCATGATCACGATCTCGAAGCTTTTGACGAAGGTGAAGGTGTTGGTGTGCAAGTACATGGTGAAGTGCGCGAACAACGAACCCGCCAGCCCGGCGAAGGCGGCGCCGATCACGAAGGCCGTGACCTTGTGGCGCGTCACGGCGAGGCCCATGGACTGGGCGGCGATCTCGTCCTCGCGGATCGCGAGCAGGGCGCGCCCGTGGCTGGAATGCAACAGGTTCCGGACCGTGGCGATGCAGGCCATCACGCCGAGCGCCACCCAGAAGAAGTCGCTGAGACGGGGGATCCCCGTGAAGCCGCGGGCGCCGCCCACCGCATCGATGTTGAGGATCAGCACGCGGATGATCTCTCCGAACCCCAGGGTCATGATGGCGAGATAGTCGCCGCGGAGGCGCAGCGACGGCATGCCCACGAGCCACCCCGCCGCCGCCGCCGCCAGCATGCCGCCCGCGGAGGCGGTCAGCAGCAGGGCCGCGTCCGCGAGCGGCAGGGGCAGGAACGCCGCGGCGGCCCGGATCGCCGGGCCGGCATACACCGAAACCGCGGCGGCGGCATAGGCCCCCACCGCGAAGAACCCGGCGTGGCCGATGGAGAACTGGCCCGTGATGCCGTTGGTCAGGTTGAGGGAGACCGCCAGCATCACGTTCACACCCGCCAGGATCAGGATCTGGTAATAATAGGCGCCCTGACGGACCGGTCCTTCCAGCAGCAGGGCGGTGAGACCCCATTGCAAAAGCGCGCCGCCGCCGATGACGGCGAGAATCAGGAGAAGGCGCCTCATGCGCGGAAAGACCTTACCGGAAAATTTGAAACACGAAATATGAAGTATGAATGAACAAACGCGCAGGCGGTATTCCCGGTGGAAGAGGCCGCTGCGTCTCCTTTCATCGTTCTGATTTCAGATTTCATATTTGGTCAAACCTTCTCCACCTGGCCCTTGCCGAGGATGCCTTCGGGCTTGCAGAGCAGGATGAAAATGAGGATGAGGAACGCGATGGCGTCGCGGTAGGTGGAGGACCCGTAGCCGGCCAGCATGGTTTCCGCCAGTCCGATGATGAGGCCGCCGAGCACGGCTCCGGGGATGTTGCCGATGCCGCCCAGCACCGCCGCCACAAAGGCCTTGATGCCGGTCATCAGGCCCATGATGGGGTCGATGCTCGGCTGGTTGATCGAGACGAGGATGCCGCCGGCGGCGGCGAGCGCGGACCCGATGGCGAAGGTGAGGGCGATGATGGAGTTGACGTTGATGCCCATCAGGCGCGCGGCATCGGCGTTGCAGGCCACGGCGCGCATGGCTTTGCCCGTGCGTGTCCCCAGAATGAACCACCGGAGCGCGATCATCAGCAGGATGGCCGTCACGAACACCAGGATCTGCTGGTTGGTGATCAGCACGCCGCCCCAGTTGAACATGCGTTCGGGGACGATTTGCGGGAAGAACTTGGGGTCGGCGCCGAAGACCAGCTGCGCGAGGTTTTCGATCAGCAGGGACACGCCGATGGCCACGATCAGCAGGGTCAGGCGCGAGGCGCGGCGGACGGGCCTGTAGGCGAAGCGTTCGATCAGGATGCCCGCGAGGGCGCACGCCAGCATGGAGATGATGAGGATCGCCCCCGCCTCGAGAAGCCCTCCGAAGGCCGCCCCGCCGTCGGGGTTCCAGCGTCCGTGGAGCATGCGGCTCACGTAATAGCCCACGAACGCGCCCAGCATGTAGATGTCGCCGTGCGCGAAGTTGATCAGGCGCATGACGCCGTACACCATGGTGTAGCCCAGCGCGACCAGGGCGTAGATGCTGCCCAGCGACAGGCCGTTGAGAAGTTGCTGGAGGAAGAGGGTCACAGGAGAATGAGAAATGAGAAGTGAGGAATGATAAACCGTGTGGGTG
>CAYQFG010000063.1:9345-11713 GCA_964416695.1 uncultured Bifidobacterium sp.
CCGGGGAAGTCCTTCGTGGCCGCGAGCGCGTCGCGGATGGCCTTCGGGTCGTCGCTTCCGGCGCGCGCGATCGCCGCAACCAGCATTTTCGTGGCATCGTAACCCAGGGCCGCCAGCGCGTCCGGCGCGTGCCCGTGACGTTCGCGGAACTTTTCCACGAAGGCCTGGATGGCCGGATCGGGATTGTCCACGGAGTAGTGGTTGGAGAAGAAGCTGCCGTTCAGGGCTTCGCCGCCGATCTCCCACAGTTTTTCGCTGTCCCAGCCGTCGCCGCCGAGCAGAACGGCCTGGATGCCGAGGCGGCGCGTCTGGCGCGCGATCAGGCCGATTTCGGTGTAGTAGCCCGGAATGAAAATCGCGTCGGGGTTCTTCTGGCGGATCGAGGTGAGCTGCGCGTTGAAGTCCTTGTCGCCGGCGCTGTAGCTTTCGTCCGCGACGATCTCGCCGCCGGCCGCGGTGAAGCTGCGCGTGAAGTAATCGGCGAGACCCACGGAGTAATCGCTCTTGATGTCGCGCAGGATCGCCACGCGCTTGAGTTGCAGGGTCTGGCTGGCGAACTTGGCCATCACCTGTCCCTGGAACGGATCGATGAAGCAGGCCCGGAAGATGTAGTCGCCGACCTGGGTCACCTTGGGGTTGGTTGAGCCGTGCGACAACATGGGAATGCGGCTTTGCTGGGCGAAGGGCGCGGCCGCGAGACTGTTGGAGGAGGCGAACTCGCCGATGAGGGCGACCACGCGGTCCTTGCTGATGAGTTTCGTCACGGCCGTCAGGGCTTCTTCGGGCTTGCCCTGGTCGTCTTCCACGATGAGGCGGATCTGTTTGCCCAGGACGCCTCCCGCCGCGTTGAGTTCGTCGACGGCGAACGTCACGCCCTTGTGGGTGCTTTGCCCGAAGCTGGCGATGGGGCCGGTGAGCGCGCCGAACTCGCCGATGACGATTTCATGCGACTCGGTTTTCTTGCACGCGGTGAAGAGCAACGCCGCGGTGGCGGCCGCGAGACCGACGGTGAGGGCACGGCGCAGGGTACGGTGACTTTTCATGGAAATCTCCGGGTTTTTGGGGAAAAGTAAACCAAAACCACGGATCGGGGACGGGATGGGGACGGTTTTCGGAAGGGTGGGGGAAAGTCCGCGGTCGCGTGGGAGCAAATGCGCAGGGTTCCGGGCGTCATCCCCGGCGTCGCAGGGAGGTCCGCCCCGCGCCACGCAGGCCGACGTTCATGAGTGTCACGTTTGCGCGTCACGAATCCGGAATCCTATGTAATCTTGTCGTCCATGTCCGTCACGGAAGACCTCCAGGAACTGTTGTCGTTGCTCAAGTCGCGCCGGACCGGCGTGACGCGCCGCGACGTGGAGAGGCATCTGGACTGTTCTCCCGCCACGGCGCGCCGCCACCTGAACCGCTTGCGTGACGAACACCGTTATCCCGTGGTGTACGAAGACGGGCGCTATCGTCTGGACGGCGCGGTCAAGGTTGAGTTGCCGGGGGTGGCGTTTCGCCCCGAGGAGCTGGCGGCGCTGCTGGGTCTGGTGGAATGGATGGAGGCGTCCGGGGCCGGCGTGCTGGGGGACAAGCTCGGGCCGTTGCGCGCGCAGCTTGAATCCGCGCTGGCCGACAAGGGGATTCCGGTGCGCGAGTGGCGGCGGCGCGTTCGCCTTCTGCCGCAGCATTACCGCCGCGTCGATTCCGATGTGCTGGTGACGGTGGTCGATGCGGTGCTGCAACGCAAACGGATCGTGCTCGAGTACAAGGGCGCGCGCGATGCGCTGCATCAGGAGCGCCGCCTTTCTCCCCAGCGCGTCGTGCAGTACCGGAACAACTGGTATGTCGACGCATACGATCACGGAAGCCGGGCTCTTCGTTGTTTCGCGCTCAGTCGCGCGCGCAACGTGCGGGTGATTGCCGGAGAGGCGCGTGAGGTCCCGCACGCGCAACTGGACGCGCATTTCACGGAAGCCTACGGGATTTTCGGCGGGCGCGCGAAGGGCAAGGCCGTGCTGGTCTTCGAAGGCGAGGCGGCCCGCATCGTGCGTGAGGAGGTGTGGCATCCGCAGCAGCGCGTCCTGGAACTTCCCGGTGGGCATTTCCGTCTGGAGTTTCCGTGCGGGGATGTGCGCGAGCTGGCGCGTGACGTGATGCGCTTCGCGGATGAGGTGACGGTTGAGTCTCCGCCGGTGTTGCGCGAGGCGGTGGCGGGGATGGTCCTTCGCGCACGGGGTCGCTTCGGCGTCTTGTGACGTCCGCGCCCTGAATGGTTGCTTTGTCATTTTGTCGCGTTGTGCCGTTCTGGCTATTTCACCAAATTTCGTGTGTCACGTGATCACATTTTGACGCGCGTTATCGTTAGACTTTAAAGGTTGGCTTT
>CAYQFG010000064.1:0-11692 GCA_964416695.1 uncultured Bifidobacterium sp.
CGTGATGCCGCACACCTTGACGTGGATTTTTTGAGGGGAGGCGGACGCGTTCATGAAGGTCTCACAGTCGTTTACAAGTCCAGAAGCAGGCCGCCGCGCACGGCCAGGCCGCCGCGTCCCTGGAAGCTTTCGTATTCGCTTCCGAGCAGCAGGCTCGAGCGGCGGCCATTGCGGATGTCGAGCAGGCCGCCGGCGCGCCAGAGGTAACCTTTGCCGCCTTCGCGACCGAAGGCGTAACCCAGACCTCCGGTCGCGGCGGGCACGACGATGCGGCCGAACGGCAGACGCATGAACCCGGCGGCCAGCACGGGGATGGACGACGGATGGCCCGCCACGCCCTGACCCGATTGGACCCCCAGAAGCACCTGTTCGTCAAAGCGGTTGTAGATCGCCAGATTGTAACCGAAGCCGGAGCCCTGAAAGTCGGCGCGCGCCTGCGTGCCCAGCGTGCCGGTGATCGCCAGCGGAGGCAGGGCCACCGCCACCGGCACGGACAGCGCGACCGCGACAAACATCGTACGGAGCACGTGCGCCAGGGAAAAAATCCGGAAGGGAGTCACATCTGAAAGATAGTGACGCGCGCGGGCGTCACAGCGCGGACGGATCGCGGGATGTCGCGGGGCCGCTCACAGGCGCGACCGCCACGGCGAGGAGGCGCGCCCCAAAGACGAGGTGGTGCGGACGACGGTGGGGGCGGCCGACGCGGTGAACGAGGCGGCGAGGCGGCTGCGGATGCCCGCGGAATGCCTGGGGTGTCAGTTGGGGTAATCGCCGCCGGCCTGCGCGCGCACATGCGTGTAGGGCGCCGCCGTCGCACCGGAATGGCTGGAGGCCCGCTCCACCCGGTTCCACGTTCCCGTATCACGGCGCGTGGTCAGGGCCTTGTAAAGCCCCAGCAGCAACGCCGCGTTCATCGACACGAAATAATACGGGATCAACAGGAACTTGTAGCGCCGGGTGCGGCCGTTGCCGTAGTAGCCCAGCACGGCCATCGCATAAAAGGCCACCTGCGCCGCCAGCACGCCCGCGAAGAACGGCGAGAAGGGGGCGAGCGCAAGGTTGGACAGGAACAGCACGATCAGCAGCAGGGGGGCGATCCAGCGCAGCAGCTTGTGCGAGAAAAACCCGTATGCCACCTTGGGCCGCAGCGGGTTCAACAAGGGGAGGTAACGGGGCAGCAGGTTGAAGTTGGCCTGGCTGATGCGCACCTTGCGATGAAATTCACCGTAGGCGTCCAGCGAGGTTTCTTCGCTGCCGATGGCATCCGGTTCGTAGACCACGGACTTGCCGGCCCGCAGCACGTTGGTGGTGACGAAGAAATCATCCATCACCTTGCAGTCGGTGGGGATCGGACGGTACAGCTCCTTGCGGATGGCATACAGTCCGCCGTTGGCGCCGATCACGGTGCCGAGACGCCCTTCCTGCAGCTTGATTTCGGACTCGAGATTCCAGTAAATGCTCTCGCCGATGCTCAAGGCCGCTTCACCCGCATCGTGCAGGATGAGGCGCCCGCACACGCAACCGACTTCGGGGTTCTCGAAATGCTGCAGCATTTTCTGGAGCGCGTTCTTGAGCAACATCGTGTTCGCGTCGCAGAACACCAGGATGTCGCCGTGCGCGGCAGGCACCAGCCGGTTGAGCACCGCCGCCTTGCCGGAGCGTTGCGGGAATGCGAACAGCTTGACGTCGGGGGCGTACTGGGCGGCGATGGCCTCGGTGCGGTCGACCGAACCGTCCGAGCCGATCAGCAGTTCCAGGTTCCCGCGCGGATATTCCAGCTCGAAACTGTTGAGGATCTTCTCCTCAAGAACCTTTTCTTCGTTGTACGCCGCGAGAATCAGGGACACCTTGTAGCCGCCGGGGGGGGCGGGTTTGCGGGACGGCACCCGCAGGGGAAGCAACCGGCGCAGCAACGGCAGCGACAGCGGATACAGCGCATAGGTATGGAGGAGCAGGAAACCCGCGACCCAGAACACCGGCGCGACCGTCGTCACGATCGTCGCGCCCATCACCCCTCACCCTCGACGAAATCCTCGAAGCTGACCTTGCGCTCGCGGGCCCCGGAGGAGATGTAGGTCAACAGTTGCACCATCAGGTCGGGATCGGCATACGCGGAATAGGTGCCGATGATCTCGCCCTTGGGGCTCATGAACAGCATGGTGGGATACCCCGTCACGCCCCATTCCTTGCCCGCCACGTCGCGCTCGGACATCCGCTTGCCCTTCCACACGACCGGCTTGTCGCTTTCCGCGTTCACGCGCACGCTCTGGAAGTTCTTCCCCAGTTCTTCAAGAACGGGGGCGGCCTTGAAGGTCACGTTGTTGAGGCGACGGCAATAGGTGCACCAGTCCGTGTAAACGGTCACAAACACGTACTGGCCGCTGGTGGACGCGCGCTTCACGCCATCCTCCAGCGCCACCCACTGCAACGATTTCGCGGCAGCCGCCGGCTTCGCGGCAGCGTCCGCTTTCTGAGGCGCAGCCTGGGCCGCTCCCGGAAGGGAGAGCAACAAGCCGAGGGCCAGCATGGAAACGGCGGATTTCATGATCGTGCGGTCCGTTCAAGACGAGCGTTAAAAACCAGGCGGGATGACGGGCGGGCGACGGCCGGCGGAAGGCCCCGTTTTAGAGGGCCGCGTCCAGCTTTTCAGTGATCTTGGGCTTGGGATACGCGCCCACCAGTTGCTGCACCACTTCGCCGTTCTTGAAGAACAGCAGGGTGGGAATGCTGCGGATGCCGTAGCGCGACGCGATGTCGGAGGCTTCATCGGTGTTCAGCTTGGCGACCTTCGCGCGACCCGCGTATTCGGTCGCGATCTGTTCGACCACGGGGCCGACCATGCGGCACGGACCGCACCACGGCGCCCAGAAATCCACCAACACCGTACCCTGATGGGAAACCACTTCGCTGTCGAAGTTTTCGTTTGTCAGTTCAATCACGTTCTCGGCCATGTGTCGTGTCCTTTCGATTTTCCTGGAAAGCGTCCATGCGGGCGATCACCCGCTCCTGAAACGACCTCCATGCCTCAGGGTGGGCCGTGAGGCGTGTGTAATGCTCATGGAATTCCGCGGGCGTCATGCCATGCCGGGCCAGAACAGCCCTCCGCATCTCCCCGGCACGCTCCAGGTCGTCGTGGAGAGCTGTAGAGACCAGCTTCAGGTCCGCATATAAATCTACAAATTCAGCCTCCGGCTCATACCGGGAGGCCTGACATCCTGCCAAAAAGGCCAGAATCGCCACAATCCCCGCGGAATACGGGAAAAACGCCCGGGCAGGAGGGCGCGCCTTGATTTTAGGGGTGAAAAGCGACCTCATACATCCTTAATCTAGGGGCCACGAGCCGGTCGCGGGTTTGCGGTACGTCCTTTGACGGTCACGGATGTGTCGGGGCATGACACGTTTCGGTCACAGTCCGGGAGGACCGGTCCTCAAGACTCCCCGGTGGCCGAAAACAGCCCCCGTGCGAACGCGTCGCGATCGAACGGCAGCAGGTCGTCGAGGGCTTCGCCCACGCCGACCCAGCGGACGGGGACGTCGAACTCCTGTGAAAGCGTGAGCACCGCCCCCCCCTTGGCCGTTCCATCCAGCTTGGTGATGACCAGACCGGTCAGGTCGGCGGCGGCGCCGAACCCCCGGAACTGCGGCAGGGCGTTCTGCCCGGTGTTGCCGTCGATCACCAGCAAGGTTTCGTGCGGGAGGGAGGGATCGTGCTTGCGGAGGACGCGCACCATCTTGCGGAGCTCCTCCATGAGGTTGTCCTTGGTGTGCAGGCGACCGGCCGTGTCGATGAGCAGCACGTCGTGGCCGCGCGCACGGGCGGCGGCGTAGGCGTCGAACGCCACGGCGGCCGCATCCGATCCGTCCTGGTGGCGGACGACCTCGACCCCGGCCCGCTGGGCCCAGGTCTCGAGCTGGGCGATGGCGCCGGCCCGAAAGGTGTCGCACGCCGCCAGCAGGACCTTTTTGCCCTCGCCGACCAGGCGGTGCGCGATCTTGGCGACCGACGTGGTTTTGCCGGCGCCGTTGACGCCGACGAACATGATCACATAGGGGCCCGACACGGGGGCGGGCGCCGGCGGCGGCTCGCGCAACAGGGATTTGGCTTCCTCGGCGAGCCATTCCAGCAGTTGTTCCGGGGCCACTTCCTGGCCGCGGGCGCGGGTGCGCAGGCCCTCGAGGATTTTCTGCGCGGTCTCGACGCCGATGTCCGCGGCCAGCAGTTTTTCTTCCAGCGATTCCAGCGTCTCGTCCGTGAGGCGGCCCTTGCCGAACACACCGAGGATTTCACGCGTCAAGGACTGACGCGTACGGGACAACCCTTCGCGGATTTTATCGAAAAAGCCCATGCGTTTCGGTTCGGGTTAGGAGGGAAAGCCTGTGCCGCACGCGACCGTCCAGGGGGCGCGTGCCGCCCCGCATGCGGGGCGGCTGCGTCTTACAGGCGGGTCTCGACGATGTCGACCATGCCGTATTCCTTGGCCTGCACGGCGGTCATGTGCTTGTCGCGGTCGGTGTCGCGTTCGATGGTGTCCACCGTCTGGCCGGTGTGCGTCGACAGGATGTTGTTGAGCGTCTTGTGGATGCGCAGCATTTCCTCGGCCTGCAGTTCGATGTCGGACGCAGGGCCGAACATGTGGCCCTGGATCAGCGGCTGGTGGATCATGATGCGCGCATGCGGCCATGCGTAGCGGCGACCCTTGGTGCCGGCGGCGAGCAATACGGCGCCGAAACTGGCGGCCTGACCGCACACCACGGTGGAAACCGGCGACTTCACCGCCTGCATCACATCATAAATCGCGAGGCCCGACGTGACCACGCCTCCGGGACTGTTGATGTAAAACGTGATCTCGTCGTGGCTCTTGGAGTCGAGGTAGAGGAACTGCTTGACGATGCGCTCGGCGCTTTCGTCATCGACTGCGGACCACAGGAAAATCTTGCGCTGCTTGATGAAGGACTCGGCGATTTCCTTCGCCAGAGGCTGCGCCTCTTCCTTGTCCTTCTTCTCCTTTTCCTTGTCGTCGTCTAACCGGAAATCAAGCATGGAAACCGCCTCGGAGTCAATGTTCATGGGGAGAAGATACATCGGGGCGCAGGGAAGAAAAAGGCGTTGCGGATTGGAACGGGCGGGCGCGCGCGTTACGCCGCCGTCCAGCTGACCGTGCCGTCCGGGTTGTCCTTGAGGATGAAACCCGCCGCGCGGAACCGGTCGCGGATTTCATCGCTGCGCGCCCAGTCCCTGTTTTTACGGGCTTCGGCGCGCGCGGCGAGCAGCGGCCGGAGGTCTTCGGGAAGTTCGGCCGGAGGCGCCGCTGCGGCGGCCACCGTCAGCTGAAGCCCCAGCAGCTTGTCGAACGCGGCGACGAGACCGGCGCGCTCGCCTTCCAGCAGGTCGACATCCTTGAGCATCATGTTGAGGATGCCGAGCGCCTGGGGGAAATTCAGGTCGTCGCCGACGGCTTCGAAGAAGCGGCGGCGCCATTCGAGCGCGCGCTCCGAGCGCAACGGCGTCGCCTTGCCGATGAGCGGATCGGTGCGCTTGCGCAGGTTGCGCAGCGAGTCGCGCGCGGTGTCCATGCCCTTGTAGCTGAAGTTGAGATAGTTGCGGTAGTGGGCCGTGAGGCAGAAGTAGCGATAGTCCATGGGGGAGTACCCCTGGCGGATGAGCACGTCCAGCGTGACGAACTCGCCCGCCGACTTGGACATCTTGCCGCCGGATTTGCCGCCGTCTTCGTCGGGGGCTTCGAGCAGCCAGCCGCCGTGCACCCAGAAGCGGGCGAACAGCTTGCCCGTGGCGCATTCGGATTGCGCGATCTCGTTGGTGTGATGCACGCGGATGTGGTCGGTTCCGCCGCAGTGGATGTCGAGGGTTTCGCCCAGCAGTTTCATCGCCATGGCGGAGCACTCCACGTGCCATCCCGGAAACCCGCGGCCCCAGGGGGAGTCCCACTCCATCGCGCGCTGGGCATCCGTGGGCGAGAACTTCCACAGGGAGAAATCGGTGGGGCCGCGTTTCCCCTCATTCATCGCGACCCGCGCTCCCGCCTGCATGCCTTCGATGTCGAGGCCGGCGAATTCGGGGTAGCGGGGAAAACGAGCGGTATCGAAATAGATGCCGTCGCCCGGCACTTCGTACGTGAAGCCCTTCGCCTCCAGCTCCTGGATGAGGCGGATCTGTTCGGGGATGTGGTCGGTGGCCTTGGGCCACGCCGTGGGTTCAATCAGCCCCAGCGCCTTCCAGTCCTTGAAGAAGGCCTGGGCGTAATAGTCGGCGATCTCCCACACGGTCTTGCCTTCGCGCCGCGCGCCCTTTTCCATCTTGTCTTCACCGGTGTCGGCATCCGACGTGAGGTGTCCCACGTCGGTGATGTTCACGACATGCTGGACGGTGTAACCGCAGGCCTCCAGGGCGCGGCGCAGCAGGTCCTCGAAAACGTACGTGCGCAGGTTGCCGATGTGGGCGTAGTGGTACACCGTCGGGCCGCAGCAGTACATCTTGACGACCCCGGGGGTGAGGGGTTCGAAAAGCTGCTTGGCACGCGCGGCGGTGTTGTAAAGATGAAGCTGCATGGAAGGGAAATTTACTCTCTGGGGTGAGAGGCTTCGGAGTTGAGGGGTGGTGGTGGGTGATGGGTGGTGGGTGGTCGGTGGGTCGTGCGACGGGGTTGTGTCTTCCCCTCTGTGCGTGTCCCGATGGCGAAGGATCGTCAGGACGAGCCATGACGTCCCGTTCGGACCGCGTTTGGGAAACGTTAATCTTCGGCGACTCCGACGACGGTGAGGTACAGCACGCCGTGGGTGAGGGGGAGTTCGAGCAGTTCGTTGGCCAGGTCGTCGTAATAACCGCCGATTCCCGACGAACCGAGGCCGCGCTGGCCCGCCCACAGCTGGATGCGTTCGCCCACCATCCCGCAATCCATGCAGGCGTAACGGTACCCGCGGTCCCCGTAAAGCGACACGAGAGCCTCCATGTCGGCCGTGTACACGATCGCGAACGCGCAATCGGACGCGAGGTCCTGTCCCAGACTGATGGCGTGCAGATCGCTGCGGAAATCGCCTTCGCGCCGCAAGGTCATTTCCGCCGTGTCGGGATCGTATTCATGCACGCCGTCCTCGAGGCCTTCGACCGCAAAGGACACGACGTGATAACGAACCACGCCGCGCGCCAGCAAGGTGGAGGCCTCCCGGGCAGCGCCGGGAAAGCGGAAGGCGAAACGCAGCGCGTCCTCCGCTTCGTGGAGGGTGACGATTCCGCCTGTGAAGCGCCGCGCGGAGCGGCGCGCGAGGATGGCCATCTGCGTGTTGAACGCGGCCAGCGCGCCGGCATCCGGCGCGGGAGGCGGGAGGGCCGGACGCAACGCAACCGGCACCAGCGGGCGCAGGGCTCCGCCGGCGTCGCGCGGGCCGATGCGCTCGCACGCGTTCTGCTGGACCTGCATGGAGTCCCCGGGTTCCGCCCGCATCACCGCACGTTCGGGCAACGGCCCCGGCCTCTGCCCGCCGGACGGCCCCAAACTCCCCCCCGGCCCGATCGCCACACCCAGCAGCGGGCATTCCTCCTTGCGCCCCAGGAACAGCAGTTCCTCGAGGCCCTCGTCGATGAAGCCTCCGAGGAGCACCGCATCCAGGCCGAGGGCCGTGGACATCTCGAGGAGGTTGGCCGCCGCATGGCCCGTGTCGAGAAGGATGCGCCGGTAGGCCCGCTCCTTGTAACGCCAGGCGCTCCGCCCGTACAGCCCCGTGAACAGGATCACGCAGTCGGCGGCGGCGGCGGCCGGGTGGCCGAGGAAGTGGTGACCGAGGTCGGCGAAGAAGTCGCCTTCCCAGACAGGGATCAGGGCCGAGCGACGCGAGTGATAGTGGTAAAGGCCGGCGGGGATGTCGGGAGCATTGCGGACCGCCACGTAGACTTCGGTGGGGTAAAGCCCGCCGGCGGAGGGCGCGGCGCGGAGGAACATGTCGAAGTCGCCGTCACCGTCGCCCGCGCCGGACAACCGGGCGGTCAACCCCAGGGTGCAGTGCAACAGGCGGGTCAAGGTGGGAAGCACCTCGTCGCGCAGCCAGGGGTAGAGCGGATCCGGCGGGGCTTCCACGTCCTTGAAAATGTCCTGAAGGTGCGGTATCAGGTCGATGCTGCGACCTTGCGGCACGTCCTTGAACGGCTCGGGCTGATCCGTCCAACGGGCACCGCCCAGCCTGTCGATGGTTTCAGGGCGGTATTTGGTGAGTTCGTGGTAACGCTCGGTGAAACTGGGCACGCGTCCCAAGGTAGGCAGGGAGCCGCATTTTGTACACTATACGCCCATGTTTCCGCGCCTCCCCTCCGCTGTGTCGACGGCCCCCGCAGCGTTCCACGCCGCACGTTCCGTGATGAAGCGGGCCTCCTTCCTCAAAATCGCCTGGTCCGTGGGCGCCGGCCTGGCGTTGACGTCCGTTTTTGCGCCTGAGGCGGCGGCCCTGCCGTTGAACCGCAACGCGGCCCACATCGAATGGCGGACGGTCGAGACGGACCACTTCCGCTTTCATTACCCCCGTGGACTGGCTGAAGTCAGCGGCCATGTGGCCGGCATCGCCGAGGCGGTCGCGCCCGACATCATCAAGCGATACAACCTGCGCTTGCCGGGCAAGGTGGAATTCATCGTCCGCGACGACATCTTTTCCAACGGCTGGGCCAACTCGCTGCAGAACACCATGACCGTGTGGACCACCGACTGGGATTTCCCCGTGCGCAGCACGCACAACTGGTTGCGCGACGTGATCACCCATGAATTCGCCCACCTGGTGTCGATCCAGTCGGGAGCCAAACTGCCGCCCTTCCTGCAGGGCGTGGTCGTGGGCTATGAGGATTACTACAACGCTCCGGCGCACGGCAGCCTGTCGACGATCTTCCCGTTCATCGGTCAGCCGGCCTGGTTCGCCGAGGGCGTGGCCCAGTACGAATCGGAGCGCGCGGGTTTCGATGCCTGGGATTCCCATCGCGACATGCTGCTGCGCGTCTCCGTGCTCGAAGACCGGCTGCTGCCGATCGAGCGCATGGACGTGTTCGCCGGAAACGCACTGGAATATGAACTGGGACCCTACACGCAGGGTTTCGGGCTGACGCGCTTCATCGCCGCCCGCTACGGCGACGATGCCCTGCTGCGCCTGTGGGCCGAAAACGCGCGCATCCACCGGCAGACGATGTCGGGATCGATGCAGCGCGTTCTGGGCAAAAGCGACCGCGAGGTGTACCGCGAATGGAAGAACGAGTTGACGGCGCGCTACACCGAACAGGTGAACGCCCTCGGCGCGCCGGTCACCGGCCAGAAGCTCACGGGCCGCGGCTTTTACAACCACTACCCGCGCTGGGACGCCGCCGGGGAGGGCCTTTTCTACGTCAGCAACGGCGCGCGCGACGACTTCCGTTCCGTCCTCGGGTACGTCAAACTGGCCGATACGACCAAAAAGGAAGAGGAACGGTTCACGCCCATCCCCGGCGTGCGCGGCTACTTCGACGTGGCGCGCGATGACAGCACGTTCCTGTTCGCGTCCGCGAAGGATCCCGATCCCAACGGCGTGCGGACGCTCGACATCTACCAGCGCAACCTGCGCCGCAAGCCGGGCCTGCTGGAGCGGAAGGACCCCACCGAAAAGCGCTACACGCGCGACTACAACGCGACCCACGCCTCGTACAGCCGCGACGGCTCCCGGGTGGCCTTCGTCCGCGGCGGCGCGTCCAACTTCCGGTTGTACGTCGCCCCCGTTCCCGAACTCGATTCCCTGGAAGAAGGCGACGCCCGCGCCGTCTGGCCGCGCGAGGACTTTCTCGCGGGCCGCTTCGGATTCAACATCTACACCCCGCGTTTTTCCCCCGACGGCAACCGCATCCTGTTCTCCTACTTCGACGGCACGACGCGCAACATCGGCGTGGTCAACGCCGACGGTTCCGGCTTCCGCGCGCTGCTGTCCGGCGCGCATGACGAACGCGACCCGGAGTGGGCGCCGGACGGCCGCTCGTTCTATTACGCCTCCGACGAAACCGGCATCTACAACCTCCGTCGCTATGACTTCGCGACGGGGACCAGCGCCCTGTTGACCAACGTCGTCGGCGGCGCCTTCGCCCCCGCGGTGTCGCCGGACGGCACGAAACTGGCGTACGTGAACTACGACCAGGACGGCTTTTCCATTTACCTGCTGCCGGTGACCGACACCGCGGGCACCCCGGTGGCCCCGCTGGCGCCGCCGCCCGCCGCCGCGTACGCGCCCCATCGGGCCCCCGACGCGCCGGTTCACCGGACCCCGTTCATCGAAACCCACGAGTTCGAGGGGCGCGACGCGGCCTACACCCCCATCCCCACACGCGGCGTCCTCACGCCCATCATTTTCGGACAGGAAGCCCTGGCCTCCACGCGTGAAAAAGGCGTGATCCCTGACGACGGCGTCACCACCTGGCTCGCCGGCGTGTCGGGTTACCTCACGGATCCCGTGCTCAAGAACGAACTCAACGGCGCTCTGCTGGTGCAGGTGGGCAAGGGCTTCGACTATTTCGGCAAGCACAGCGCCCTGGTTTCGCCCGACAAGGAATCGCAGCTGTTCCTGTCGTTGTCGAACAAGTCCACTCCCGTGACGCTGGGCGCGGCGTTCTTCCGCGGCAACCTGAACAGTTACGACACCATCACCAACCGCGACGTGCTCCTGCCCGGCGGCGGCACGGGCGACGTGGTGGAGCGGCAGGACTACGCCCTCACGTTCAAGTCCGTGGAGGCCTCGGCCTCCTACGACCTGTTCGACGCCACCGCCGTCGGCGACGCCGACAAGACCAGCCTGCTGCGCATGGCCGCCGGTTACGGCTGGAACGACTTCAACTTCTACGATCTCGGCGGCGGACAAGGGTTCTCGTTCACCTACTTCCAGCGCCTGTACCTGAACACGCAGATCAACCTGCTGGGCGCGGACTACAACGACAAGGGCCTCGTCGCGCCCTCGGGCTTCGCCGCCGTGATCAGCCATACCGTGAGCCGCAACGACCTGTTCGCCTGCGACAGCGCGTACACCAGCGATTGCTTCAAGTTCGAAAACAACGTGGTGGTTCCCATCTACCGCCAGTACACGCTTCAGGATCTCGACGCCGGCGTCACCTACGGCCGCGCCATGCCGTGGGCCAAAAACAGCGCGCTGGTCCTGTCGGGTTTCTACTCCAGCGTGTTCGGGCTTCCCGCCGAAAACCCTTCCGATTCGACCTCCGACTTTTTCGAGAAAGGCCTGATGCTGCGCGGCTACCCGTACCTGCGCGACATCGAGAACCTCGCTCTGCAGGGCCGCAACTCCGTCACCCTCAGCGCCGACCTGAACCAGCCCCTCTTGCCCGACATCTATCAGCGCTACTGGGTGGTTTTCGTGGAAGACCTGTACCTCAACCTGTTCTGGGAAGCGGGCCGCGCGTGGAACGGTTCGCCGTGGAAAACCGGTCTCGCCACACCGTCCGCGTGGAAAACCAACAGCCGCGAGGACGGCTGGTACCAGAGCCTGGGCGCGGGCCTCAAACTCAACGCCCGCATCTACCACAACTATCCTTTCCTCATGTACCTCGAGGGCGCGCGCGCCTTGTCGGGCATTCCCGACGGCACCGGCGGCTTCCAGACGCTGGAGCCGGTGCGTGTGGCCGGCTTCGACCTCCCGGTCACCCGCGTGCGCTTCGGCGTGACCTTCGGCCTTT
>CAYQFG010000065.1:0-11679 GCA_964416695.1 uncultured Bifidobacterium sp.
CATGAACGCGTCCGCCTCCCCTCAAAAAATCCACGTCAAGGTGTGCGGCATCACGCGGCCGGAAGACGCGCGCGCGTTCGACGCGATGGGGATCGATTATCTCGGCTTCAACTTCTGGCCGTCGAGCAAGCGCTATATCGCGCCCGAGGCCGCCGCGCCCCTCATCGCGGGGTTGCGTCACGCCACGCCTGTCGGCATCTTCGTCGATCACACGGCGGAGGAGATCGCACGCATCGCGGCGGTCACCGGCATCCGCATGGCCCAGCTTCACGGGGCGGAGGGTTGGGACATCCTCAATGAGGTCGCCCTGCCGGTGATCAAGGCGATCCCGCATACGGGGTTACCTGACTGGGGTGGCCTGAAACCGGGGTGGACGACCGGTTCCGCCCGCCCGCCGGAGTACTTCCTCGTGGACACGGCGACGGCCGCCGCCTTCGGCGGCACGGGCGCGGCCTTCGACTGGAATCTTCTGGAGGCGGCCGGTGACGACGCGTTGCCGCGCCCGTTCTTTCTGGCGGGCGGGCTGGGGCCCCACAATCTGGCCGAAGCGGTGACGGCGACCCGGCGTTTCGGGTTGCACGCCGTCGACCTGAACAGCAGGGTCGAGACCGCGCCGGGCGTGAAGGACGTTGCGGCCGTGGAGGCGTGCCTGCGTGTGCTGGCGGACGCCAAGGCGTGGTGAGGTGTCTGCGGTTGATCCGGGTGGGCGACACGGACCGTTGATGACCGCCGGGCCCGGACGGGTGGTGTCCGGACTCACCCAGCTGGCCCGGAGGAATGGGGGCCCGGGATGTTGGCCGAAGGGTGAACGATGAGGCACCCCTGCGGGAGGCGACGATTCCTAGGGAATCAACGCCTCCTGCATCGACGAACAATGGATCGCGCCCTGGCCGAACACCAGCGCGCGGCAGTCCACCGGCACGATCTCGCGTCCCGGGAACAACTCGCGGAAGAGCGCGATGGCGTCCGCGTCGCGCGGGTCCTCGAACACCGGCAACAGCACGGCCCCGTTGAGGATCAGGAAGTTCATGTAGGTCGCGGGCGTCCGCAGGCCCGCGCGCACCTGCCGGGCCGGCATGGGCACCTCGATCACGCGCAGGTCGAAGCGCGCGGCGTACGCGCGCAGGCGGTCCGCGTTGCGCCGCAGCACGCCATGGTTCTCATCCTGCGGATCCGCTTCCACGGCGCAGACGATGGTGCGCGCGTCGGTGAAGCGCGCGATGTCGTCGATGTGGCCGTCGGTGTCGTCGCCGTCGATTCCCGCCTCCAGCCACAGGATGTCTTGGACGCCCAGGGATTGACGCAGGACGGTCTCGATCTGCTCTTTCGTGTACGACGGGTTGCGGTTGGGGTTAAGAAGACATGATTCCGTCGTGAGCAACAGGCCGTCGCCGTTGACGTCGATGGAGCCCCCCTCGAGAATCAGCGGCACATCGAAGCGGGTATAGCCGCGATGGGCGGCCATGAAATCGGGCACCGCGTTGTCGGCGTCCCACGGCGGATATTTTCCGCCCCATGAGTTGAACCCGAACGACACCATTGCGGGCTTGACCGAGCCGTCCGCATCCGTCACGCGCACGGTTTGCGCGCCGTAGTCGCGGATCCAGCTGTCGTTGGTGGCGCACACCAGGATCGACAACGCGTAAGGCTTGCCGGCGCACGCGGACGCGAGGCGTTGCTCGAGTTCCGCCTTGAGCGCGGGCGTGGACACCAGCAGGTTCACGTCCTGAAAGCGCAGGGCCTGGCCGATCACGACTTCATACGCCGCGCGCGCATCGTCCCACACGGGCGTCCACGTGGCGGCGTTCTGCGGCCACGTGAACCACACGGCGCGTTGCGGAGCCCATTCGGCGGGCAGCCACAAGGAGGATGTGGACGGGACGGGGTGCGGAGCGGCGAAGATGTTGGTCATGGCGGGACGTTCGCAAACAGAGGTTGAGTGGGGGTGAAGCCCGCGCCGCTTCGTGTTCCCGTGGTGCGGGCGCAGTCAGCGGCGCGGCGGCGGGCGGTCGGGCCTCCCGGAGCCTGGGCGCGGCGGCTTCCGGGCGGTCGGGTCGACCGCGGCGCCGCGGGATGAGTGGGATCAGGGGGCGCTGCGGTCGAGCAGGCCGCCGTAGGCGTCGATGCGGCGGTCGCGGAGGAACGGCCAGGTGCGGCGTTCGTTTTCCGTGCGCTTCGAATCGATGTCGGCGTAAATCACGCCTTCGGTTTCGGAATCCATGCGGGCGAGGATGTCGCCGCCCGGGCCGGCGATGAAGGAGTTGCCCCAGAAGCGCAGATGGCCTTCGCGACCGACGCGGTTGGCCGCCGCCACGAACAGGCCGTTGGCGATGGCGTGGCTCCGCTGGATGGTCACCCACGCGTCGAGATGACGGGCTTCCAGCGCTTTCGCGGCTTCGGGCCCCAGCTGTTCCGCCGCGGCCCCGGACTCGGCGTCATCCCACCCGATGGCGGTCGGATACAGGAGGACATCCGCCCCTTGCAGCGCCGTCAGGCGCGCGCCCTCGGGGAACCATTGATCCCAGCAGATCAGGACCCCGAGCTTGCCCCCTCGCGTCGCTTGGGTGGGAATGGCCTGAAAACCCCGGTCGCCGGGCGTGAAGTAGTACTTCTCGTTGAAGCCGGGATCGTGCGGGATGTGCATCTTGCGGTACAGGCCCGCCACGGACCCGTCGGCGTCGTACACGGCCGCCGAGTTCTGGTAGATGCCGGCGGCGCGGCGTTCGAAAAACGGGAACACCAGCGCGATGCGGAGTTCGCGGGCCAGCTCCTGAAGGGCCTTCGAGGCCTCGGATTCGAGCGTGTGCGCGAGGTCGAAATGGGCCTGCGTTTCCTCGATGCAGAAGTAGTCGTGCAGGACCAGTTCGGGGAGCAGCACGGCGTGAGCCCCACCGGCGGCCGCCTCACGGATGAGGCGGGACATGGTTTCGAAACGCTCGGGAATCAGGGCATTGCCGCGGCATTGCACCACGGCGAGACGAAAGGAAGACATGGGGTAAAGATACAATGGGGCCGAACACGAGAGTTGTGGCCTCCGCAGGGGGCCTGTCCCGGGAGGGTTACGATGCCCTGCGGGCCTTTCTTCGGCGTGGTGTGATGAACCCCGGGATGTTGGGGAACACCCGGTGGCCCTACAGAGCAACCATCAACCTCCGGTAAGGTCTCCGGAGCGCACCAACCACCAACCTCGGATAAGGCCCCACTGATCGCACCAACCACCAACCCCTATGAAGCCCGCAGGGACGTCCTTAGTGGTGGTGGCCGCCGGCGCCGTGCACGTGGCCGTGCTCGAGCTCTTCGGCGGTCGCGGCGCGGATGTCCTTGACGACGATGGAGAAGAACAGGTCCTTGCCGGCCATGGGGTGGTTGCCGTCGATGACGATTTCGTTCTCGTTGACTTCGGCGACGGTCACGACGGACGTGCCTTCGGGACCGGTGGCCTGAAGCATGGCGCCGGGCTGCACGTCCTTGAGCTGCGGGACGGACGCGCGCGGGATGGCGCGGCGACGCTCGGCGTCGTATTCGCCATAGCCGTCCACGGCCTTGACCTCGACGTCGAAGCTGTCGCCCAAGGCGCGGCCGTTGAGGGCGATTTCAAGGCCGGGGACGATGGTGCCCAGCCCCTGGATGAAGAACAGGGGCTCGCCGCCGACGTTGGAGTCGATGACCTCTCCGACATTGTCCTTGAGAGTGTATTCGATGCCGACGACGGATTGATGGGTGATGGTGTTCATGGAGGTAAAGATACAATGGCACCCGGGAGGAGGTTAGGGCGCGTCGAGGGAGGGGTACGGGAGGTGGGGGCCTGTGGTGGGGCCGCACATGAAGTTGTTACCTCCGCAGTGGGGCCTATCCTGGGAATGTTACGATGCCCTGCGGGCCTTTCTTCGGCATGGTGTGATGAACGCAGGGATGTTGGGGAACACCCGGTGGTCATACAGACCAACTACCAATCTCAGGTAAAGCCCCACTGAGCGCACCAACCAGCGTCAGCGCTGGCCTTCAGGTCATCCCACCCCCCTACTTCACCACGCCCAGTTTCTGCCACTTCGTTTTCTTGCCCCCGGGGAAGCTCACTTCGCAGAGGACGCTGTACACGTCGGGGCCGAGATGACGGAGGTCGAGCGTGCGCACGGGCTGGGTTCCACCCGCCGCGAGATCCCAGCTTTCGTCCTTCACGACGCGCCCCGACAGGTCGTAGACGCGGACGCGCGCGCGGCTGGCGGCCTGCGTGCCCAGCTTGAGGTGCACCTTCGCGATGCCGCCGCGCAGGGGGCTGGGATACAGATGGAATTCCTCGATGGCTTCGGCGGGGCCGGTGGCCGCCGCGCGCGGGAGCCGCGAGGCGTCGAGGCGCTGGGAGCGGCCGGCGTCGCCGCCGGGCTGCAGCCAGTTGAGGGCGTTCGGTCGCGCTTCGCGCAGGATCCAGGCGTTGAGCGAGCCGGTGGCGCTGTAGGCGATCAGGTTGAGGTCGCGTGCGGCCGCGTCGGCGGACGTGACGCCGGAGTCGAGTAAGGCCAGGGCGATGTGCACCGTCGCGGGCCGCAGGGAGTCGAGGGTGAGGCCGCCGGCGGTGAGCGGCCAGTCCGCCTTGTTGCTCATCAACGCGCCGGCGCCCTTGCCGAGTTCGGGCAGGAAGGAGGAGTAGCGCACGGGTTTGCCCGCGCTGTCGGCGGCATAGACGAGACCGTCGGGTGTGGCGACCAGCACCACGGGGGACCCGCGCAGGGTGACGGCCAGCGGCGTGGAGCCGATGACGCCGCCGGGCTGGTGGCGGTTGGCGTAGCCGAAGCCCACCAGCTGGCGCGGCTGCGGACGGAACGGCCAGCCGCGCAGGGCCGCACCGCGCCAGTCGTAGGCGTAGACGCCGTTCGCGCCGGAGAACACGATGTCGGGGTGACCGTCGCGGTCGAGGTCGGTGAGCGCGGGCGGCGAGGCATCTTCGCCGATGTAGGAACCGAGGGAATCCTGGTAGGTGGCGCTGCGCGGGAGGCGTTGCGGCCAGCCCGGGAAGGCCGTGCCCTGCGAGGTGCCGGGCTGGGCGCGGAAGAGCAGGGCGGCGCCCCGCGAGCCGAGCAGCAGGGCGTCGTCGTGGCCGACGCCGTCGCCGGCATCGCGGTCGAAGTCGGAGACGGAGAGGGTGAAGGTCTCCAGGCTGTCGGCCTGTTCCTCCAGCCAGCGGGGGCCCCACGAGGGGCGCAGGTTGGCCGTATCGCCGGCGGGGGTTACGCGCACCGCGGCGCCGACACCGGCCATGCGTCCGCCCACCAGAACCTGCGCCGAGTCGGCACCCGAGCCGACGAGGATGCCGGCGAGCGCATGCCAGTCGCCGGCTGCGGGCAGGGCGGCGGTCATGGGGGCGCCGCCGTCGAGATTCCAGCCGCGCAGGGCGCCCGTGCTGTCGAGGGCATACACGCGGCCACCCCACACCAAGGGGCCGGTTTTCCCGGCGAAGGGCAACAGGAGGTCGGCGCCGCCGCGCAGGCTCGGCGCAACGGTGGTGTCCCAGCCGGCGGCGAGCGAATCGGCGCGGGGGCGCACGAGGCGCAGGCCGCGCCCGGTGAGCACCGCGAGCACGGAGTCGCCCGCGGTCGCGGTGCCGAGGATGACGCCGGCGGAGTCGATCAGGGAGTTGACGGGCGCGGCGTTGTCGGAGCGGGTGTTGCCCGAGGACAGCAGGACGTTCACGCTGTCGTAAAAGGCCTGGTCGCGCACGGTGTCGCGCGCGGCGAGAGCCGGGCGTCCGGTGGCCGCGTAGGTCTGCACGAAGCCGGTGTCCGCCGCGCTCACCACGTAAGCGCGTCCGGTTTCGTCACGGATGACGGACAGGGCGTGTCCGCCGCGGACGGCGGCGGCGCGCACGGGCCAGACGGAACCGGGCGCGCGGGCCACCGTGCGGTTGGTGAGGCTGTCGGCCCAATGGATGCGCACGGTGATGACCGAATCGCGCACGCTGTACACCGAGTCGCCGCTGAAGCTGCTGACGCCGGGTACCAGCAGGGGGCTGGGAGGCAGGACGGCTTCAATGCGGATGTGGGTCCGCCCGTCGTTCCAGGCGTTGGTGTTGGCGAAGCCTTGCGCGCCCACCAGGGTCAGGGTGTCGCGCGGGCCCCAGGTGGTGTCCTTCGGAGGGTTTTTGCGCTTGCGGTAAATGTGGGGCAGCATGTCGCGCGCCGTGCCGTAATCGAAGGCCGGCTGGCCCAGCGCGTCGGAAAACTCCTTGCCGATGCTCGGGACGCCGTCGGCCTCCACCAGCTCCAGCCCCTTGTACTGGCTGCGCAGCGTGTCGCCCAGGTACGCGTTCACCGCGCCCGAGGGCAGGATGAGCTCCATGAACCACTCGTTGACGTGCCACACCAAAAGGCCGTTGCCGGGAAGACCCATGTCGTAGTGGCTGGCCTTGGTGATGATGCCTTCGGGGCGCTTGGGGTTCGGCGTTTTGGTGGCGCAGGGGTTGCTCCCGCCGCCGGTGCACAGCGAATCGAGGAACAGGGAGTCGATGAAGGCGTAGGGCACGGTCACGGAGCTGTCCACGGTGAACCTGTAGTCCGTGATGGAAGCCGGTTTGCTGAACCACACCGTGACCGCGGTGTCGCGCCCGGCCCGCTGCCGGTTCTCGATCAGCAGGTATTCGCGTTCGTTGATGGGAACCTTGAGCGTTCGCGTGCGGCCCGGCCCGGGCTGGTCGGCGGCGTGGATGCGGTATTCGGAATACGTGTTGTTTCCCGCATCCCCCGGCCGCGCCACGCGCGGCTCATCCCACCCCATGAACGTGCGGACCCAGGCCGACGGCATGATGGGCAGAAACCCCTGCATGGTGTTGTAACCCGCGAAGTCCATGACGTCGAAGCTCCCCACCGAGGAGATGCCTTTCACGACGTCGAAGAGGTCTGGCATGCCCATCTGGCGTGCCAGCTGGTTGATGAGGATGCCGTTGATGCCCCAGTTGATGCCGTCCTGGCTGGCGGATTCGGACAGCATCATGAACTGCGACAGGGTGTCCCCGGTGCTGACGATCACACCCAGGGAGTCCCGCTTGAAGCCGGTGGCGGTGTTGGCGGAATCGCCGAGATATTTGAAGTCGCCCTTGGTGACGAAGAAGTCGGTGAAGTCGTTGGGGGTGTTGGCGCCGAGATACCCGAGTGACCCGCCGTCGACCAGGCGGGAGTGCCCGGCGTGGAAGATCAGAAAGGCGCGGTGTTTGTTGGGGGAGGAGTTCGCGGCCGCTTCGGCGGCGGCGACCTTGAAGGGGTTTTTGGTGGAATCGCTGACGTCGTGCGCCCGTACGGTTTCGCTGACGAAGCGCATCAGCTGGATGGCGCGCTGCAGGGAAAAATCGCTGGTTTTCTGCTTGGCGTCCTTGTCCTCGAACGCGGGATTGTAAAACTTCATGCGCTCAAGCAGGCGCGGGGGAGTGATCAGGCTGTCCTGGCTGGCGGTGGGGGGAGGGAAGATGCGCGGTTTGATCACGACCCGACCGCCGGACACTTGGTCGAAATAATTCTGGACGTATTCAAAGCGTTTGGTGAGGTAGTAGGCCGACCGGCGGAAGGACGGGCCGTTGGGGTCGAGGGCATAGTTGTGATCAGCCCCGGTGGCCGATCCGAAAACGCCCCGCCCCGTGGTGGTGGGTTCGTTGTCCGCGTCCCCTTCATCCTTAAACTCGATGTACAGCACGAACACCTCGAGGGTGTCCACGGTTTGGGCGCGCACCGGCGTGGGCGCGAACGACAGGGCGGCAGTGCCCAGGGCCAGGGCCGGCAGCATGCGGAGCAGCGTGGAGCGGAAAAAGACGGAAACCGGATTCATGGAAACCTGCGGGCGGAAAAGCCGTTCCGGACAAACCGGAGCGGCGCGGATTCAGTGGCGGACAAGGTACAAAGCCTTGGGGGTGGGGGCGCGGGGCCGATATTCCGGTTCGGCAGGGTCGCCCTCGTTGCGGCATTCCCTCATGAAGGGGCGTGCGTGCGTCACCGCGTTTTCCTCCGGAATATCGGCCCCGCGCGGTGGGCTGGTCGGGCCGAGGGTCCTATCTTTAGGAGTATGGGATCAGGAGCGTGGAAAGGTGCGGGACTCGGGGCGATCCTGTTTCTCGTGATCGCGGCTGCGGGAGCGTTGACTCCCTTGCGCGTGCCGTTGTTGAAAATCGCGGGCCGGGATTACCCCGCCCTGCAACTTCAGAAAGAGGCGGCGCAGGCCGCCGTCTCGTCCCGCGCCCCCGTTTCAGGCGCTGACGCCCTGACTCCCGAACGCGTCGACGTCCGGCTGGAGGCCTGGCACAAACGGAATGCGACCCTGTCGGTGTTCGGCCTGCTGGGCTGGCTGGTGGAATTGTGGCCGTGGCTGTTGGGCCTGGGCGTGGCCCTTCCGGTGCTCGGAGGCCTCATCGGGGCGCAGACCCGCGCCCGCCCGGAAGCCGCCGGGACGCCCGCCGGTCTTCGACCCGCTCCGAAGACCAGGATGACGTCAACGCCTCGCGACCCGGCCCCCGATCCGGTGGCGGCGGGGCCGGCGGAGGTTCCCCGTCCCGTCCCCGCCGCCCGGGTGCCGCGCGCCGCCGGGCCCGTGGTGGAGAGCCCCGTCGCGCGGCCACCCGCCGCCGCTCCGGAGGAGCCGGCCCCTTCGCTGCCTCCCGTCGTCGAACCCCCGCCCTCCGCGACCCCCATTGTGCCGGCGGCCCCTGCGGCCCCGGCGACGCCGCTCCCTCCGTCGGAATGGAGCTGGAACGCCCGCCCCGCGCCGCGGCGCACGCCGGGCCGCCCCAAGCCCCCTCCGGTCGAAAGCCCGAATTCGGACGCGGTGTAGTTGTGCCCCGCTACCGCTTCACCATCGAATACTTCGGACTCCCCTTCGCCGGCTGGCAGTTGCAGGACGGGCCGAAAACCGTGCAGGGGACCCTGGAGGCCGCCCTGACGACCGTCGTGCGGCATCCGGTGCGCGTGCACGGGGCCGGGCGGACGGATTCGGGAGTGCACGCCCGGGGTCAGGTCGCCCACGTCGACCTGCACGAGGAGCACGAGCCGCGCCGTTTGCAGCATTCGCTGAACGCCCTGGCGGCGCCGCACATTCGCGTGCGCGGCCTGGAGCGTTGCGACGACGCCTTTCACGCCCGCTTCGATGCCCTGTCGCGGCGCTACCTCTACCGCATCGCGCTCCGCCCCGTGGCCATGCTGGCGTCGCTCAGCTGGCATCCGGTCTGGCCGTTCGATACCGGCGTGTTCGCGGCGGAACTGGCGAGCGCGGTGGGGCATCACGATTTCCTGAATTTTTCGATTCCGCGTGATGATGGAAAACCCACGGATTGCCGTTTGCTGCGGGCGGAGGTCGAACCCGTGGGCGCGTTCCTGCACGTTCATCTCGAGGCCGACCGGTTTTTGCACAAAATGGTGCGGTCGTTGGTGGGCGCTTCGTTCGACGCGGCGCGCGGCGTGCATCCGGACTACGCCAACGGCGGGTTGGTGACGGCCATTCTGGAAAATGATTTTGAAGGGGAGCGCTACTGGGCCCCTCCGCACGGGTTGAGCCTGGAGAAGGTGACCTACCCGGATGGATATGACGCCGGGGAGTAGATCCCGGGAGTAAACGCCGCGGGAGCAAAGGGCCGCGCCCCCCGAAGAGTCCGCAGCCTTGCCCCCACGGGTGGGGCCAGCCCGAACGGCAGAGCGGAGAGATGAAAAACAGGGGGAATGTGTGCTATCGTTTTATTGTTTTTCCCCTGTACCGCGGTACGATTCAACGTTTTCCGATCCTTCCTGACCCTGACCCCGCTTCCGTTCCGAACACACCACCCCCGCCCGTCGCACTTTCCCTCCGGAGACCGCCTTCATGGAACGCAACAGAAACCTCGGCTGGACGATTTTTTTCGTGGTTCTGGGCCTCATCATAGGCGGCGTGCTGGGAGAGTCTCTGGGTTACATCCTCGGCAAGATCGGGGAGATGAGCGGCGGCGGCGCGGATAATCCCATCCGCAACTTCTTCGTGAAGGCCCTGGAGGTCGACCTTGGCTACAATGGCGGCGGCTGGGCGCTCGACCTGTACTTGTTCAAGGTGCGTCTTGGTTTCGGCTTCAAGTTCAACATCTGCAGCCTGATCGGCATGGGTGTGGCGTTGTATACCCTGAAGTGGTGGCGGAACTGATTCCCGGAAGGCCTCTCTTCGTCGTTGGTGTCGCGTCGTGGACGATTCCCTGTCGTTGGTGCGCACCGGATAAACCTTACGAGGCGTTGGTGGCTGGTGTTTTCACATCTTAGGGAGGTTTTCCTGGCGGCTTCTCCCTTTCGCGATAGAGCGTCCCCCCAATGCCTCGCGAGGCCTACGGGACATCGTACCCTTCCCGGGACAGACCTCACGGCGGAGGTCACAACCGCCTTTCAGGCCCCATGCGTGGCACCAACCCCCCATTCAGGCCCGTTCCGTGGCCCCCACGACAGGGTAAGGCCCCCCTCATTGTATCTTTTCCCCCATGTCCACACTTTCCGAGACCTCCCGCAAGGTCCAAAATGGTGAAATTTCGGCTGAAAAAGCGGTTCAGGCGTCCCTGGAGCGCATCGCGGCCACGCAAAACCTGAACGCCTACATCTCGGTGCTGTCCGATTACGCGCTGGAAAAGGCCCGTGCGCTCGACCAGCGTCTCGCGGCCGGCGAACAGGCCGGTGCGCTGGCCGGCGTCCCCATCGCCGTCAAGGACAATATCGTGGTGGCGGGCGGCAAGACGACGTGTGGTTCGAAGATCCTCGGGAATTTCGAGTCTCCGTATGACGCCACCGTGATCGGCCGTCTGCTGGATGCCGGGGCGATTCCCGTAGGCAAAACCAATCTGGACGAGTTCGCCATGGGCTCGACGTCCGAGACCAGTGCGTTCGGCCCCACCGTCAACCCGGTGGACGCTGCGCTCACCCCCGGCGGCTCGTCCGGCGGAAGCGCCGTGGCGGTGGCCTCCGGCTCCGTGCCGGTTTCACTCGGTTCCGACACCGGCGGCTCGATCCGCCAGCCGGCCGCCTGTTGCGGCATCGTGGGCATGAAGCCCACCTACGGCCGCGTCTCGCGTTACGGCCTCGTGGCCTACGCGTCGTCGCTCGACCAGATCGGTCCCTTCGCGACCAACGTCGCCGACGCGGCCGCGCTGCTGAACGTGGTGGCCGGGTTCGACGGCCGCGACAACACGTCGTCGGCGCAGGCGACGCCCGACTTCACCGCGCTGCTGGCCGGGGCCGAAGGCCTGCGCGGCAAGACGATCGGCATTCCCCGCGAGGCCTTCGGCGAAGGTCTGCACGCCGACGTGGACGCCTCCGTGCGGGCCGCGCTCGCGGCGTGCGAACGCGCCGGCGCGAAGGTGGTGGAGATCAGCCTGCCGTCGCTCCGGTATGCGGTGGCGGCCTACTACGTGATCGCGACGGCGGAAGCGTCGGCGAACCTGTCCCGCTTCGACGGCGTCCGCTACACGCACCGCGCCGAAAACGCGAAAAACCTGTACGACCTGTACGCGCGCAGCCGTTCCGAAGGCTTCGGCGCCGAAGTCAAGAAGCGCATCCTGCTCGGCACCTACGTCATTTCGTCGGGCTTCTACGACGCCTATTACATGCAGGCGCAGAAGGTGCGCCGCGTGATCACCGATGACTTCAACAAGGCGTTCGCGCAGTGCGACGCCATCGCGATGCCGACCATGCCGGCGCCGCCCCC
>CAYQFG010000066.1:0-11283 GCA_964416695.1 uncultured Bifidobacterium sp.
CGCACGGACGCTGGATCGAACCATGAGCCGCGTCACCCGTGAGGTCGCCGCGTGACGACATCGCCCGCTTCGACCACGCCTTTCATCGTCGTTTTGTCTCATCCCGAAACCCCCGAGAACATCGGATTCGTGGCGCGCTCCATGGCGGCCTACGGCGTTGCGGAGTTGCGCCTTGTCGGCATTCCGGAAGTGCCTTCGGACAGCAAGGCCTTCTGGACCACATGCGGTGGTGAAGACATTCTCCGCAACGCCCGTTACTACCCCGACGTCGCCTCCGCCGTCGCCGACTGCGTGCAGGCCCTCGGCTTCACCCGCCGTGTGCGCGACCGTTCCCAGCGCCTGTACGATTTCACGGACGCGCTCCATCGCCGTGACGGACTGCTGGAGCCTGCGCATCCGCATTACGATCAGCTTCCGCTGCTGGCCGCACCGGTTCCGGAAGGGACGAACGGCCAGCCCGCATTCCCGAAAACCGCCTTGGTGTTCGGGTGCGAATCGAAAGGGCTGCTGCACGAGGAAACGTTGGCGATGACGCATCTGGTGCGCATCGCCCTGGCGGCCGGAGACATGAGCCTCAACCTGTCGCATGCCGTCACCGTCGTCTTGCACGACGTGACGCGCCCGTCGATCAAAACCGGACCGTGGAGCCATCCTCATGCCGGCCCGTCTGCGACGCTGGAAGACTCGCTCGAAGCGCTGGAGGAATTCCTGGATGCGCTCGACCTGACGGGGTATCTGGGCAAGGGAGGCAAGGAGGGCGCGCGCCGTGAAAAGGTGGGTGTGCTCTGGAACCGGTTGCGTCCCACCGCCCGTGAAATCGACTTCATGCGCGGCGCACTCAAAGCGCTCGCGGGGATCCCGTCGAAGCGGGTGACGGCGCGGAATGCGCCGCAGGCACATCGGGAGGACGGACACGCATGAGCCTGATCGTCGACAAAACCTTCATAGAAGGTCTGCTGGTCGTCAAGCCGCAGGTGTTCCGCGACCCGCGTGGTTTCTTTGTCGAGAGCTACAATCGCGAGCGGTTTCGCAGGGCGGGCATCGCCACCGAGTTCGTGCAGGACAACCACAGCCAGTCTTCGCGCGGGACGCTGCGCGGCCTGCATTTCCAGACCGCTCCCGGGCAGGTCAAGCTCGTGCGGTGCACGCGCGGCAGGATCTGGGATGTCGCGGTGGACATCCGCCCGGGCAGCGCGACCTTCGGTCGTCACTTCGCCATGGAGCTCGCGCCCGAAGAATGCGCCATGCTGTACATTCCCGTGGGCTTCGCACACGGCTTCCTGGTCTTGTCGGACGAAGCCGAGGTGCAGTACAAGTGTTCGAACGTCTACGACGCGGCCACGGAAGCCGGGCTGGCATGGGACGACGCGGACCTGAACATCCCCTGGCCGCTGGAGCGGGCGGGAGGAACGCCGTTGTTGTCGGAACGCGACCGCACGAATCCGGGCTTCACGGACTGGGTGAACTCGCGGCCCGGGTGAAGGCGTGAGGGGGCGGCCTTCGCGCGCCCCCGGACCAGGTTCCGCGAACGGGGCGCGGCTCGTGCCCCGTCCTCTCATTCACGACGATCTGAAGGCGCGCGGCCCGGTCAGCGCGTCGTCTCCGCCCCCGGCTTCGGGACGTCGTACTTCAGCGTCACGAACCCTTCGCCGTGCCGCTGGGCGTACGTCAGCTTCAGCGGCGGCGTCACGATGCGCCGCGGCAACAGCGGCATGCCCGCCCCCAAGGTCACCGACGCGATCGTGATCACCACTTCGTCCAGAAGCCCGGCGTCGTAGAACCGGCCCGCCAGTTCGCCTCCGCCCACGATCCAGATGTTCTGATGCCCGGTCGCCTGTGCGGCCTTCACCATCTCGGCATGGACGGGGCCCACATCGCCTTCGACGAAACGGATGTCTTCTCCGGGCACCGGTCGCTGCGAACGTGAGGAGAACACCCAGGTGGGTTGTTTGTAGAACCACGGATCGGGCGTTTTGGCGGGGTCTTCGGGAAAGACATGGTGCCGGAGGAGCCACTCGTAGGTGGAAGAGCCCATCGCGAGCGCACCCACGTTCTTGATGAAGGCGTCGTGATGGTCCTCGCCTTCAGGAGGCGCGAACTGGAACAGCCATTCAAGCGAGTGGTTCGTGTCGGCGAGGAACCCGTCGAGCGTGGCGGCGGTGTAGTAGATGGTCTTCATGCGGCGGAACCTAGCATGATGGCCGTTCCGGCGACAAGTGCCCGCCGTGGCCATTCCGGTTCATGCTGACGCCGGATGTCAGGGAGGACCGGGTGTTTGGGGGGGGGAGGGCGGCTATCCGCCCACGATCCGCGCAAGGTCGTTCACGGCCGTTTCCAGGTCGTCGTTCACCACGGTGAACTCGTACTTCCCTTTCTCCCGGGCGAACGCCAGTTCGTCCACCGCGTTCTTCAGGCGCAGGGCGATGGTTTCGTCGGAGTCCGTCCCGCGTCCGCGCAGACGCTGTTCGAGCACGTCGAGGCTCGGCGGCACGATGAGGATCCCCACGGCCTCGGGATACACCTTGTCGAAATTCACCTTGCCGTACACGTCGATGTCCATGACCACCGGCGTTCCGGCCGCCAGCAGGGCGTCGATCGGGCCGCGCGGCGTACCGTAGAAATTGCCGTGAACCTCCATCCACTCGGCCAGTTCACCCGCGTCGATCATCTTGCGGAACTCATCCTGGGACTTGAAGTAGTAGTGGACGCCGTCTTCCTCGCCCGGACGCGGCGTGCGCGTGGTGGCCGAAATGGAATAGGCGAAGCGACCCGGAAAGCGTGCCATCAGCGCGGAGATCAAGGTGTTCTTGCCCGCGCCCGAGGGCGCGGAAATCACGTAGGGTTTGGCGGACATGGCAGGCAAATATACCCATGCGCCCCTGCGACCGTCCGTGGACCGTGCGGCCCTTCCCGGTGGGGACGGTCTTTCCCGATTCTTGTTATCTCCTCTCCTGACCCGGAGGGACCATGAAGTTCGGAACATCGGCCGCCCGTCCCGAAGCGCGAAGCACGTCTCGTGCGTCCTGGCACGCATGGCCCGCACAAGAGGCGCTGCAACGCCTTGAGACCCGCGGGGAAGGCCTGTCATCGGGCGAGGCTGCCGCACGCCAGGCCCTCTACGGCCCCAACCATCTCCCGCACAAGCCTCCCGCCCCTCCCTGGCGGATCTTTCTCCGCCAGTTCAACAGTCCCTTGATTTACGTGCTGGCGGCGGCGGCGGCGGTCAGCGTGGTGGTGGGGGAGGGCAGGGACGCGCTGTTCATCGGCGCGGTTCTCGTGGTGAACGCCCTCATCGGCGCGTGGCAGGAATGGCAGGCGGAAAGAAGTAACCAGAGCCTGCAGCAGCTGCTGCGCGTGCGTGCCACCGTATGGCGCGACGGAGCGGTCCGTGAGACGGAAGCCGAAGATCTGGTTCCCGGCGACGTCATCGCTCTCGAATCGGGCAATCGCGTGCCCGCCGACATCCGGCTGCTCGAGTCCAACGGCTTCGAAGTGGACGAGTCGTTTCTGACGGGGGAATCCCAGGCCGTTCTCAAGGATCCCGCGTGGCAAGGCGAGGAGGACACCGCAGTCGGGGATCGTGTGAACATGGGGTACGCCGGCGCGATGGTGGTGCGCGGTCGGGCGCGCGGCGTGGTCGTGGACACGGGCGACCGCACCGAGGTCGGACGTCTGGCCATGGGCATGATGGAATCCTCAGAGGCCAAGCCTCCCTTGATCCTTCGCATGGAGCGTTTCAGCCGTGTCATCGCCTCCATCATGCTGGCGGCCTCCGTGCTTGTGGCGGGGCTGGGCGTGCTGTTGCAGGGACGGAGTGCTCAGGAAATGTTTTTCTTCGCCATCGCGCTGGCGGTGGCGGCCATCCCCGAAGGCTTGCCCGCTGCACTCACGGTGGCCCTCTCGGTGGCCAGCGGGCGCATGGCCCGGCGAGGGGCGATCGTGCGCCGGTTGCCGGCGGTGGAAGGGCTCGGCAGTTGTACGGTCATCGCCAGCGACAAGACCGGAACGTTGACCTGCAACGAGTTGACGGTGTGCGAGGTCCGCCTCGTCGACGGCTCGGTGTATCGCGTTTCGGGCGAAGGATTTGCGCCCGTGGGGGCCGTGACCCGCGACGGCGCCGCGCCTGCCCCCGCAACCGGGTCTGGCCGTGATGTTCCGGCTTCGCTGGCGTCGCTTGTGCGCGCGGGCATCCTGAACAACGAAGGAAGCCTTCATGTTCATCCCGATACAGGGGCCTGGAACTGGCAGGGAGACCCTACCGACATCGCCTTGCTGGCGCTGGCCCGCAAGGTGCACGGCCTTGAGAGCGCAGAGGGAGACCCCGTGCCTGTGCGTGCGCGTCATCCCGAGCGCGCCGCCGTGCCCTTTGAGGCGGAAAACCGCTATTCGGCCACCTGGCACGGCGGCTTCGAAGCCAACGCTTCGCCTGGCCGGGTGTTCGTCAAGGGCGCGCCGGAGCGCGTGCTGTCGATGTGTGCTGCCGACGGCGACGATGCGGAGGCGCGCCGCGCGGAGGCGGAGGGCATGGCCGCGCGGGGCTTCCGCGTGCTGGCCCTCGCCGAAGGCGACTCCGGCCACGACGCCGTGCGCGACGGCGCGCCGCCGGAACCCGCGGCGTTGCGTTTTCTCGGCTTCATCGGCATGATCGACCCGCTGCGTCCGGGTGTGCGGGAGGCGGTGGCATCATGCCGCGATGCGGGGATCCAGGTGTGGATGGTGACGGGGGATCATCCCCTGACGGCGCTGGCCATCGCGCGCGACCTCGGGATGGCGGACTCCGTCGAGCAGGTTGTGACCGGATCCGCACTGTCGGAAAAAACGCCGGAAGACTTTGCGGCGATCATCGGCCGGGCCCGGGTGTTCGCGCGCGTGGCGCCGGAGCAGAAGCTCCAGCTCGTGCAGGCCGCACAGGCCGCGGGCCATTTCGTGGCGGTCACGGGAGACGGCGTCAACGATGCGCCCGCATTGCGCGCGGCCAACATCGGCATCGCCATGGGCCGCAGCGGCACCGACGTCGCGCGCGAGGCGTCGTCGATGACCTTGAGCGACGACAATTTCGCCACCATCGTCGCGGGGGTGGAGGAGGGGCGCATCGCCTACCAGAACGTCCGCAACGTCGTCGGGTTCCTCATTTCAACGAGCTTCGCCGAGATCCTGATTGCCTTGCTGGCGGTGTCGACAGGCATGCCCCTGCCGCTGCTGGCGGTGCAAATCCTCTGGCTCAACCTGGTGACGGACGGGATCCAGGGCGTGGCACTGGTGCTTGAGCCGGGGCACGGCGGTGAACTGCGGCAGAAACCGCGGTCCCCTTCGGAACCGTTGTTCAATCGCGTCATGATCGAACGCGTGATGTTGTCGGCGGCGGTGATGGGCGGGTTGGGCTACCTGCTGTTCCACAAACTGGTGGACGCAGGATGGTCGGAGGCGACGGCGCGCAACCTGTTGCTGCTCTACCTGGTGTTGTGCGAAAACATCCACATCCTGAACTTCCGGTCCGAAACCGGTAGCGCCTTCGGGTTTTCCATACGACGCAGCCCGTACCTGGTGGTCGGGGTTTTGGGAGCGCTTCTCCTTCACGTCCTCTTCATGGTCACCCCCTTCGGTCAGGCCATGCTCAAGGTGGAGCCGGTCGACCTGAAGACGTTCGGGCTGCTCCTTGTGCTCGCCCTGCCGCTGCTGGCGGTGGTGGAAATGCACAAGTGGTGGGTGGCGCGGCGTGAGAGCCCCGTGCCCTGAAAGGGCGGGGCGCGGGACCGTTTCTTCGAGCGGTCTCCCTCGCCCGCGCTTTCCTGCTCAGACCATCGTTCGGGATGTTTTCACTTTTCCTGCAACGCCTTGGTGTCGATGCGCGCAAAGTACGGCTTGAGCTCCGCCTCCGTCAGCGTCTCCTTGTGCAGCAACTCCAACGCGCTCTCCCGCAGGAGTTCCACGTTGTCCTCCAGCAGGCGGCAGGTGCGCGCGAACGCGCGATCGAGGATGTCCTTCACCGCCGCGTCGATGGCGGCGGCTGTCTGTTCGCTGAAGTCGCGCGCGGACGGGCCGCCGCCGAGGAAGCCCTGCTGGTCGCGTTCGAAGGTCGCCTGGCCGAGAGACTCCACCATGCCGTAGCGCACGGCCATGCTCCGCGCCGCGTCGGTGGCGCGCGCGAGGTCGTCCGACGCGCCGGTGCTGAGGTGGCCGAAGATCACCTTCTCGGCCGCGCGGCCGCCGAACAGCACGCACAGCTTCTGCTCCAGTTCCTCGCGCGTCATCAGGAAGCGGTCTTCCGTCGGGCGCGAGATGGTGTATCCCAGCGCGCCCACGCCGCGCGGAATGATGGAGACCTTGTGGACCGCCGAGGAGCCGGGCACCGCCGCGCCCACGAGGGCGTGGCCCATCTCGTGGTGGGCGACGATTTCCTTTTCCTTCTGCGTGAGCACGCGGCTTTTCTTCTCAAGTCCGGCGACGATGCGCTCCATCCCTTCGGTGAAGTGGTCCTGCGTGACCAGCGGTGCGCCGCGGCGCGTGGCGATCAACGCCGCCTCGTTCACCAGATTGGCCAGGTCCGCGCCGGTGAACCCGGAAGTGATGGAGGCCACCATGTCCAGGTCGAGTCCGGGTTCGGTCTGGATCTTTTTGATGTGCACCTCGAGGATGGCCTTGCGCCCCGGCTTGTCGGGGCGGTCGACCAGCACCTGGCGGTCGAAGCGGCCGGCACGGAGCAGCGCGGGATCAAGGATTTCGGGACGGTTGGTGGCGGCCAGCAGCATCAAGCCCTGCGTGGAATCGAAGCCGTCCATCTCCACCAGCAGCTGGTTGAGCGTCTGTTCTTTTTCGTCATGTCCGCCGCCGCCGAATTGTCCCGATGACCGGGCGCGCCCCAGGGCGTCAAGCTCATCGATGAAGATGATGGCAGGCGCGCGCTTGCGGGCCTGCTCGAACAGGTCGCGGACGCGGGCCGCGCCCACACCCACGAACATTTCCACGAATTCCGACCCGGAGATGGAAAAGAACGGGACCGCCGCCTCACCCGCGACCGCCTTGGCCAGCATGGTCTTGCCGGTACCCGGAGGCCCCATCAGCAACACGCCCTTGGGCATCCGCCCCCCCAAACGCCCGTACGCGGCCGGATTTTTGAGGAAATCCACCACCTCCTGCAGTTCCGCCTTGGCTTCGTCAACACCCGCCACATCCTTGAAGCGCACGGTGATGTCCGTTTCGGCGTAGATGCGCGCCTTGCTCTTGCCGACGGACAGAAACCCGCCGCCCCCGCCGCCCATGCCGCCGCCCATGCCTCCGGCGCGGCGCATGATGAACAGCCAGATGGCGATGAAGAAAAAAACGGGTAACACCCAGGAAAGGATATCCCGGAACAGCGTGTTTTCGATGGTCCGCCGGAAGGCGATGCCTTGGGATTCGAGGCGCTGGGCCAGGTCTTCGTCGACGCGGGTGGTGATGAACTCGGTTTTTCCGTCGGGGAGGGGTTCCTTGAGCTGGCCACGGACGGCGTCCCCTGTAATGGTCACGGAATCGATGCCATTGTCCGCCGCCAGATCGAGAAACTGGCTGTAGGGGATCGTGGCCACCTTGGCATTGGTGCTGAACAGGCGCTGCCCCCAGAACACCGTCATGAGGATCAGCAGCAGGAACAGGAGGTTCACGGGAGGAAAGCGGGTGGGTTTCACGGGGTCTCCGAAAGGTCAAGCGCGACGGGAAAGGGGCGTGTCAGGTCACGATACGAGGGGGTGCTTCAGGGAAGTAAGGTACGATTTTGGCGGCGGGGCGGCTCCCATCGTGCCGGAATGCAACGCAAACTTGCTACTTTTACGACGCTTAGATACAATACGCTCATAATTCCACGCACAGAAGCCCGGAAGGCCGGTCGAGGTGTCCGATGGAACAGGGTGAGGAAGACCCCTCTGCCCGGAACGCGCTTTTTTTCAACAAGCAATATGCAAAGGAGAAGAATTTGGAAACCTTGAACAATGCCATTCTGAAGCGCATCGCGGACAACATCCGCGTGCTGTCCGTCGCCATGCCCGAGACCGCCAAGTCGGGTCACCCCGGCGGGGCCATGGGCGGTGCCGACTTCATGGCGCTGCTTTACACGGAGTTCCTCAACTTCGATCCTTCCGACATGGCATGGCCGCACCGTGACCGCTTCTTCCAGGATGCCGGTCACCTGTCGTCGATGATGTACGGGACGCTGTCGCTGTTCGGCAAGTACACGATGGATGAACTGGCGCGCTTCCGCCAGTGGGATTCCCCCACGCCCGGCCATCCCGAGCGCGATGTGCTGCGCGGCCTTGAGAACACCTCCGGCCCGCTGGGTCAGGGGCACGTGATGGGCGCGGGCGCGGCCATCGCCGAGCGCGTTTTGTCGGACCGCTTCGGTTCGTGGACCGATCACAAGACCGTCTGCTACATCACCGACGGTGGCGTCCAGGAAGAGGCGTCGCAGGGCGTGGGCCGTATCGCGGGCCACCTCGGACTGTCCAACCTCATCATGTTCTACGACTCGAACGACGTGCAGCTGTCGCACATGACGGCCGATACGATGAGCGAAGACACCGCGAAGAAATACGAAGCCTGGGGCTGGGCGGTGGAAACCGTCGACGGCCACGATTTCGACCAGCTGCGTGCCGCCCTCAAGCGCGCCTGGGCCCGGACCGACAAGCCGACCTTCATCGTCGGCAAGACCATCATGGGGCGCGGCGCCGTGCGCAAGGACGGCTCGAAGTACGAAGGTTCGCCGAAGCTGCACGGCAATCCGCTGTCCAAGTCGGAAGCCTGCTACGACACCACCCTCAAGGGCCTCGGTTGCGACCTTCCCGACAATCCGTTCCAGATCTTCCCCGACGTGAAGGAAGCCATGGACAAGGTGATCGCCGCCAAGGTCGCGCGGGTCGCCGAACAGAAGAAGGCGGAAGCCGAGTGGGCCGCCAAGAACCCCGAGCTGGCGAAAAAGCTGGCCTCGTGGCTCAAGGGTGAGCTGCCCGCCCTCGACTGGTCCGCGGTGCCCCAGAAGGGCGGCGAGGCCACCCGTGCCGCGTCGAAGAACGTGCTGGAGTACCTCGCGGGCAAGGTGGAGAACCTCATCGTGATGTCCGCCGACCTGGCCGACTCCGACTACACTGAAGGCTTCCTCAAGAAGACGAAGATCTTCCGCAAGGGTGACTTCTCCGGTTCGTTCCTGCAGGCGGGTGTGGCCGAACTGACCATGGCCGGCATCATGAACGGCATCGCCCTGCACGGCGGCCTGATCCCGGTCGGCGGCACGTTCTTCGTGTTCTCCGACTTCCAGAAGCCGGCCCTGCGTCTGGCGGCCCTGCAGGAAGCGAAGGTGATCTTCCTGTGGTCGCATGACGCGTTCCGCGTCGGTGAAGACGGTCCCACGCACCAGCCCATCGAGCAGGAAGCGCAGCTGCGTCTGCTGGAGCGCATCCAGAACCTCGAAGGCAAGCGTTCCTTCCTCGCGCTGCGTCCCGGCGACGCGTCCGAAACCACGGTGGCGTGGAAGCTGGCGCTCGAAGCGCACGGGCCGGCGTCGATCGTGCTCACCCGTCAGCCGGTGGCGGAGCTGCCTGCCGTGAAGGGCGACCGCTTCGCGGAAACCATGGACAGCATGAAGAAGGGCGCCTACGTGGTCGTCGACACCGAGGGCACGCCTGATCTGACCCTGCTCGCGAACGGTTCGGAAGTGTCATTGCTGGTTGAAGGGGCGAAGAAGCTGGCCGAGAAGGGCCTCAAGGTCCGCGTGGTTTCGGCTCCGTCCGAAGGCCTGTTCCTCGAACAGCCCGAATCCTACCGCGAGTCCGTGGTCGCGTACGGCGCTCCGGTCCTGGGCTGGACGGCGGGCGAACCTTCGACGCTGCGCAACCTCGTCGGCGCGCTGGGCACCGTGTACGGCATGAGCCGCTTCGGCGCCTCGGCACCGTTCGCCGTGCTCGACCAGAAGTTCGGCTACACGGCCGACAACGTGGTCAAGGTCGCCGGGGAATACCTCGCGCACTACAAGGCCAACGTGAAGAAGATCGCGGCCCTGGCCTGATCTTCACGTTGATCGTCACGTTGCCTGTGGTGCTGCGCGGCGTACGCCGCGCAGTGGCAACAAAAAACCCCGGTCGCAAGGCCGGGGTTTTTTGTTGCGGTGGCTCGAGGGCCACAGGGGAGAGGGAAGGCGGGCGTGGCGGTCACGTGCGGCGGATGTCGAACATGATGGCGTTCCCCTCCGGAAGGTCTTCACTCGCCTCCGGGAGATCGTAGTCGAGGGGCAAGGGGAGGCGCTGGGGCCGCGCCGCGGGGAGGCCCGCGCTGCGGAACGTGCGCGTCAACTCCTCGGCGAAGGTCGCCGGACGGATTTCCGCGTAGTTGGTGACCGCATGGAGGATGCCTTCCGGAGCCAGCAGCGCCGCACATTTTCCGGCGAGACGGAAGTAGTCGTCGGCCCAGCGGAACACCTTGCCCTCAAAGCGCGAAAACACCGGAGGGTCGAGAATGATGCGCTCGAAGCGCAGACCTTTCTTGAGGGCCCAGTCGAGATAACGCTCACTGTCCATCTTCACGAAACGGCATGATGCTTCGGGCAAGGCGTTGAGCCGCGTGTTCTCGCGCGCCCAGTCGAGATAGCGGGCGGAAATGTCCACCTGGGTGACGGCGGCCGCTCCACCCGCGAGTGCCGCGACGCCGAGTGAGCCGGTATAGCAGAACAGGTTGAGGACCCGCTCTCCCGATGCGTGGCGCAGTTGCGTGCGCAGGGGACGGGTGTCGAGGAACAGGCCGACATTCCGCGGGTGGCGCGGCTCCAGGCGAAAGTTCAGGCCTTCCTCGGTGACCACCAGCGTTTCGGGCGCTTCGCCCGCCAGCGCGTGGTGGCCGGCACGCCCGGCGTCGCCCGCGCTGGTCCGGTCGTGCAGGGAGACGGACTCCCAGCCGCAGGCCTCCAGCCAGCGGGACGCGGCGGCCCGCAGGGAAGCCCCCCACCCCCCCACATCCGCACCATAATCAAACAGGATGCCGTGTTTTCCATAAAGCTCGAAGACCACGCCCGCCGTGCGCGTGGCCTGCGCATTGAGCAGCCTGACGGCGCCTGCATGTTGGTGCAGGGCGGCCTTTCGTTCCCAGGCTGAAATCAGGGCGTGTTCGAGTGCGGACAGCTTCATGGCGGTGTCAAGGGGGGCGGAGCGTAAAATGGGAGGGAATCGACGGGATTCGTCCCGAAAATTTTAGCTTTATCCTTTGATTTCTTACGGCTTTATTTCAAAGGAAAACCATGTCCTTCAGCGTTGATGAGAAGACCCGCAG
>CAYQFG010000067.1:0-11247 GCA_964416695.1 uncultured Bifidobacterium sp.
GCCTGCCCCATCTTTCCGGAAGCGTTTTCGGTTTAACTTTCCGCCATGTCCCGCTTCTTCCGCCTGCATGATCTTTCCGCCGTCCTCAATCGCCTGATCGGCCCTGCGGGGCCATGGCTCAACCGGGCATTCGCCCTGCTGCTCGCGGTGTGGGGCGTCCATACCGTGTTGCGGATCGCCGTTCTGTTTCGCCCGGACGGATTCGGCCTCCCGCTCGTCGGCAAGGCAGACTGGTACATCTTCCACGCTCTCTTCATCGACTTGCACTGGATCTTCATCGGCTCCCTGCCACTCCTCCTGCTGCTGGTCCTCGCCGCCCGCATGGCGGGACGCCTGTGCGCACCGCTTCTGGTCCTGCTGGCCGTCGCGCACGCCGGCATCCTCCTGCTCACCGTCATTGATCATGAAACCCTGCGCTTCATGGGGATGCACTTCGATCCCGGCATGTTCAGAACCTACGGAAATACGGCCGCCACCCGCGACGTCCTGAAGTACATCCTCGCGGACGCATCCATTCCCGGTTTGCCTTACATCCTCTTTCTCGGATGCATTCCGATGATCTGGATGTTCTACCGGCTGCTGGGCAAAGCTGAGTGGGTCCGGGCCCCCGAGTGGCGCCTGAAGCCAGTCCTCTGGATCGCCCTTACGGGGCTCGCCGGGTATGTTTACGTCTATCACATCTGGACAGGGGGGAATCGCATGCGGCTGTTGCGCCCCGTAGTGCAGACGGTGTACCTCTCCACCCAGAAAGTCGATGTCCCGCCCTTGTCCGCCGACAGCGCCGCCTTGCTGACGGAGGCCTATCGCCGCTACTGGCTGTCCGCAAGCAACGATGACGGCTGGGTCTTTCCCTTGCCCGATTACCCGTTTTACCGCGAGCCCCTGGAGGTTTATTGCGCGCGTCCCGATGCCGATGCCAGTCGCTGCGCGCGGGTTTCATCGGACCCGGCAGAACGCTCCGGGGATGAACGTCCCTGGAATGTCATTTTCATCCTGCTGGAAACGCAACGCGCGCTCAATGTGGGCCATCTCATCCCCTACGGGGCCCAGTACTCCTCTTCGCCATTCCTCGACACCCTGGCCTCGCACGGCACCTTCTGGACCCGCATGGTGGCCACGGGCATCCCCACCATCAATTCCTGGATGTCGCTGCACCTCTCGATCCTCCAGCATCCCACGCGCTACATCGCCAGTGAATTCACCCAACTGGGCAACGAAAGTTTCATCAAGATCCTGGGACGACACGGCTATCTGACGCGTTACTTCTCGACGTCGGATCCGGCATGGGACAACAAGACGCCGTGGATCCGCCAGTGGTACCAGGACTTCGACTACGACCGGGGCCGGGAAGAAGACGCCGCCATGTTCGCCCACCTGAAGCAGTGGATGCGCGACAGCCTGAGCAACGACCAGCCGTTTTTCATCACGGCCATGACCAAAACGAACCATTACCCCTTCAATCCCGTACCGGGCGTCCGTCCCACGCCTCCCGGAGCCAGCCTGCAGGAACGCCTGGACGCCACCATGCGCTACGCCGATTCCAGCTTTCAGGATTTCGTCGAAGGCATCCGTAACGAGGAGTGGTTCGACCGCACGGTGTTGGTGATCATGGCGGACCACGGATTCCCGCTGGGCGAACATGGATCCTCCCAGATCGGATACGGGCTTTATACCGAAAGCGTCTGGATGCCGCTGGTCATGAGCGGACGTCACCCCGCACTGCGTCGCGGGGCCCGGCACGAGCTGGCATCCGGGCTGGATCTCGCCCCGACCTTTCTTGAGCTCGCCGGCATCCGCGCCCCCAACTCCTTTATGGGCCACAGCCTGTTGCAGGATCCCAATCCCAACCGCCTGAGCTTCACCATACGCGGAGAACAGGCGATGGTGGAAAGCGGCGCGTTCCGGTGGCACGGTCCCTGGGGCAACCAGCCCCGCATCCAGGGGGAAGAGTTGTTCAACCTGCTCGATGACCGTCAGGAACAGGACGACCTCATGCCCGCCCATCCGGAGTTGCGCGAGCGGCTGGGCCACTTCATTCGCGACCTCACACGCCTTCACCTCCACGTCCTCGGCCGCGACCTCCTGTGGCCCACCACCCCGCCCGGGTCCGGGCTCCCCTGAATCCACCGGGAACGGCAACAGCCTCTCCGGCCGCCACCCCGCTCCCGGTGGATTCACATCCCCAAAAAACGACGTCAATCTTTTGCGGACATGTCCCTTGGAGGAGGCCCGCAGGTGTGTTAACTTTACCGCCTCGTTGGGGTCATAGCTCAGTTGGTAGAGCGCTTGCATGGCATGCAAGAGGTCTGGAGTTCGACTCTCCATGGCTCCACCAGTTTTTCAGGGTGGTCTGATTCGTTCAGGCCACCCTTTTTGTTTCCTCCCGTTTCCATCGGTCAGACCGCTTCTTCCCGCCGGTCTCTTCTTGCCGGTCTCTCTTGCCGTGATGCGCGTCCCTCGTCCGCGACAATTCACGCGATCACGCCTGCATCCTGCACGGACGACGCGTTGGGTCCGCGGGATGCCGGAACCACCGGCCGTCCCATCCTGCGATAGCTAACTTCCCTCCCATGCGGCCCTACATCGATACGCACTGCCACCTCGACCAGATTCTGGACAAGACGGAGGCGACCGGATTTCCCGACCTCCGGGCGCGTTTCCTGACGCCCGGGTTCCGGTCATGTCTGACGATCGCCTGCGATCCGGATGCCATCGCGCCGACCCTGGCACTGCTGGAGCATGAGGGAGTCTTCGGGTCCTTCGGCATCCATCCTCATGACGCCGCCCACTACACACCTGCCGTGGAAGCCGCGATTGCGGACGCGTTGCGTCATCCCCGGTGCGTGGCGTACGGGGAGATCGGTCTGGATTATCATTACGACTTCTCGCCCCGCGATGTCCAGCGCCGCGTGTTCATCAGGCAGCTGGAGGTGGCGATCGCCTCGGGCAAACCGGTCGTGATCCATACCCGCGAGGCGGATGATGAGACGCTGGCCGTGATGCGCGATCACCTGCCACGCGACTGGCCCGTGCACGTGCATTGCTTCACGTCATCACAGGCCCTGGCAGAGGCCCTGCTTGCCGACTTTACCTCGCTGTATGTCGGGTTCACAGGCATCCTCACGTTCAAGAACGCGGACGACGTCCGCGCGACCGCCCGTATCGTCCCGCTGAACCGCCTGCTGGTGGAGACCGACGGGCCCTACCTCGCGCCCGTTCCCCACCGCGGCAAGCCCGCCCACCCCGGACACATCCCGCTGATCGTGGACAAACTGGCCGAAGTGCGCGGGGAAGACCCGGACACGGTGGCCGCCGCCGTGCTGGCCAACGCACAGCGCCTTTACGGGATTTGAACAGGATCGCAAAAGCGGTCGCACACGCCCGTGCCCGGCGGCGCCGAAGCGTGTACGCGGGCCCTGGGGAGAACCCGTTCCACCCGTTCCCGTACGCCCTGCTCCGTTAACGGAACTCCACGTGCACGCGGGGACGCTTCTTCCACAGGCGCAGGGATTCACGCCGGGATTCCGCCGCAAGGTCACGCACCCGGTCCTGCGCACGGTGCCAGCCACCCGGAATCATCGAGGCCATGCGCGCACCCTCATGCAGCCCGCGTTGAAGCAGGCTTCGCTGGGGACGGCGGGTGGCCAGGACGATCAAGCCCGCGACCGCCGCCACCCCGAGCGCCACGGCCGCCACGGTTTTCCAGTTCAGTGGCTGCACGGCTTCCACGACGGCCTCCCGGGCCGCGTCATAGCCTTCCTGCACATAGGCGTTCGCCGTCTGAAAGCTCTCCTTGACGGCATCTTCCAGACCCGTCATTCCGAACGCATCACCAATCCCGTTCTTCCTGTTCACATGTTGCATCACACACCTCCCGTTGGATCGTCAGCCGGTGAACTCCGGATACCCCATCACGTTCCAAAGTTTTCCCGCAGACGACCACGGACGCAACGCAATGAAACACAATGGAACCGGGCGGCCGTGGCGGCATCCGCGGAGATGGAGAGTGAGGGCGGGGGCGAAGGGGTGGTGGAGGACGAAGGTTGCGGGGGAGGAATCCGTAAGGGGACGACGGAAAAACCGGCCCTCAGGCCCCGGTCAATACCCGCCCGCTTTCCACGCCTGATAACGGGCGAGGATGTCCTGGGCGGTCGTGTCGCTCCCGATCCACTGGACAGCCAGGCCCCGGCGTTCCATGCCCCGAAAATATGTTTCCTGGCGCTTGGACAGCAGATGGATCTCGCGCAAAAGCCGGGCGGTCATTTCGTTCAGGGAAATGTCTCCCCGCAGGTAGGCCGCAACCTGACGGTATTCCATGCCCAGCTGGGCGAGACGTTCCCAGGAAATGCCCCGCAGATGCAAGCCGTTGACTTCCTCCACCAGCCCGGCGTCCAGCCGCGCCTCGAGGCGTTCGGCAATGCGGGTGCGCAAGGCCGCCCGATCGAGCCGGGTCACGAAGATGAGAGGGTTCAGGGACCAGTCGGGCAGACGGCTGGCAGGAATCGCTCCCCGGGGCGTCGACGCGATTTCAATCGCGCGGACCACGCGCTTTTTGCTGGTCAGGTCGGTGCGCGCATACAGTTCGGCGCTCAGGGCCTTCAGTTCTTCCCGCAGGAAGCGCACGTCGCGCTCCATCAGTTCGGCGCGGAGCGCGGCATTCTCCGGGACTTCCGCGATGGCGTAACGCTTCAGGACGGCTTCCAGGTACAACCCGGTTCCGCCCACGAGAACGGGAGGCAGATCCGGCCCGTGTTGTCCGAGAAAAACATCGAGGGCCACATAGGCGTCGACCTGGAACCGGAACAGGCTATAGACCTGCTCCGGTTCCACGATGTCGATCAGGTGATACGGAACCGGGGGTGAAACGCGGGCGTACTCGTGCAGGTCCTTGCCGGTTCCCAGGTCCAGCCCGCGGTAGACCTGACGGGAGTCCATGGAAAAAATTTCGCTGCGGAGACGATGGGCCACATCCACCGCCAGCGAGGTTTTGCCTGACGCGGTGGGACCGGCGATCACGATGCAGGGCCAGGATTGATTCATGAGACGGTCGGTACGGAATGACGGAAGAACCCGGAAACGTGGGCGGCGATGCGCAAACCTCCCGCAAGACAGAACTGAACGTCATCCGTTACCATGATCTCACGCGTCCTTTCCGGATTCCAGGGCGAAGGCGGATAACGTTGCGAGCAAGCGTTCATGCTGCGCGCTGACGTCCGTTTCGTCGTCGCCGATGAAGGCGCACGCCACGCGGGTAAAAGGTAACAGCGGCGTGAGCAGGATCGCACCCCTCCGGGACTTATCGTCAAATGACCCGAATCCGGACGCGGAGAAGAGTGCGTGGCCATCGTGAAGGTTCTTAAAGAGTTTTGACGGATATTGCCGGAATAAAACCGCCTTGTCAGGAAAGCGCGTCGCCAGGCCGTGAGCGGGCCATGCCATGGACTGCCGCGCGTTCAGGTCGACGAGCGGACGCAAGTACTGGCGGTCGCCGCGACGATGCACGAACATGTCGACACCCACCGGACCGAAGTAGCCGGCCTGATGCAGCGCCCGCGCCACGCCGTCCACCACCCCGACGGCTTCACCGCCATGCGTGTTCCACAACGTCTCGGCGCGCGCCGCGTGACCGGGTAAAACCAGCGCGCCCGCATATCCGCCCGAAGGCCCCGACAGCAAACCGTGACGGCGCAGGGGCGAACGTCGCCCATCGCGTCCAAGCCGGAACAACACCCCCCACTCCTGCACGACCTCCAGTTCCTCTTCCACCACGAGGCCCCCGTGCCGGGCCGCGATCTTGCGCAAGGCCTCCGCCACGCGTGCCCGCGCCGACCTCTCCTCCGCATCGGCGCCATCGCGCGCCGGAATGGTGAAGCGCAGCTGCCCGATGCCCGCAAGACCATGATTGCCCTTGGCGACGTAGCGCCCCGGCGGCGCCGTTTCCAGCCATGCGCGCCCCGCGTCTTTCGGCGCAAGGAAAACCGCGCGGCAGGCGCCGTCACCGCACAGTTCCCGCTCCAGTTCCAGACTGAACGCGCGGCTGTTCACGCGGCGGACAACGTCGGGAGACGGATGCGGCACGGGATGAAGTCTGGCCGCATTGCGGGAAGCCGCCACGGAACTCCATCCAAAGGGGGTGAAACGCGCGCGCGCCGGATCTCCGCCATGCTGTCCCCCCGATGGCGGAAGCGTTCCCCCACAGGCGTCTGGGGGCGCGCGGCGCGCGGCGGACGCCTCCGCGCGTGCCACCTCCGCCTCGGTCACGAAGCGCGGCACGCGCAGGCCCTTTGCTTCGAGGGAGGCGAGCCAGCCTTCGGGAGGAGGTTCCGGCACGATGAGGAAATCATCCGGCGACAAGGCCGGCCACATGGGCCACGTCATCGCGCCCGCGGCCTCCAGAATGCGCGCGGGCATTTTGCCGCCCCCATGGGCCAGCATGAGGTCGAAGTCGGCGTTGCACCACCACAGCCGCGGGCGCGGGGCGGCTGACGGCAGGGATTGTATTTTGGAGGGATGCACCGATTCATCCTCACCGCTTCCCTCGCCACCTTGTTTTTGCTGTCCGGTTGCGGCATGGCGACCCGCGCCGACTGGCAACGGTGTTCCTTCGACGTCACTGACGTGGCCTTTCAGGGCTTCCGGGAAAACCAGGCCGAGTGGCGCATCGTCGTCGCCGCCATCAACCCCGGTCACAAGAACCTGTCGCTCGAAGGGCTTCATCTCAACGCCCTCATGGAAGGCGACACCCTCGCCCGCCTCCGCGATCCCGGGCGCGTGACGCTCGCCGCACGGGACACCACGACGTTAAGCTTCGACGTGAGCATGCCCCAGACCTCATGGAACAAGGCCTTGCGCAGCTTCCGGCAAACCGGCTCGCGCGAAGTGCTGATCACCGGCGACGTCGTCGTGCCCACCCTGTTCGGCTCGCGCCGGATCAAGGACGCCATCCGTGAAAAACATGTGGTGGATCTCTCGGACATTCTGGGAGGCATGGGTGTCGGAGGGGATTTCCTGCGCGGATTGTTCGGAATGTAAGCGTGTCGGCATGCAAGCGCGTCGGGACCCGGGTTCGTCCGCAGGGCCAAATCATCGTTTGTCCCTGCGGCGTCGGGAACTTCTACCCGAACACCGACGCGCTCAGGTAACGGTCTCCCCGGTCGCAAATGATGCAGACCACCACGCCGTCCTCCAGTTTCCTGCAGACTTCCAGCGCGCAATGGATGGCGCCCCCCGACGAGATGCCGGCGAAAATCCCCTCACGCGCGGCCAGCGCGCGCGCCATGGCCTCGGCCTGCGACTGGCTGACTTCCATGATGCGGTCGACCCGGCTGTGATCGTAAATCTTCGGGAGATACTCCTCCGGCCACTTCCGGATGCCGGGAATGCACGAGCCCTCGGCCGGATGCGCGCCGATGATCTGGACCGCCGGGTTGACTTCCTTGAGATAACGCGACGTCCCCATGATCGTGCCCGTCGTCCCCATGGAAGACACGAAATGCGTCACCTGTCCGGCGGTGTCCCGCCAGATTTCCGGGCCGGTGGTCTCGTAATGCGCCAGCGCATTGTCCGGGTTGGAAAACTGGTCGAGCATCACGTAACCGTGCCGCTCCACCAGGGCGCGGGCATAGTCGATGGTTCCTTCCATGCCTTTGTCCGCCGGCGTGAGATGCACGACCGCACCGTAGGCCCGCATGGTGCGCACGCGCTCCGGCGTGGCGCTCTCGGGCATGACCAGGTGCATCTCGAATCCCGCGACGGCGGCGATCATCGCCAGCGCGATGCCCGTGTTGCCCGAAGTGGGTTCCACCAGCTTCATCCCGGGCTTCAGCACGCCCCGCTCCACGGCCTTGAGGATCATCGACTTCGCCGGACGATCCTTGACCGAACCCCCGGGGTTGGTGCCCTCCAGCTTCGCGTACAGCTTCACGCGCCGGTTGGGCTGCAACCGGGTGAGTTCCACCATGGGAGTGTTTCCGACGAGATCGAGAATTGAGGACATGAAGAAACTCCGGGAACGGGAAAGAACGGATCAGGGCGCCCCGCGGGCGATCGCGGAAGCGCGGCGGGATGAAAGCCCGTAACTCATGACTTGACCGCCGATTACAGCACAAGCCTGAAAAACGTCTTCGTCCCGTGACGCACGCCTCTACCCTGTTTTTACACCCCGAAAAGATACTTTTCCCATCGATGACAACCCCCCACAAACCCGCTCCCGATTCCGCCGCAGACCACCCGGACACCATCCCCCACACGGCGCGCGCCCGCGCAACGGTCCTCACGCGCATCCTCCGTGACGCCAACGACGCCTACTACCGGCGCCACGCTCCGGTGATGACCGATGCGGAGTTCGACGCGCTGCTGCGTGAACTCGACAGCCTGGAAGTCCGCTATCCCGCGCTGCGCACGGCGGACTCCCCCACGCAGGTCGTGGGGTCCGACCTCAGCGACGAGGCTTCCGCAGAAGGGAACGACGAAGGAACAGGCGCGCGCACCGCCTCCGGAGACGCCCCGCGCGCCGCCGGCGCGCCCTCCCCCGCCGGAAAAAAGGCGCGGCGGAAAACCGGAGGCGCGGCGGATGCCGCATCGCCCGGAGGCTTCCGCAAGGTCACCCACCTCTTTCCCATGCTGTCCATCCAGAACACGTATTCCGAAGAGGAAGTCCGCGATTTCCACCGCCAGGTGACCGGCAAAATCAGCGAAGACGGTCTCGAATACGTATGCGAGCCCAAGATCGACGGCGTCGCGATGTCGCTCGTGTACGAAAACCGTGTGCTTGTGGCGGGCGTCACGCGGGGCGACGGCACGCGCGGCGACGACGTCACGCGCAACGTGCGCACCATCGCCGGCATTCCCCACGCCCTGCCGCCAGACTGGTCCGCCGATCGCGTGGAGATCCGCGGCGAAGTGTACATGACCGAGGCCGACTTCCTGCGCTACAACGATTACTCGCAGCGCGTTTACGGCAAGGAACTCCAGAACCCGCGCAACACGGCCTCCGGCAGCCTCAAGCTCAAGGACCCGGCGGAAACCGCCGAGCGTCCGCTCTCGTTTTTCGCCTATGCGATCCTGCGGGAAGGCGTGACGGACGGTTCGCACTGGGACAACCTGCTGCGTCTGGAGCGGGCGGGCTTCCCTGTGAACCCCTTGCGCGCCCGCGTCCATGCCGGAGGCGTGGAGGAAGGCCCCGGCGCTCCCGATGCACAGGATGCACACGGTGCGGGAAACGGAAACCGCACGGCAGGACCGGAAAATCCGGAAGGGAACGGGGGCGGAAGCGGTCTGGTCGACCGGGTGATGGGAGTGTGCGCCCGGTGGGAAACCCGGCGCGCCGGCCTCCCCTACCTCATCGATGGCGTCGTCATCAAGGTCTCGTCCCTCAAGCAGCAGGCGGCGCTCGGGCGCACGGCGAAAAGCCCCAAGTGGGTGATCGCCTACAAGTACAAGACCGAAGCGGCGGAAACGGCGCTGGAGTCGGTGGACTTCCAGGTGGGCCGCACCGGCGTGGTGACGCCGGTGGCCAACCTCCGGCCGGTTCCGCTGGGCGGCACCATCGTCAAGCGCGCGACCTTGCACAACTTCGAGGAAATCGCGCGCCTCGGCCTGCAATGCCCCGATGTTGTGCGCGTGGAAAAAGGCGGCGAGATCATCCCCAAGATCACGGCCGTGGTGACCGAAAAGCGCCCGCCCGCCAGCCGGCCGATCGTGCCGCCCGCCACGTGCCCCGTGTGCGGCGGCGAGCTCTCGCGGGTCGAGGACGAAGTCGCGTGGCGCTGCGACAACCTCCAGTGTCCGGCCCAGGTGCAGCGCGCCCTGCTCCACTTCGCGAGTCGCGGGGCCATGAACATCGAACACCTCGGCCCCGCGCTCATGGACGCGCTGCTGGAGGCCGGCGTCGTCAGGGACGCCGCCGACCTCTATGCGCTCACCCTGGAAGACCTCATTCATCTTGAGCGCATGGCGGAGAAATCCGCGCAGCGCGTCCTGGAATCCCTCGCCGCCAGCCGCACGCGGGGCCTCGACAACCTCCTCTTCGGACTGGGCATCCGCTTCGTGGGCAAGACCACGGCGCGGGCGCTGGCCCGTCATTTCGGGACGCTGGACGCCCTGAAAAACGCGTCGCCGGAAGACCTCGAAGCCGTTCCGGAAGTCGGGGCCCGCATCGCCCGGAGCGTTCACGACTATTTCCGTAACCCCTCAACGGAAAACCTCTTGCAAAAATTCGCGAACGCCGGGCTTACCCTCTCCTACGAGGCGCCTGCCGGTGAACAGGCGCTCGCCGGACAAACCTGGGTCATCACGGGAACCTTGCCGACCTGGAGCCGCGACGAGGCGCGCACCCGCCTCGAACACGCGGGCGCCAAGGTCACCGATTCCGTCTCCAAAAAGACCACCGCCCTGCTCGCCGGAGACGCGGCGGGCAGCAAGCTGGACAAGGCGGCCAAACTCGGGATCCCGGTGAAAACCGAAGCGGATGTCAGGGCCTTGCTGGGGGATCCCGAGGATGGGGCGCCCGGGTGATCCCAGGAAGCGGCAGGCACGGGTGCGCGACGGCCGTCAGGGAATGAGGCCGAGGGCGACGGTGGGCCGGGACGGTCACGCACGGTGCTTCCCCTCCCTCTTCATTAATTTTTTTGCACAAGCACCCTTGACTTCACTTCTGCCCGTTTTTATTCTTTGTGCCCGGTTTGAGAGAGCGGTGACGCGATCCCCAGACCACGAGAATATCGGTCAGAGATTGATCAGACAATGATCAGAATACGACCAGGCCTTAGTGGAAAATTGAGAGTTGCGGGTTTAGCTCAGTTGGTAGAGCATCTCCTTGCCAAGGAGAAGGTCGAGCGTTCGAGTCGCTTAACCCGCTCCAATTTTCCCCTTGATTGAAAAGCCTCCCGAACCTTCGGGAGGCTTTTTTCATGCGTCTCCCTCACGGCGATCGCCTCCGCCCCTCTCCCCTCTCCCCTCTCCCCCCTCCCCCCTCTCTCCTCTCTGCCCGTCCTCCCGCGGTCTCCCGGCATCCTCTCGCATCCTTCCCGCTGTGCCCCTGGTCCTCTCCTGAAATCTCGCGTCCTTCCATGCCCTCACCGGCGCCGGTCCCGCAACGGTGTCCCTGGCACTCGACCCCGACACGCCCTGTGACTCCCACCCCGCCCCTCCTGGCGACCCGCACAAGTCGGCCGGGTGTGCCGTTCCTCCCGCGCGGCCACGCGCCACACACCCGTTCTGTCTGCTTCATGCGGCGCCTGCGTCCCC
>CAYQFG010000068.1:0-6307 GCA_964416695.1 uncultured Bifidobacterium sp.
AACCGTTCGAACTGTTCGGGGCTCCGTGGATCGACGCGCGCGACCTGTGCGCCAAACTCAACAGGGAAGGCCTGCCCGGCGTGCACTTCCGCGAGGCATACTTCCAGCCCACGTTCCACAAGTTCGCCGGGCAATTGTGCGCCGGCGCGCAGTTCCACGTGACCGACCGCAAGAGTTTTCTCCCGTGGTGGTCGGCGCTCGCCATCCTCAACCAGCTGCGCGAAGACTACGCCGAGCACTTCCGCTGGAAGGAACCGCCGTACGAGTACGAACACCACAAACTGCCGATCGAAATCCTGATCGGAGGCAAGCTGGACAGCGTGTTTCCGGAGATCATGGCGAAATGAGAAATGAGAAATGAGGAATGACAAAACGCGACCTTTGATCAAAGGCCAGAGCATCTGTGCTCGACGGCCCGCCCGACCGGCATTCTTTGAGGGCTTTCGATCCGCTTTGACGATGCGGCTCCATTTCTCAGTTCTCATTCCTCATTCCTCATTCTCCCCATGACTTCCCTCACTGCCTTCTTCCCCTCCGCCGGGTTCGGTACACGCCTCAGACCCCTGACTGACCGCACTCCCAAACCCGCGATTCCATTCCTGGGCCAAAGCGCGCTGGAGCTCAACGTGCGCGCGGTGGACGCGGCGCTCCGGCCCGCGCAGCGCCTGGCGAACGCGCATCATCTGCCGGACGCGATCCGCGCGATCGCCGCCCCCCTCGACGTCGACGTTTTGTTCGAACCTGAAATCCTCGGCACCGGCGGCTGCCTCGCGCACGCCGGTCCGCGACTGGCCGCGACGGAACACTTCCTCGTGCACAACGCCGACCTGGTCCACGACATCGACCTCGCCGCGCTGTACCGCGCCCATGTGGCCTCCGGAGCTCTGGCCACCCTTGCGGGGCTGCATCGCGAAGGCGCGGCCAACACCCTCTCGGTGGACGAACGCGGCGGCCTCCACGAATGGCTCGGAGTCCACGGCTACGAGGGCTACGCGGGAGACCCGCACGAATTCAAACGTTTGACATTCACGGGCATCGCCTTCTACCGGCGCGACATGCTCGCCTTCATTCCTTCGGGAGTATCCGACATCAAGGGGGGGTGGAACGCCGCCCGTGCGGGCGGCGGGCGGATTCGCGTGGTGGACGTCACCGGCGCGGCGTGGCACGATTTCGGAACGCCGCAAGGGTTGTGGGACGCGATGAAGTTCCGTATGGACAGCACGGGCGTCAGCGCGTTCCGGTATGCCGCCGCGCCGGACGGAGCGGGTGGCCAGGGGCGCCCGGCCCGCGTCGCCAACGAGGCGAGGATCAGCCTGCCGGCGGGCCTGCGCAACGTGGTGGTCTACGAGGCCCCGCGCGTGCCGCTGGAGGAAGGGACCACGAACCTGCTGACCGGTCGCGATTTCGACTGGAAGGTCAGGCCTTAGGCATGACGCGACGCGTCCGCGGAAACGCACGCGCCCTTCGCCTGTTTGTAACTTCCTGCCTTTCGTCGGACGCCTTACCCACGCCTCATCCATGACCCAGCGCCTGCGCCTTTCCTACTACTCCTACGACAGCCTCGGAAATCCGTGGGTCTCGGGCGGGGGCGCCGTGCGCGACCGCGAAGTCCTCGCGCGCATGGCGCGCGAGGTCGACGTGACCCTGTACACCGCCCGCTATCCGGGGTTCCGCGACCGCGTGGAAAACGGCATCCGCATCCGCGGGCTCGGCTTCGGGCGCCGCAACGCCGTGTGCCGCCTGACGTATGCGCTGGCGGCCAACCTCCGCATCCTGTTCGACCGCGCGGACCGCATCGTGAACGGTGCGTCCCTGTACGCGCCCGTGCTCATGGGAATGTTCCGGGGAAAGCGCCACAGCACCTTTCTCCACCACTTCGTGGGCCGCGAAGCCGTCCGCAAATACGGCCTGCCGGGATGGCTGCCTTATGCGTGCGAATGGCTGCTGATGCGGACGGCGCGCCGGTATCTCGTGGTGAATGCGGCGGTGCGCGACCGCATTGCCGAAGTGAACCCCGGAGCGGACATCCTGTTGACCGCCAACGGCTTCGATGCCGCGCTCCTGTCCACGCCCCGCGCCCCCGCCTCGCCGCCTTTCATCCTGTTCGTCGGTCGCTTCGACCTGAGGATGAAAGGCCTTGACCTCCTGATTCCCGCCTGGGCTCACGCGCTCGCACCACGCGGGATCGGCCTCGTCCTGGCCGGGCGCGGCACCGAAGACGACCGGCAGGCCCTCACGGCGCTTGTTCCCGCCCCGGTCCGCGAAGCCGTCCGCATGGAGCGCGATGTTCCCGAGGCGCGCAAGCGCGAACTGCTGTCGACGTGCCTGTTCTTCGCCTCTCCGTCGCGCTTCGAAGGCTTCGGCATCGCGGCGCTGGAAGCCAACGCCGCGGGCGTCGCCGTCGTGGCGACGGACACGGAGGGCTTCCGCGACAGCCTTGCCTTCGGGACCACCGCTCTGGCCGTGCCGGTGGAAGACCGGGCGGCGCTGGAGGCCGCCATGACGCGCCTCGCGGGGGACGAAGCCCTGCGCGAGCGCCTGGGACAGGCGGGGCGGGAACGGGCGAAAGCCTTCAGCTGGGACGCCATCGCGGAGCGCGAGCGGAGGTGGATTTTCGGGAACAGGGAGGCGGCGCGATGACGGCGTCGACGAGACCCGCGGCGTGGATCTCGGGTGCCGGACCGAATTCGGGCGTGGGCCGCGTGGGCGCGGAACTCACCGCGCCGTTGCGGGGGCATCCGGATTTCCGCAAACTGTACGTGAACGGCGCGGCCAACCGTATGGAGGAAACCGGGCCTCACGGGGTGCGCGTCCTGGTGCAGAAAAGGCTGCGTCTGGGGAAGAGCGCGCTGGCGCTTGGCGTCCGGGGTGCCCTGCCGGCGTATCGTGCGGCCTTTATCGACAGCCAGAACCTGGCCTTTCTGGCCCCCTCATACCCCGCCTGCATTTTCGTTCACGACCTGTTCTACTGGTCACATCCGCGATCATGGGCCGAACGTCTTCAGGGGCACCTGTTGTATCGTGGCCTCGCGCGCTACGACGCGATCCTCGTCAACTCGGAGTATACCCGTACGGAATTGTTGTCCCGCACGAAAGTGGATCCACAGCGTGTGACCGTGGTGCCCTTGGGGTATGACAGGGAGACCTTTCAGCCGGGTCCGGTTGACCGCGCGGGACTGCGGACAGCGGCGGGTCTTCCTCCCGAGGCGCGCATCGTGTTCCATGTCAGTTCGGGAGAGCCGCGCAAGAATCTTCCGCGCCTGCTGCGGGCCTTCGCGCGCGTCGCACGCGCACATTCCGATGTCTGGTTCGTGAAAGCGGGTGGCCGCCTGCATGCCGACGCCCATAACGACATTCTTTCTGTCGCCGCCGCCCTCGGAATCCGGGACCGCATCCGCGTCCTGGACGCGCTGGATGATGCCACGCTGACCCGATGGTATCGCGGATGCGATGTGTTCGCCTTGCCTTCCCTCGCTGAAGGGTTCGGGCTGCCCGTGCTGGAGGCGCAGGCCTGCGGGGCCCGGGTGGTCACGTCCGCCACGACCGCACTGGGTGAGATTGCGGGCCCCCTGTGCCGCACCGTCGACCCCCTGAGCGAAACCTCCATCGCCGACGCGTTGCGGGACGGCCTGTACGCCGCCAGACCCGATGATGAACTTCTGGCCGTTAACGCGGCCTGGCTCAGCCGCTTTTCCTGGGAACCGGGCCGACGGTTCGTGACCCGCTTTCTGGGGTATCCCGATTCTGCGGAGACGGAAGCTCACGACCGGGGATAGTATCTTTGGCGAAGGCGGGTCGTCCCGGAATATGGGCATGCCGGGACAACGCACATGTTTCCGTGTACCCTGCCCACCTCACCCGATCCGCCGCACCACCGCTTCCATGAGGCGCTCCATGAGTACAGTTTATGGCATCCGCTAGCCAGGCTTCCGCCTCGACTTCCGCGCCTTCTCCCGCCTCCTCTTCAGCGTCTCGGCCCGCGCCACGCCTGAACCTGGGATGCGGGGCCTTGAGCATACCGGGGACGCTCGGCGTCGACCGGGTTCAGCGCGGCGTCACGCACGTGATCGCCGACCTCGCCCGGCCGCTCCCGTTCCGGAGCGGCTCCGTGTCGGCCATCCATATTTATCACGTCATGGAGCATCTGGATTTCGTCCGTCTGATGGACGAACTGCACCGCGTCCTGACACCGGAGGGACGCCTTCACATCCGGGTCCCCCATGCCTCCTCGTTCGGATTTTGGGACGATCCCACGCACGTGCGTCCCTTTACGTCCCGGACTTTCGATTACTGGGAACCGAACTACCACCAGGAATACGGATTCAAGACCCGCTTCAACGTCCTCGACCGTAAGCTGCACTTTCTGGGCAACCCGGATATCAACCGGTTCAAGACCTTGCCCTGGCTGACGAATCCGCTCTGTAGGCTTCTCAACGCGATGGCCAACGCGCGTATTCGTTTCTGCGAGAGATTCTGGGCGCGTTACGTCGGCGGCTTCGCCGAAATCGAGTTCCTGCTGCGCAAGGCCTGACCGCAGGCTTCTTCACCGATAACCCGATGCCGAAGCGCCGCGTCGCCGCCCCTCACCGTGAGGACGGCGCCTTCCCTGCGGCCATCATGCGTACCCCCATCCAGGCGCCGCCTGCCGTCGCGGCGAACAGCAGCGGCAAATACCCCAGTATGGTCGCACCGAGAATGGTCTCGGCGGAAATTCCCGCCAACGCCCCGTACAGCATGATGTTGAGATATTCCCTCACACCCACGCCGCCGAGCGTGGCCGGCAGGAGCAGGCCGATCTGCACCAGAAACGGAATCAGAAAAAGCGGCCACAGGTCAACGGGCCAGTTCACGGCCCGAAACAGGGTATAGACGCTTACGACCGAAAGGATCTGGATGAGGACCGAGAGTGCGAACACGCGGAGCATCAACGACGTGTCCCGCACGTAGGACAGAAGATCGCTCCATACGGAAAGGATGCGGCGCCTGAGCACCCAGACGGCAGCCGCGGCGGCCCCCATCGCAACTCCACCAAGTATTAGGGTCACAGGTAAACCCGAGAGTTCGCCCCAAATCGGGAGCGCCCGCACCTCGCTCCACTCGAACGCCAAAACGATCGCGGCAAGCCCGACCTGACTCACGAGGCCGATCGCACGTGCAAGCAGGGCGGCCACAAAATTCTTCTGCAAGCCTCCGTATTTTTTTCCAAAGGCATACGTGCGCCCACCCTCCGCCAGGGCCGTTGAAGGGAGCAGGACGGACAAAAAATGTCCGACCAGCACGTAATAGACATACTTGAACAAGGGGACGCCTTCGACCGGGTATAATGTTTGCCAACGGGCGGCGTTCAGACATATGAGAGGGACCTGAATCGCGAGACACGCCCCGATCCAGACCCAGTCCGCCTCAAGTAGAACAGGCCCCAGCGTTTTGTAATCAACCTGACGGGCCACCAGCCAAACCGCCAGGACCGTGAAGGCCACCTTGATTGCCAACACAAGTGGCCGGGGAACCCGTATCATGACCGCAGGGCCGGACTCCGCCGCTCAGCGCGGAGCGGACGTATTCCCGGACTTCGCGTCCACACGCCGCCACACCACCGCCAGCAGGGCGAGCAGCACGATGGACATCACCGACACTTGCAATCCACGCCGGATCCACGGCGAGCGATAGGTGAACTCGACGGTATGACGGCCCGGCTCCAGCATCACGCCGCGGAAGGCGTGGTTCACGCGCAAGAGCGGAGCCTCCTGCCCGTCCACACGAACCTGCCAGTGGGGGAACCATACGTCTGAAACCACCATGACGCCACGCGACGGCGCGTCGATGCTGTAAGACTGGTAGTTGTATCGACGTTCCACCTCTTCTCCCGCCACCAGGGGAACCCCCTCGTCAGGCCGCACTCCACCAGTACGCCCACTGTCTCCGGTCACGAAGGCCGTACGACGCGGATCGAAATCCTCCTCAAGCATGCGCGCCACCGTCTGCGACTCCGGCACTTCTTCCCATGCGGGCACGAACCAGGACCGCGGCAACATGGAGGAATTCATCACGAGGCCGAGCCCCGGACTCTCGGGGGCCCGGAACGCCACATACTTGACGTTCATCATGTCCAGGAAAGCGCTTCCGGACACGGTCCCGTCGCTGTTCTGTTCCAGATTGTGGAAGAACGTGGGGTTACGCTGGTGGTCATTGCCGCGGTACTCGCGGAAATGCCGCGTTTCGTTGTCCACCCAGCCGTCTGCAAGCTCGAACCCGAAGTACTGACCATGCCAACGCTCCAGGGCTCCCGGCACGCTGAACACGCGGA
>CAYQFG010000068.1:6407-11193 GCA_964416695.1 uncultured Bifidobacterium sp.
CCGAAGTACTGACCATGCCAACGCTCCAGGGCTCCCGGCACGCTGAACACGCGGAAACGTTCCTTGTCGGACTGGATGTAGGTGATGGCCGGGTCTCCCCGGGTGATCGCCTCTGCCTTGATACCCTGGATAAAATTGCTGTTCACCCAGTACGCGTCGGCTGTGACGGCCACCAGGGCCGCCAGTCCGAATGCGATCGGCCGGTGTGCACGCAACAGAAAAGCCGAAACGGCCCACGTGAGCAAGGCGACGATGGCGGCAACGCGGAAAGCTCCCAGTGCCAGCGCCCCTTCCGCGATCTGCTGGCGGGCGATGTTGGGAATCGCGGACTCGTCCACGAACCATCCCCACACCGAATACGCCAGGCCGGGAGCCAGACCACACACGGCAAGGCCCGCCGCGATGCTCCATCCCCAGATCCGCACACGGCGCTGGATGGCATTCCTCCGGGCATCGGTGAGAGCTTCCGGCCCCGCGACCGAAAGACGGCGTACCGTTTCGGCGGCCATCATCAGAAGCGCCATGGAGAGCCAGAACAACATCATGCTCGCGGCCCGGAAATTCTTGATGCCGGGAACGAAATCGTAAAACAGCCTGAAGACCGGCGTATGGGCCGCGAGGCCGTACAACATGGCCAGCAGGCCGACGCCCCCCCACAACCACTGCCAACGGCTTTTCCGGAACGCGAACAGGCCCAACAGGCCGAGGAACCACACCGTCGTCCCGGGGGCTTCCGTGTTCAGCTTGAAAGGATTGCGTCCCCAGTATCGTTCATTGAGTCCCCCGAATTCGGGTAACAGCAAGGACGCCGTCTCTTCAGGGTGCATCGACCATGAGGTCGCATGCTCGAAGGTTGTTCTCTCCGCACCGCCACGCACACTGAATGCCTCGTTGTATTTGAGCGGAGGGTAAAACAGAAAAAAGGTCAGCCCGACCCCCAGCAACAGGGGAAGCCAGAAGCGCAGCACCAGCGATCCCGCCTGGCGCAGTTGACGGGCCCTGATCGCCGGAATCAGGAAGTACAACCAGACCAGGAAGTATCCCATCATCACGAAGTACGTGAATTGAAGGTGTGTCGTAAAAATGAAGGCCGCAACGGTCAACGACAGGCCCAGCAAGTGCTTCCACGACGCCGTCGGCCCCAGGATCCGCAACAGGAAATAAAGCGACAGCGGCAACCACGCCATGATGTGGAATTTGCCCGTGTGACCACCGAAGATGTAGGAGATGAAGTGGGGGTTGAGCGCCCAGGCCAGCGCAAGGGGAGCCGCCAGCCAGCGGTCCAAACGGAAGTATCTCTGCGTGAGCAGGTACGCGTTGAAGCCGGCCAGCAGCACATGCAGGATGAAGTTCACCGTGACCACATACGTCACCGGCAAAAGGAAGCCCAGCAGCACGAACGGGGGATACGTGGCGTCACCGATCATGGCGTCAAAGGTCGGCATACCGCCGAGGAGATGCGGATTCCAGAGGGGAAGCTCGCCCCCGCGCAAGGCGTCAAAGTACCAGCGCCATCCCGGCGCTCCCATCTGGTCGGACGAGAACAGGATTTCCCCCGCAAACAGCACCGGCAGAAAAGGCAGCAGGCTGATCACCCAGATCGCCAGCAGCGGCTTCCAGTTGTCGGCCAGCCAGGTACGGAACGTCGTGCGGTCGGAGCTCTGCGGAGTGCGTGTCGGAGTGTTCATGGTCCTCACAGTCCGGCCTCCGGCGGCCGGCAGATCATCAGGGATTCGGGCCTAGATAGTAATCCGTCTCAAAGCGGCGGGAGCGCAGCACTTCGATGAAGGTTCCGGGCCGGGCCGTGCGCCGGAACCGGTAAAAGGACGCTGTGGCGAGCCCCGGCAGCCATCGGGCCAAAAGCCGGCTCATGGCCGCCGGAAAGGGATAGAACGCGCTGCCGCGAAACCCCTCCTCCGCAAAGTAGCCGTCGCAGGTCGCGAACTTCGTGAGCCCCTCGCGCGTGAACCCGCGCACGTGCGGACCGAGCACCTTCATGCCCGACGGCTGGCGGCCGAGCAACAGCAGCAGGCGATCGTGCCACGCGGCCAGGTTCGGCACCCCCACGAGGAAGACGCCTCCCGGCTTCAGGACCCGCGAAACTTCGGAGAAGATGAAGAAAATGTCCTTGGTGTGCTCCAGCACCTGGTTCATCGACACCACGTCGAGGCTTTGATCCGGGAACGGGAGCGGATCCCGCTCGAGATTGATGGGGTGGGTGACGATGCCTTTGGCCGCGCAAAGGTCCCGATAAGGACCGTACCCTTCCAGCCCGTGCAGCTCGCACGCGCGCGAGGCCGTGCGCGCCATCAGCTCCAGGTCGTCTCCCTGGCCGCACCCGAGGTCCAGAATCCGCGGCACCGCCTCGGGGGGCAGCGTCCGCGCATGCTCCGCGGCCCAGGCCGCGAGGATCGGGCGGCCATACGTCAAGTGTTCCGTACCGCCCTTGAGCCGCACGAAAAAGCCGTAAACGGGGTCCAGAAGAGCCATGGTGTCGGCGGAAGATATAACGATGAGGGCGGATTTTCATCCGCCCTCATGTTTCCGTTTTCAGCGCTTGGCCTTGCGCAGCAGCCAGATCTCTTCCTGGCCGGCGCGCTCGGGCGTCGTCTTCTTGGGCACGATGCGCTCCTCCAGCTCCAGCACGCTGTCGAGGCGCGCCATCAGCTCGCCTTCGGACGTGGGATGCGGCGGGCCGTCCAGCGACGTGCTCTTGATCAACGGGTAGAACACCGCGATCACCAGACCGCCGGGACGAAGCATCTTGTCCCACACTTCGAAGTACTCGTCGCGACGTCCCGGATGGATCGCGCTGAAGCAGCCCGACTCGTAAATGATGTCGAACGGTTCCGTGCTCTTGGGCGCCATCTCGAACAGGTCGATGTTGAGCACGGACAGCTTCGGGTTCTTCTCCGCAAGCGTCGACAGCGCGCTCACCGCGCTTTGCGCGAAGTCCACCGCCAGGGTTTCATGGCCGCGCTGCGCCCACGCCGCCGCATCATGGCCGCGGCCGGCGCCCGGCACCAGCACGCGCCCCTTCTTGGGGCACAGCGGATTCTTGAAGAACTCCGTCAACGCGGGCGTCACCTTGCCAAGGTCCCAAGTGTCTTTCTTTTCCTGGTAAAGGGCTTCCCAGTATTCCGGCAGATTTTGAGTCAACATGTCAGGCTACTTTCTTCAGAGGTAAGGCGAGTTGACCGCACGCGGCCAGAATGTCCGGCCCCCGCGGTCGGCGCCGCAGCACTTCGTAGTCACCCTGGCGGAGAACGGCTTCGAAAGCCAGGATCTCCTCCTCGGTGGGAGGCTGCAGCGACGGATCCTCTCCCTTGTTCAGAGGGATGAGGTTGATTTTGCAGTTCCGTTGCGACGCGATGCGCCTCAGCTCGCGCGCCGCCACGGTCGTGCAGGTTTTATCCTTGATCAGGATGTATTCGAAGGTCAGTTTCTGGCCGGTCAGAACGATGTATTCGTCCGCCGCGGCCAGCAGGTTTTCGATGTTCCAGCGGCGGTTCACGGGCATCAGCGCCGAACGGACCTCGTCGTTGCTCCCGTTCAGGCTCACCGCCAGCTTGAAATCGGGCGCGCGCTGCGCCCATTCGCGGATCTTGGGCACGATGCCCGACGTCGACACCGTGATGTGCGACTTGCCGATCCCGAAACCGGTCTCGGCATTGATCGTCTCGCAGGCCCGCGCCACGTTCTCGAGGTTATGCAGCGGCTCGCCCATGCCCATGAAGATCACGTTCGACAGGCGGCTGCCGTCCTGCTCGCGCACGAAACGGGACACGCGATGCACCTGTTCGAGAATTTCGCCCAAGGTCAAATTGCGGATAAAGCCCATGGTCGCCGTGCGGCAGAACGTGCACCCCATCGCGCATCCCACCTGGGACGACACGCAGATCGAGCGCCGGTCGCCGGACGGAATCATCACCGTCTCGAACACATGACCGTCGTGCGTCTCGAAGGCCCACTTGCGGGTTCCGTCGACGCTTTCCTGGCGCGACTTCTCGCGGAGCACCGAAACCTCCGCCGCGTCCTGCAATTTCCCGATCAGTTTCTTGGGAAGATTGCTCATGGCCTGGAAATCGCTTTCCAGATGACGGAACATCCACTCCCGAATCTGGCGTCCGCGGAAGCGCGGTTCGCCGAGGTTGGCCATCAGGTCTTCCAAGGCCCCCAGATCGAGGTTCAGTAGATGGAGTTTGGCCATAGACTCGCAAATCTAATAAATTCATGGAGTTGTAAAAACTGCACACCCTGGGACGACCATGAATCGCGAGGCCGCTGTTGCCGTTATTCGCCGGATTTCGCCACTTTCCGGCGCAGATCCGGCCTACCTCATCCTCCGGCGGGCGGTCAATCCGCTCGACCCGTGGTCCGGACATTACGCCTTCCCGGGCGGCCGCCGCGACCCCGCAGACCCCACCTTGCTCGCCGCCTGCCTCCGGGAAACCCGGGAGGAATGCGGCCTGCAACTCCCCGCCTCCACCCTCGTCCGCACCCTGCCCGTCCTGGAAGCCGGCAACGTGTTCGGGCACGCCATCCGGGTCACCCCCTACCTTTTCGAAGTGACCCGTCTCCCGGAGATCATCCTCGACCCACGCGAATGCGCGTCGTTTCACTGGATCTCCACCGCGCATTTGCGTGCCCCCCACCACCACACCCGCATCACGCCACTGCCGGGCTCGGACCGCAGTTTCCCGGCCATCCGCCTGGACGACGGATACATCTGGGGCTTCACGTACAAGGTGCTGGCCGGCTTGCTGGACCTCCCCCAGGGCCTTGA
>CAYQFG010000069.1:0-5521 GCA_964416695.1 uncultured Bifidobacterium sp.
TGATTGCGCGTATCAGGCCTTACTTCGGGAGTGGGCGCACGCGCCTCACCAGGTTCGGCGGCGCGAAACAGGCTTTTCCGCTTGGCGGAGCTTGAGGGTGCGAGAGCTGCTGCTGAGCATCGCGTTGAGTTCTCCGGCTTCCCGGATGAGGGGACGCGTCTGCATGTCGGTGACAATCCCGGAGTCGGTCAGCAACTCCAACCAATAGATGGTTTCTTCGAGTTCTTGCAACGCCACATCCGTTTTGCTGATCATCTCCGCGACGGAGCGGCTGCGCTTGCCTTCGTGCACGTGCGCACCGACCGACGTCGCGGATCTGAAAACCTGTTTTCCGATAATTTCTGCCGCGACCGTGGGCGGTAATTCGGTGTACAGCCTCACGATGGCAAGTGCAAACTCTTTTGTTCGGCGCGGCAGAAACGAACGGGTGTATCGCATACAAAAACAGTAATGCGATCACGATACTTACAACAGATGAAATTTCAGGCATTTCGCGCTTCACACGCGTTCTCGACTTTGCACACACTCAAAGCATCCTGCCCGCGCAACGATACTCCCGCAACCTCCGCGCAGTCTTCACTCCCCGGTAAGGCCCACAACGCAGGCATCACTTCCGGGTAAGGCCTGCACCATGCCAATCACTCCTCAGTCAGGACATCCCCGAATGATCACTCACGAAGCATGGCCACCAAGGAAAATCACTCCCCAGCAAGGTCACCACTGGATGAGCTTTTCGCCGCCTGCACCTCGTACACGTTCGCCCGCACGCTGAGCGCGCCGTTGTCCATGAACATGCCGCGCACGGGCTTGAACCAGATGTCCTTTTCGAACTGCCGATCGGGGAACAGCATCGTCACCCGCGATCCGGGACAGCGCATCTTGAGGAAATAACCGAAATCCTCGTACAGCTTGTGGATCGCCGCGACGGCCTTCGCATCGGGTTCGGCATCCTTGCGGTCATCGCGGCCCGCGCCCCCCTTCGCTCCGACGCGCACGCCGTAGGGCGGGTTCGTCACGATCACGGCCCCGGCGTAATCGCCGTCCAGCTTGCGGAAGTCGGCCATGCCGATGCTCACCGCCTCCGCCCACGGCGTGCGCTTGAAGTTCGCGCGCGCCGACAGTACGGCCTGCGCATCGATGTCGGCGCCGCCGATGAGGCCGGGCGCGAGCGGCACAATGGCCGCATCGAATTCGGCCTTCACGGCCTCCCACGTTTCCGCGTGATAGTCGGGCAAGGCCTCAAACCCCTGGCGCGCGCGGAACCAGCCCGGCGGCGTGCGCGTGGCCAGCATCGCCGCCTCGAGCAGGATGGTGCCGCTGCCGCAGAAGAAATCGCGCAACGGTTCCTTCTTTTCCCACGGATCCCACTGCGCGAGACGCAGCATCGCGGCCGCGAGGTTCTCCTTGAGCGGCGCCTCCACGGCGTTTGCGCGATAGCCGCGCTTGTGCATCACCCCCACGGAGTAGTACAGGCTGATCACCGCCTTGTCGCGGTGGATGAACAGGTTGAGACGAACGTCCGGGTCATCCTTGTCGATGTCCGGCCGGTCGCCGCGCTCTTCGCGGATCACGTCGACCACGGCGTCCTTCAGACGCAACGCCGCATACTGGCTATGGGTGATGGCGGAGTCCGCCACGGTCGCGGACACCTTGAAGGTCTGCCCGGGCCTGATGATCGCGGCCCAGTTGAGTTCACAGGCGTTTTCGTACAACGCATCGTCATCGGGGCAATCGAAGTCGGCAAGCGGGCGCAGCACGCGTGAGGCGATCCGCGAGCCGTAGACGACGCGGTAAACCTCCTCCCGTGTGAGGTCCGCATCCACGCCCAAGTGGCTTTGTCGCGCGCCGGGAATCCCCAGTTCACGGAGTTCGGCCATCAACATGGGTTCAAGGTTGCGCGCGCAGGCGATGAAGAAGGGATGGGAGGTCATGGAAAGCCCAGGGAAATGATCAATGCTCAATGAGCAATGCTCGGGAAATTCGTGAATCCGGTTAACGGGCGTCTTCGTACCGGCACACCTGCCGGGCCTTACGCTTTATGGGGCATCGTTCATTGCTCATTGAGTATGGATCAATACATCCCTCTCTGGATCACCACGATCTCGGGTTCCTTCGGCTTTTCCGGACGAGGCTGGCGCGCGCGCGGGCCCCGCTCCTGACCTTTTTCACCGCGCTCACCCTTCTCGCCTTTTTCCCCCTTCTCACCCTTTTCGCCTTTCTCTCCCTTTTCGCCCTCTTCCTTGGGACGCGCTTCGCGCACGCTGATGGCGCGACCCATGAGTTCGAACCCGGCGAGCGCCTCGACGGCCTTGCGGCCTTCTTCCTCGTTCGGCATTTCAACGAAGCCGAAACCCCGCGAGCGGCCGCTCAGGCGGTCGCGGATGATGCGCGCCGACTCCACGGTTCCGAATGCGGCGAAAGCCTCCTGCAACGCCTCATCGGTGGCCGTGTAGGAAATGTTGCTGACATAGATGTTCATCCGGACGCCCTTTGATGTCGTGACCCGATGTCTGGGGTGAGGTGGGGGGGTGGAAGGGCCCGTTCGCCAACCGCGACCCGGGCGTGATCCGAAAGGCTCCCGGGCCCGGAAAAACGGGGAATCCGGGAGTAGTACGCGACCGGTCTCTGGGCAACAGGGTTGTGGAATACGGCCCGCGCGCGTCAAAATATAAACACCCGGTGCGATCGCCCGCGATCGCTTCCCACGCGCGCGCCCGGCCTTTTCCGCCCCGCCCGTCGCACCGGAAGCGGTCGCCGCAGGCGACGGGCGGCTTCACCTCCTCCTTTCCCGCAGAAACCGTCCGGTCTTGTCCCCGGATCCCGTCAATAAGGGTATTTTTACCTCCCGTCTTCGTTCCCGGACCGCATTCCGGTGCGCTCCGCCCGCTGCGAACGATCGTTTTCCTTCAGCCCGAAATACCTATGGCCAATCTTTTCCTCGGACTCGACTGTTCCACCCAAAGTTTTACGGCGCTTCTGCTGGAGCAGACTCCCGGAGACCCGTCCTCCACGCGCATCCTGATGGAACGCAGTCTGAACTTCGATGAGCACTTTCCCGAGTTCGGCACCCGCAACGGCGTGCTCCTGGGCAACGACGGTGAGGTGCATACCCCGCCCCAGTTGTGGGTGAAGGCGCTGGAAGAGACCTTGACGGTCCTGCAGCGCCAGGGGGCTCCGCTTGACAAGGTCGCGGCCATCGGATTCTCGGGCCAGCAGCATGGCTCGGTATACCTGAACGCCTCCGCCGAGCGCGCGCTCGCGGCGCTGGACGGCACCAAGGCGCTGACGCCGCAACTGGACTTCATTTACTCGCGCAAGACCTCGCCGATCTGGATGGATTCCAGCACCACGGCGGAGTGCGCGGAAATCACCGAAACCCTGGGCGGCCCCGAAGCCGTGTGCGCGCTCACCGGATCGAAGGCGTTCGAACGGTTCACGGGACCGCAGATCCGCAAGTTCTGGAAGACCGCGCCTGAACATTACCAGGCCACCACGCACATCTGTCTGGTCTCCAGTTTCCTCCCGTCGCTATTGGCCGGCCGCATTGTGCCGATCGATCCGGGTGACGGCGCGGGCATGAACCTGATGGACATCACCACGCGCCAGTGGAGCCCCGCCGCGCTGGAGGCCACCGCGCCCGGCCTCGACTCCAAGCTCATGCCCATCCTCGAGAGCGACCAGGTCGCGTCGACCATCTCGCCGTACTTCGTCGCCCGCTTCGGCTTCTCGCCCGACTGCAAGATCCTCCCCGGCACAGGCGACAACCCCGCCAGCCTCGTGGGCCTCGGCCTCGTGTCGGGCGGAGCGCTGGGCATTTCGCTGGGAACCAGCGACACCGTGTTCGCCTCCATGAACACCGTCAGCACCGACCCCAGCGGCGCATCCCACGTGTTCGGCAGCCCCACCGGCGGCTACATGGCCATTTCGGTGTACAAGAACGGCAGCCTCGCGCGCGAGGCCGTGCGCCAGAAGCATGGTCTCACCTGGGAACAGTTCTCGGAAATCCTGCAGTCCACGCCGCCGGGAAACAACGGCCGCGTGCTGCTGCCGTACTTCGGCACGGAAATCGTCCCGCACATCCAGAAGGCCGGCGCGCAGCGTTACGGTTTTTCCGACGGCGACGCCGAGGCGGAAGTGCGCGCCGTGGTTGAGGCGCAAATGACCAGCATGCTGCTGCACGCCGAATGGATGGGCGAGACGCCGGTGCGTATCCAGGCCACCGGCGGCGCGTCCAACAACCGCGAGATCCTTCAGATCATGGCCGACGTGTTCGGCGTGCCGGTGATCCGTCAGGAAACGTCCAACTCCGCGGCGCTCGGCGCGGCGGTGTGCGCCCAGCATGCGGCGTTGCGCGAGGCGGGCACGCCGGCTTCGTTCGAGGTGTTGACGCAGCCCCACGTGAAGGCGACCTATACGCTGCAGCCCAATCCGGCCCATGCCGCGGCCTACGCGGAGTTCGCGAAGGCCTACCGCGAGAAGGAAGAAGCCTACGTCGCGAGCCTGAAGTAAGCGACGACGGTCTCGCGCCGGGCCTCATCAGGGCTCGTGCCCGAACAGGCGGCTCCGCAGGGAGCCGCCTTTTTCATATGCAGGCGCCTCACCGGCGACCGGACGGGACGCGCGGACTAGGAGACGGCGCCGGACGCCACCAGGGCGTCCATGCGGGCGTAGCTCAGCTCCATGCCTTCCACGAAGTTGATCTTCAGCGCCTCCTCGCGCGCCTCGTTCGACGAAAACAGGATCACCATCTCGAACCACGTCTTGCCCGGCGCATGCTCCCGGAACACGCAGGTGTTCAGGGTTTCGCCGCCGGTCCAGTCCTCATCGAAAATCTCGGTGAACGCGAGACGCGTGTGCGGCTCGACCTCGGTGAACGTATCCGTCCACCCCATCTCCTGCCCCGACTTCTCGTGTCCCATCACGTAGCGGGCCGTCCCGCCCACACGCAAATCGATGGCGCAGGTTTTCATCGACCAGCCATCAAAACCACCCAGCCACTGGCGGGCCAGTTCGGGTTTCGTGTGCGCGTCCCAGACCAGACGCGGAGGAGCGGCGAACTCGCGGGTGAGGCGTACCGTCCGGTCGGCCGAAGTATCGATGTGAATGGTGGGTGCCGTCATGTGGGACGTCCTTTTCGAAGGGTGGAGGGGTGATGGGGGGTGAGCGCTGCGGCCTGACGGGATGGGTCCCGTGCGGGTGCGGTGACGCCCGTTTTGGGGCCCCGGCGGCGCGGGCGCTTTTCGGCCGCGACCAGCGATGCGAGCACCGCATCAAGGCGCGCATAGCGCGCTTCCCAGAAGGCCCGATACCGTTCGAGCCATTCAGTGGCCGCCGCCATCGGGGCCGCTTCCAGCCGGCGCGGCCGCCGTTGGGCCTCGCGGCTGCCCGAAACGAGACCCGCGCGCTCCAGCACCTTCAGATGCCTGGAGATGGCGGGCTGGCTGAGCGCGAAGGGTTCCACCAGTTCGTTGACGGTCGCTTCGCCGTGCGACAACCGTTCCAGGATGGCGCGGCGCGTGGG
>CAYQFG010000069.1:5621-6691 GCA_964416695.1 uncultured Bifidobacterium sp.
AGCCATGGAGCCGTCACACCCGGAGGCTGGAACATGTCCCCAATGATCCTGAAACGCGGTGGGAACACGCCCCATCTAAACTCTGTCCGTAACCGCACGAAACGCACCGAAAGGACCGCGACATGTCCATCACTCGATCGATTCACACGCCGGGTGCCCTACCCGAGGATCCGAAACCCAGGGCACCGGCCGACCCCATCACGGCATTTGCGGACTACCCCCGGCATCACGAGGGTGTTCCCCCCATGATTCTGGAACGCGGAGAGTACCGCCTGCATTTCGCCACCACGCCCGCCGAACTGGATGAAGTCCTTCGCCTGCGTCACGATGTCTTCAGGCTTGAAATGGGAAGCGGGCCGGAGGAATCGGGTTGTCCGGGGCGTGAGCTCGATGCCTTTGACGCGCAATGCCACCACCTGCTTGTCCGCCACAAGGAAAGCGGGGAGTGCGTGGGAACCTACCGCCTGCAGACCGCGGCCATGGCGCGCCCGGGATGCGGGTTCTACACCGATCAGGAATTCCGCATCGCGGAGTTGCCGGAATCCGTCCGCGAGGAGGCGGTGGAGGTGGGACGCGCGTGCATCGGCCGCGCGCACCGCAACGGCCATGTGTTGCATCTGTTGTGGAAGGGCCTCGCCAACTATCTGCTGTGGAACGGCAAGCGCTATCTCTTCGGCGCCTGCTCGCTGGCGAGCCAGGATCCCTTGGAAGGGCAGGCGTTGTACCGTGAACTGTCCGCGAACGGACAGCTCCATCCCGGGATCCGCGTGGAACCGCGCGCAGGCTGGGAGTGCCGCGCGGATGGCCCACTGCCTGTGATCGCACAAACTCCCGAAATCCCGCGACTGCTGCAGGGCTACCTCAACCTGGGCGGGAACGTCTGCAGCGAACCCGCGCTCGACCGCGCCTTCAGGACCATCGACTACCTGGTGCTGCTCGACGTGGAAGCGATGCCGCCGGGACTGTTCCGACGCTTCGTGTCATGACTCACGCGCGCGGGTGTGCCGTGCGATGCGCCTCGTGGGCCTGACCGGATGGCCATGGCCTGCACGACGCGGATCTTCGCCCCC
>CAYQFG010000069.1:6791-10776 GCA_964416695.1 uncultured Bifidobacterium sp.
CTTCGCCCCCGGCACAAGGACATTCCCGTCCAGGCCATCGCCATCCGGTACGAGGCCTCCCTGAAGGACGGCTGTGAGGCGGGTATGACCGGCGAAAAACGGCTACATGACGCAGGCGCCCGCACGGGGAGCGAAGCCGACCGGGCTTCACACCCGCTCGCCGTGTGGACGGGCCAGGCGACCTTTCTGCCCCACCTCTGGAAACTTCTGTGCGCGCGGGGACTCACGGCCCGCGTGTGGTGCGCGCCCCCCGCCACCGGCTTCGCCGACCGGCGCACCGCCGCCGCGGAAACGCGCGCGTGGATCGCCTCCGTGCTGGAGCGGGAACGGGGATGAAAGCCACGCATGAGCGCGTGCCACCGGAAGCCCATGCTCCCGCGTCGGTCACGGGAGCTGGCACAGGGGGGCCGGAACCAAGAGCGGTCCCCCGTGGGGCCTAGCGTGGCGCGGCGGCGGACGTCGACGGTGCGCCCGGAAACCAGCGCCGCACGGCGTCCGCGACGCTGCCCGACTCGCGCGTCACCGCGTGGACGAACGGCGGCGCGTGGGGGATGGCGACCGCCACGGAGGCCTCACGCAAAAGCGGCAGGTCGTTGGCCGAATCCCCGATGGCCAGCGCGCCGCGGGGGCCCGAGACCGGGAGGGCGAGATGCTCGCCCAGCAGGCGCGCGCCCTCGAACTTGGAGACGCCGCGCGGCGTGATCTCCAGCATGTGGTCGGCGTAGAAGGTGTTCTTGATCAGGGCGGTCTCAAGCGGCAGGTGGGCGAGGGCGGTCTGTGCGCGCGCCAGGTTCGGTTCGTCACCGATGAGGATCAGCTCCACGACGGCGCGGCTTTCCAGCTCATGAAAGTCGTTGATGAGGACGCAGAAGCCTTCGTTCTTGGCCGTGAAGTCGCCGTTGCGCAGGCTCAGGCGACGGTGGTACACGTCGGGTCCGCCTTCGGGCGCGTAGGCCAGGGCGATGGGATCCCAACCGAGGCCCGCCAGCGCATCGGCTGCCGCGACCAGCGCGCCGGGCTCGAACGCCTGATGATGCAGGCGCACGCCGGTCCGGACATCCTTCACGACCGCCCCGTTGTTGATGATCACATAATCGACCAGCGGTGCCAGCTCAAGGCGCTCCATCACGCGTTTCAGCGTCGTCCAGCGGCGCCCCGTCGCGAGCACGACAGGCACGTCCAGCACCTTGAGATGCTCCAGCGCCGCGCGGTTTGCCGGCGGCAGGTTGTTGTTGTCGTCGAGCAAGGTGCCGTCGACGTCGGTGATGAACCAGACAGGCTGAAGAGGGGAAGACATGAAGGGGAAAGGTACTCGTTGGCGCCACCCTGCGGGCCATCCACGAGGCGACGGCACGATTCCTTGCAGAACGTGAGTGGTTCGTGCAGAACAAAAGGCGACGCAGAATGCCGGACGGTCGGATGGCGAAAGATCGATCTCCGGAATCCCCTCGGCGACACCTCCACCGCTTCTCTCCTGAAAGTCTGGGTTCCGGGTTTTCCCGCCTTCACCACCAACCCCCACACCAGCGCCTTGTAAAGCCCCCTCTTGCGCCCAACGCCCGCACAATCGTCCTCAACAAGGCACCAACTACACCGCAGGGTTCCCAGAGTGTACCTTCCCTCCATGCCCATCCGTTTGCCCGAAGACGACGACGCGCTCCTCGCCGAATGCGATTTCGAAGCCTTTCGCGCGTCGGGCAAGGGCGGCCAGCACATCAACAAAACCGATAGCGCGGTCCGTCTGCACCACCGCCCCACGGGCATAACGGTCACCAGCCAGGAATCCCGCAGCCAGTGGCAGAACCGTTACATCTGCCTCCAGAAAATCCGGGAGAAGGTGGCGAAGCTGAACGTGGTGGTCAAGCCGCGCAAGCCGACGAAGCGCACCTGGTCGTCCCGCCTGAACAATCTGGCGGAAAAGCGTCAGCACTCGGAGAAAAAGAAAAACCGGTCGGCCCGGAACTGGGAGTGAACGCAAGCCCCTTGTCCCCACGCTCCCAAGCCCCACGCGGGTGACCGCGAACACCCCCGGGCCTCCACGCGCCCCCCACTCACCTCCTCAAATCTTCCCCGCCAGCCTGTAAGCCAGCAGGCCGAGGTATTCGTGCAAGGCGACGGTCGTGTTGAGGAGGGCATCGGCCTTGGGAAGCAGATCGAACCATTTGAAGGCCGTCACCTCACCGCGGTAATCCGTGGGCGCGGGATGCACGGTGAAGCCCGCCTTGCGGAACAATGCTTCCGCGCGCCGCATGTGCGTGGCGGAAGTCACCAGCAGGATGTTTTTGTCCATCCCCTTTTCGTCGAACAACTCCGCCGTGAACATGGCATCCTCATGCGTCGTGCGGCTGCGCCCCATCGCGATCACGGCGCTGTCCGGCAACCCGAACAGCGCCGTGAGCACCTGGGCATAAAGCCCGGCCTCAGTGCCCGGAGCATCGGTCAGAAACTCGATGTACCCACCGGTGGCAACCACCACCGGCGCGTGCCCCGCATGCCACAGTCGCGCCGCATGAATCACGCGGTCCCCGGCGTGCCCCGTCTCGGGATGGATGCGCGGCGCGATCAGGGGAACCATCCCGCCGCCCAGCAACACGATGGCCGCCGCCGGAGGGGAATTTCGTGGCGGCGGATAGCGATCCTCCAGGCTGCGCAGAAGGCACGTGCTGACGATCGGGCTGGAGGCCAAATACAACACCAGCGCCGCCAGCAAGGCGACGCTTCCCGCGGCCCGCGCCCCCTTGCGGAAGGCGAGAACCGCCGCCGCCAGTCCCAGGACAACACCCAACCCGACAGGAAACAAAAACGCCGGAACGATTTTGGAAAGAAGCAACGACATGGCAGTGAAATTACATCCTCCCCGAACCCGCGCTGCACGGACCGTTGAGGCATCAAAGGGGGGAACGGGGAAAAGAAAAGAAGGAAGAGAAGGGGAGGCAGGGAGAAGGGGGGGCGGGCCCGCATGGTTCCCACGGCAGAAGCGGTGCCATGCGGGCGGTTGCGGATGGGGCCATCGGGTGTACCGGGATGCACGGGTCCTGTCACGGAATGACCGCCGCTTTCGGGATGGCCCCGGCGGAAGTACCTTTCCCGTCATGTCCAGCCAGTTCGGATCCCTTTTCAAAATCGCGACGTTCGGCGAAAGCCACGGCCCCGCCGTCGGCGTCATCCTCGACGGTTGCCCCAGCGGCCTCGCCATCTCCGCGTCCGACATCCAGGCCGATCTTGATCGCCGGCGTCCCGGTCAGAACCGCCTGACGACGCCCCGCAAGGAAGCCGACAGCGTGCGCATCCTGTCCGGCCTGTTCGAAGGCCGCACCACGGGCACACCCATCGCGATGATGGTCGAGAATACCGATCAGCGCTCGCACGACTACGGCGACATGCAGACCCTGTACCGGCCGTCGCATGCCGATTTCACCTACGACCTGAAGTATGGCTTCCGCGATTACCGCGGCGGCGGCCGCTCCTCCGCGCGCGAGACCATCGGCCGCGTGGCCGCCGGCGCCATCGCCCGCAAACTTCTCCGCGAAGCCTGCGGCACCGAAATCCTGGCCTACGTGTCCCAGGTCGGCGATATCGACGCGACCATCGACCCGTTGTCCGTCACCTTCGACGGGGTGGAAGCCTCCCTGGTGCGCTGCCCCGATCCGGAGGCCTCCGCGCGCATGGAGGCCGCCATCGACGCGGCGCGCAAGGATCAGGACAGCCTCGGCGGCGTGGTTCAGCTCGTCATCAAGCGCCCGCCGCCCGCGGTGGGCGAGCCGGTGTTCCACCGGGTGGAAGCAGAGCTCGCCCGCGCCTTTCTCTCGCTGCCCGCGACCAAGGGGTTCGAAATCGGCAGCGGCTTCGCGGGCACGCGCCTGCGCGGCAGCGTTCACAACGACGTGTTCGTGAACAAGGGCGGTGCCATCGGCACGGAAACGAACCGCTCGGGCGGCGTGCAGGGCGGCATCACCAACGGGGAACCGATCGTGTGCCGCGTGGC
>CAYQFG010000070.1:0-4209 GCA_964416695.1 uncultured Bifidobacterium sp.
GTCCAGCATCTCGTTGTATTCTTTAAAATTAACGACGGGCATGAATGCTCCTTAATCGGTGGTTTTGAACGGTGTCAAAGGTAGTTTTTTGTACCCAACGGCGCAATTCTGCCGGAGATGGACCATTTTGAGGGAATGGGGGGATGGAAAGCATCAGAAAGCATCAGAAAGCATCAGGGAGGCGCTGATGGGGGGGGAGGCCCGTGTGGCGAAACCTCCTGAGGCGCGTCCTGGGCGGGGCTTCCCCGCAGGATTTCGCCACACGGGCCGGTTGCGGAAGTCGACGCGAGCCTGGGGCCTTCCGCGGGCGCGGGGATGCGCGCCCGCGACCGGAGCGCTCTCAGGGGACGTCCCCGGACCTGCGCTCCGGCCGTGACTTCGGTTCCCGGGACCTCCGGACGGCGTGGGCGTCGTGCACGTTCTGGAGATCCTGTTGCAGCACCACCGTGGACCTGTGCGCTTTCCGGCCTCCACCCTTTGTCGCCACCGCACACCCTGTTACACCCCGCCTCCCGCGGCCCGGCCGGGATGCGGCGCCCGCGTAGAGGGGACGGGCTTGTCAGCCCCGACGGCCGGGCCGCCTTCACCTCCCATCCCTCTCCTTCAGGCGTCATCCCGCGATCCTTGCAACCTCAACGGACGGGATAAGGAGTACATTCCCCACCATGTCCGAAACGATCGATGCCCTGCTGGCCGGCCTTCCAGGACCTTCGGGACGTCCGGGACCGGGTTCAGCCCTCCGCTCCGGGGCGGAGGCGCCGGCCGGTGCGGTGACTGAGGTTCCTGAGCGCAAGGCGTATACCGTCGAGCAATACAACCGCGCCGTTGAACGGAAGATGAAGGAGTTCCCCCGCATCTGGGTCAAGGGGGTGCTGACGCAGGTCAACCGGCGCGGCAAGGTCGTCTACATGGAGCTGGGGGATTTCGCGGAAGGCGATGCGCGGCCCCGTGCGGTCTTGCCGGTGATGATGTGGGCGTGGGAATTCGACCAGTTCACCGCGCGCTTCGCGCAGTTGCCCACGCCGTTCGCGATCCGTCCGGAACTCAAGGTGTCGTTCCTGCTCGAGTCGAGCTACTACGTGCCCACCGGCAAGTTCCAGCCGCGCGTGGTGGACATCGATGAATCGTTCACGCTGGGCGAACTGGCGCAGATGCGGCTGAAGGTGCTGGAGACGCTGCGGCGTGAGGGCCTGTTCGATGCCAACCGCGGTCGTCCGCTTGCCGATGTGCCTCTGCGCGTCGGTCTGGTTTCCGCTCACGGTTCGGCCGCGTACCAGGACTTCACCACGGTCTTGCTGCAGTCAGGGTTTTCCTTCCGGATCGTGTTCGCCGAGGCGCGCATGCAGGGACAGGAAACGGAATCCACCGTGGCGGCGGCGCTCAAGGCGTTGTCCGGTCGTTCGCTGGACGTGATCTGCATCATCCGCGGCGGCGGTTCCAAAACCGATCTCGTGTTTTTCGATTCCGAAGCGATCTGCCGCGCGATCGCGGCGTGTCCGGTGCCCGTGTTCACGGGAATCGGACACGAAATCGATTTGTCGCTGGCCGACATGGTGGCGCATCGTCATTTCAAGACGCCCACCGAATGCGCGAAATTCCTGGAGACGCAAGCGCAGACGGCCTGGGAAGGATTGCGGGAGAGGACGGCGCGCCTGCGCGCCGGGTGGGAGTCGACCGCGCGTGAAGGCGTATACGCGTTGCGCGCGGTCGCGGACACCCTGCGGACGGTGTGGAACGCGCGGCGGCGCGGCGAAGGCGAGCGCGGTCGTCAGCAGCGCGTGCGCCTCGGGCAAACCACGCGCCGCCTGCTGCGCGCGGCCGCGGAAGGCCTGGCCCTGGACGCCGTCGGCCTTGCGCGGGGGCCGCGCAAGCTGCTCGCGTTGGGACGCGAGCGCTTCACCGCGCGCGGGCGTGCCGTCCGCAGGGCGTGGCGCGCCGGCCACGACGCGGAAACCGGCCATCTGGCGCGCGCGGTGACGGGCCTGCGGCGGGGGCCGGTGAAATCACTGGAGACCGCCGCGGTGCGGATCGCGGGTGCCGCGCGCATCCTCAAGCTGGCGGATCCGTTGCAGCGGGGGTACGCGCGCGTGTACCGCGCGGCAGCGGGCGAAGGCGCGGGGGCCGGCCCGGAGACGACGGCCGTGACCTCGGCCGCCGAGGCGTCGCAGAATGAGTCTATTTTCATCCGCTTCCACGACGGAAGCGTGCGCGCCCAGGTGCGTCCCCAGGGGGACGGCACGGCGGGTGAACAGGGGGGACCGGCATGAGCGGCAAGGCGAAGAACTATACCGAGGCCATCGCGCGCCTCGACGACATTCTTGAACAGATCGACCAGAACCAGATTCCGCTCGATGAACTCGCGGCGCGCGTGGAGGAAGCCTCCGAGCTGTTGAAGTACTGCAAGGACGTGCTCACCAAAACCGAAGCCAAGGTCAGCGGCGTGCTCGACGAGCTTGAGAAAGACTTCGGAGAGGACGAGGAGTAGGGGGCGCGGTACGGGGTTCGGGTTCGGGAGAACGAGAACCCTGATGCCGGATCCCTCATTCCCGCGCAGCCGGGAATGAGGGTGATGGGGATAGTTGTCTTTTCCGCCGTCTACCGTCTATCAACCACCCGTTTTATCATGATATCCTTGCCCTGCCGTCCCGTACCGGATCGCCGTGGCGAGGATGCATGACGTGCGGAGTTCCGCCAAGGCCCTGAAGTCGGCATCGTCACGGTAGGCGGCCAGCGCCGTGCGGCCGGGAAAACTCACAAGATGACACTCCCGGTGGTAGATGTCCTCCGGGTCTGGGTCCAGCACCATGACGCGTTCGATGCGTCCACCGTGCCGTTCCATGATCCTGGCAACGCGCCGTTCGTAATCGTGGAAGGCAGCGACCTTGTCGGGGTGTACCGTGAGGGTGGCGAGAAGAAGCATCGGGTGATCCTGTGGGGTGGATAACGGTCATCCGGGATTGTCGAAATCCGGCAAGATTTTGGCTTGAGGTCCAGGCCCCAGCCTTCAGGCTCACGAGGGGATTCCCCGGAACCGATACGAAACAAAAAAATCGCAAACAATCCCGACGCCTGATGGATTAGCTTGTTTCTGACAGGATCGTTGGCCGGCTGACCTCCAGCTCGTCGTGTCGGGTATCCGTGTCCAGGAAAAAGCAATGTCACCGAATATCAATTCATAAGGGGGCTACGCGTGAATTTCAACAAAACACTTTCGACCGTCTTGTTCGCACTGTCTGCCGTCGTCACCACCGCATCGCTTTCCCAGGCGGCGGACGGCGATACGATACGCGTCAACAGCGGCGCCTCGGCGCCCTATGTCGATGCGGCGGGCCGCACGTGGGCCGCCGACTCGGGTTTCGTCGGGGGGCAGGTGTATTCGAATTTCGACGTCACCATCGCCGGAACAGCCGACCCGGCTCTCCACCAGGATGAGCGTTATGATACGCAGGATTTCAGCTACAACTTCAACGTGAGTCCGGGCAGCTACATCGTGAACCTGTACGAGGCGACCCTCTGGGACGGGGCGTGCGGCGTGGGCACGCGGGTGTTCGACGTGAGCATCAACGGAACCAAGGTGCTCACCGACTACGACATGTCCGCCGAGGTCGAATGCCTCACCGCCCAGATCAAGAGTTTCGTGGTTTTGGCGAACGACGGGAAGATCACCATCACCTTCCACCTCGGGGCGGTTGAAAACCCGAAGATCAATGCCATCGAAATTTATCCCGGAACGACCATCGGCATCAACGGCAGGGTGAACGGGGGCCCGTCCGGTTTCTCCGTGGCGAGCTCGAAGTCCGGCATTTCGGTTCAGACCGGCATCCAGGGTGCCTACACACTGGAGCTGCGGAGCCTGCGGGGCGAGTCCATCGGCCGGAAGCAGGGTTTCGGGGCGGGAACACATTCCTTTACGAACCTCCGGCCGGGCTTGTATTTGCTGACCTCGCGCGTGGGCAATCAGACCGCCACACGCGCGGTCAGCGTGGTCCGGTAACCCGAGACGGGATGGCGTTCCTCCGGTTGGGCTTCCCCCAACCGGAGGATCCTGTTCGGTTCGGGTCTCGACCTCGGGTGAGTCCGACCCGGCCCCGCCCTGCAGGTGATCAAGGGTGCTGGAGCGTGCTGGAGCGTGCGGGAGCATTCTGGAGGGTGACCGGGCGACGGCAAGCCGCGGCATCAGGATTTCAGGGCCTCCCGACGCCCGGGCCT
>CAYQFG010000070.1:4309-10696 GCA_964416695.1 uncultured Bifidobacterium sp.
CTTCCTTGCCGTGCGTTGATCGTGCTGTCCTTCGGGCCTACCCGTGCCGCTCCTTCCGTCGCGTCCACTGATCGGCGGCGACGGCGGTGACGAGGATGACCCCGAGAATGATCTTCTGGATCGTGGAGGCGATGCCCATTTGCTCCATGCCATTGAGGATCGACGCCATCAACAAGGCACCGAGGATGGACATCCACACGTTTCCCGAGCCGCCGCGCAGGCTGGTGCCGCCCAGGACGCACGCCGCGATGGCGTAGAGCTCCTGCTGGTCGCCGATGTCGGCGGCGCCGGCCATGAGCTGGCTGGTCGCCACGAGGCCTGCCAGCCAGCTCATCAGGCCCATCAGCGCGAAGACGAACACCACGATGCCGCGCACGGGAAGGCCGGCGTAACGGGCGGCTTCGGCGTTGCTGCCGAGGGCGAAGGCGTACCGTCCCGCGCGCGTTTTTTGCGCGAGGAGGTGACACAGCAACCCGGCGGCCCCGAGCGCCACGACGGAGTAGGGGATGCCCCGGTCCTGCACCGCCACCGCGGTCATCGCGATGACCCCCGCCGTGACCAGCCCCACGCCCCCGTAATCCCGCGCGTTTTTGCGTCCGCCGGCGAAGGTGACGATCCACAACAGCAGGATGACGAGGGCGGCCAGGATCATGGCGGCGCCGTGCGCCAGGTAGCCTTGCCCCAGCAGGATGAGGGCGTCATCGCGCAGGGGAATCACGGGGTTGGCGATGTACTGCTTGAGCCCCATATAGGCGAGCAGGCCGCTGAGCGTGACGATGAAGGAGGGGACGCGGAACCAGGCGACGAGGCCGCCGTGCAGGCCTCCCGCCGCGAGTCCTGTCAGCGCGCTGGCGGCGAGGGCTGCCGGCAAGGGCCAGTCCCAGCCGGTGGAGGCGAGCATGTACGCGTTCGCGGCGCCGAGGAACCCCAGCAGGGAGCCGACCGAGAGGTCGATGTGTCCCGCCCCGATGACGAGGGTCATGCCCGCGGCGAGAATGCCCACCACGGAAACGTATTTGAACAGGTTGACCATGTTGCCCGCGGTGAGCACCGCGCCGTCGGAGAGCGCATGGAACAGCAGCCAGACGGCGGGGATGGTGATGAGCAGGACGAGGGCGCGTTTCATGCGTGCGATCCTCCGGCGGCGAGCGCGAGGGTTGCCTCGAGGGAGAGGGTGGAGGCGGGACGTTCGTCCGCGATGCGTCCGCCCCGCAGAACGATGACGCGGTGCGCGAGACGCAGGACTTCTTCGGTTTCCGAAGAGACGAGCAGGATGCCCAGTCCCTTCGCGGCGAGGGTTTCGATCAGGGCGTACAACTCTTCCTTGGCCCCCACGTCGATGCCGCGCGTGGGTTCATCCAGGATGAGGATCTTCGGGTTCGTCAGCAGCGCCCGCGCGATGAGGGCCTTCTGCTGGTTGCCGCCGGACAGGTTTCCGGCGATGAACTCGCTGTCCGGCGTTTTGATCCGCAGGGCGTCGATGCGCTCCACGGCGGTCTTCCGCTCGGGGCTGTGGCGGCCTTCGCGCGTGAGCCACCCGAGGGAACAAAACCCGCGCAACGCGGAGATGGTCATGTTCATGCGGACGCTTTTGTCCGCGAACAGACCGCGTCCGCGACGGTCTTCGCAAACCAGGGCGATGCCCTGACGCAGCGCGTGCGCCGCATCGCGCGGGACGTAGGGCGCTCCGTCGACCTCCAGTTTTCCGCGACCCGCAACGGGGTGGAGACCACACAGGCTTTCCATCAGCTCGGTGCGGCCGGCGCCCATGAGGCCCGCGAACCCCAGGATTTCGCCGGGGCGCAGCACAAAGGACACGTGGTCGACGACAAGGCGTCCGGGATTGGCCGGATCGGCCAGGGTCCAGTCGCGGACGGACAGCAACGGGGTGGTTGCGGCCACGGGTTGCGGGACGTTCGCGGGTTCGGGTTTGGAGGGGGCGGGCGCGCGTGGGGTTCCCGTCATCAGTGCGACCACGCGCGGGGCGTCGTACGGCACGGAGTCCGTTCCCGGCGTGCGGGTGAGGGTCCCGGTGCTTTCACCGCCGCGCAGGACGGTGATGCGGTCCGCAAGGCGAAAGACCTCGTCGAGGCGGTGCGAGATGTACAGGATGGCCAGACCGTCCGCGCGCAGGTTTTGCAAGGTGGTCATCAACCGCTCCGCCTCGCGGGCGCTCAGCGCTGACGTCGGTTCGTCGAGAATCAGGACCTTCGCGGGATGGCCCGCGGGTTTGAGGGCCCGCGCGATTTCGATCATCTGCCGCAGGCCCACGGGCAGACCGCCCGCGACCGCGTGCGTGTCGACCTCCTGCAGACCGAGTCCGTCGAGGATCGTGCGGGCCTCCGCATGCATGCGGCGGGCATCCGGAACACCCCAGGAGACGCCCCGCCACATGATTTCTTCGCCCAGGAAGATGTTTTCGCAGACGGTCAGGTCGGGACACAGGGCCAGCTCCTGATGGATGACCCGGACGCCGGCCCGCAAGGCGTCGCCGGGATGGGCGAACCGGCACACCGTTCCGGCGAGCGTGACCGTTCCGCCGTGCGCGCCGGCGGGTATGACGCCGCCGAGGATCTTGATCAGGGTGGATTTCCCGGCGCCGTTCTCCCCGCACAGGGCGTGGATTTCGCCGGCGCGCACATCGAAGTCCACGCCGCCGAGCGCCCGGACGCCGGGGTAGGACATGGTGAGGGCTTCCGCCCTGAGGAGCGGAGGATGCGAAAGGATCGGAGAGGGCATCCCGGGGAATTTAATTCATGGGAGTGCGAATGAGCCGCACAGGGAAAGAGAAGCGGCGGGGGGCCGGAACCGCCGCACAGCATCACAACATCGGAACGAAGCTTTGTGTTCCATTGCCGTGATGCCGTGATGCCGTGATGTTTTCCTGCTGTATTCCCTATTTCGCCAGGTTCACCAGATTGGCGAACAGGGCGTCTGCCAGCGCGTTTTTGCCGAGACGCTCGAAGATATCGAACTGACAGAAGATCACCTTGCCCTTGCCGTGCGGGACGATCGCGAGATCGGCCCCCCAGCGGATCTTGACCTTCGCGCCCGGTGTGGGGTTGATGTTCAGGCTGCCGGCGTGGATCTCCGCCTTGTCGGACAAATGCTCCACGCTCCACAGCGGTTGAACCTCCGCGTAGGTTTCGTCCATCAGGCCGGGCGCGGGAAGATCCTTGAACGCCGGGCTCTTGAGGAGATAGTGATAGTTCCCGTGCGGGCTTCCCGTCGAGCGGATCAGGGAGACGTCGCCGAAGCCCTTGAGGTTCTGCACCTTCTTTACATCCTCCTCGGTCAGGGCGCCGAACACCAGGGACGCGCCCTGATGGGCACGGTCGAGCGCTTTCTTGAGGGCGGCGTCGGAGACTTCCTGCAGCCCGGTGGCCATGATCACCGACGCGTCTTCGGTGGAAGACCACGACACGGTGTCGGGGAAGTTGCCGAGCAGGGTGACTTTCTTGAGCACGTTGTCGAGCTTGATTTCGGCGGGCACAAAGAAGTGTTCCTCGGTCCGGCTGAGCTCCTTGTTGTTGCGCGTGAGCACGAGGTCGAACGTGAAGCGGCCGCGCTCGAACCCGACGGGAAACTGGAAGGTGCCCGCGGTGTTGAGTCCGGTGCGCGCCTTGCCCGCGAGCGATTCCTGGTGTACGGTGCGGCCGCTCGGGCCCTTGACGCGGAACTGCACCGCGTAGTCGCCGAGGCCGCCTTCATTGAAGACATGCACTTTCACCGAGGCCGAGCTGCCGGAATACGGTGTCCGCTCTTCGGCTTCGGCGAAGACGCGGACCGGACGGTTCACGTTTTTCATGGCCTCGAGGAAAGCGGCCTTGGGACGGCGCATGCTGTCGAACAGGCCGGTGAAACGCAGCCCTTGGTCGATTCCGTTCTCCAGGATGTACCCGGAAATCTGCGTGTTCGAGAACGCCGCTTCGATCTGCCGCGTGATGGCCCCACGCCCGAAGGCATCCGCATCCGCCAGGAACGCGTCCGCGGTTTTCCAGGGCAGGCCGCGTTCCTTGATCCCCCCGTCCAGCTCTTGCTGGAACCTGACGACATCCTTGACGTCCGGGGTCGATGCGAACTTTTTCGCGGCGTCCACCAATCCGGCGAGGTCATCGAACACCGGGACGCCGAAACCGTCCGCCAGCACCTTGCCGGCGATCTGGTCCTTCAGGTAGTTGTAGCGCTCCCAGTAGGACTTGTTGCCGTGCAGGCCGTCCGCGAGGGTCTTGCCGTCCTTGGAGGAGCAGTAGCCGGAAACCATCGCGTAGCCGCGACGCGAAAGGGGATAGCCCAGACGCAGCTTGTGGCCTTCGAAGGGAACGATCTGGGCGGTCACCGGTTCGTACACCTTGCCGAGATCGATCTTCCCCCCGCCCTGATTGTCGAGGTACACCGAACCCAGGTTGGAAAACACCGGACGGGTGGGGTCCAGATCGGCCGTCCACCGCAGCAGCTTGTTGCCGTTTTCCAGCGCGAGCGATCCGTTCTCGGAGCCGACGACCCATCCGAAAATGCAGGGATGGTGGCCGTCGCGTTCGACCAGTGCCTGCAACTGGGCCTTGACCGATTCCACGCCGTCGCGGCTGGACTTCATGTTGTAGGCGGAGGTTTCCTGCAGGACGAGCAAACCGGTTTCGTCGCAGATGTCCAGGATTTCGGGGGGCAGGGGCGCCCCGAAGCCGCGAATGAGGTTGAAGCCGGCTTCCTTGATGGCGGTCAACTCGGCCCGGTGATCGACAGGGTGCGCCGGCAGGCCATGCTGGAAGTTGAAGAACCAGGGGTAACCGATGCCGCGGACCTTGAAGGACGCGTGGTTGAGACGGAAGGTGCCCTTGTCGACCTCGACGCCGCGCATGCCAAAACGGACCTTCGCGGGCGGACTGCCGGGCAGGCGCACCTGCAGGGTGTAAAGCGTGGGGGTGAGCGGACTCCAGACCTTGCCGCTTTCGAGCTGGAGGGACATCAGGTAGGAGCCGTTTTCCTTGTCCAGACGGATGTTCTTGACCAGCGTGCCGAGTTCGCCTTCGGGGTTGATGATGTCGAAGGCGGCTTCGGCCTGGAAGCTTTTGGCATTCCAGAAGCGGACTTCCACCGTAATGCGGTCGGCCTCGTAGTCGGGCAGCACGTTGATGGAACGGACGATGGCCTTCTGGGCGGTGAAGAGTTCGACCGGCGCGGTGATGCCCGCATAGGCGCCGCGCTGGTAAGGATTGCCCAGCGGAAGCTCCTGCGCGGAGGCGTCTCCCAGGCGTCCCGCCTTGTCGGGGGCCTGCACGCGGATCACCAGAAGGTTTTTGTCGGCGGGCTTGATGGACTTCCCGGCGTCCACGTCAAAAGGGGCGTGGCCGAAGGCCCGGCTGCCGAGTTGCTCGCCGTTCAGCCAGACCGTACAATGGGGAGGGGCTGAATGGATGCGGAGCATGAACCGTTTGGCGGTTTCCTTGGGCTCCTTTTTGTCCAGGGTGAATTCCCGGAAATAAAAACCGATCGTCGCCCCTTCGGGATTGGGTTCATGCTGGAACAGATGCGGAACGCTCACTTGCCGGGTGCTGGATGGTTTCAGGCGAAACCACTGCCCTTCGATGCCGGCGTCGGTGGGATCGAAACAGAACTCCCAGTTATCCTCGAAGCGAATGATATCGGCCATTATTAATTCCCCTAACCCGCCGGGCCCGGCGCGTTTTCGGTGTGTCCGCGAAGCGCTTCGCGATGTGAAAACGCCGGATTTCGGCAAAAAAGCGAAGAATCACAAGGTAGAAAAAAGCGGGGTGCATCTCCGGAAATTCAGGAAAGACCGGATCTTACGAGGGTTTGCCTTCACCCGCGATGAGGTTGGTTTGTGCGACAGGACTCACAATGCCGCAACAAAAAAGCCCTCTCCCTGCACGCAGACCGTGCGGGGGAGAGGGCGTGCGTCTCCTGGTTTTAGAGAGACGGCGTCGAGGGCGTTTCGTCTTCGATGTCGAAACGCGGCTTCTTCTTCAACTGCGTGCGACGACCGTGCTGGACGTCATCGGACTGGCCCACGAAGGCGGCTTCGGAGCCTGCGGGGGACGCCTGCACGTCGGAGCTCGCGGCGGCCGGAGTTTCCGACACGGAAGGAAGCGGGGGGCGACGGGGAGGCAGGCCGGCCGGCGCCTGGGCCGCGGAGACCTCACGGGAGGCCTCGGCGACGGGTGCGTCGGCGGCTTCGCGGGGCGCGCGGCCTTCACGGTTCTCGTTGCGGCCTTCGGCGCGCGGCTCGCGGTTTTCACGACCTTCGCGACGACCTTCGCGACCCTCGCGATTCTGGTTGTCGTTGCGGCCTTCGCGACGTTCGCCTTCCGGGCGGCCTTCGCGGCGGCCTTCACGACCTTCGCGACCTTCACGGCCTTCGCGACCTTC
>CAYQFG010000071.1:0-10566 GCA_964416695.1 uncultured Bifidobacterium sp.
TTGTCTGCTTTGTTGTCTGCTTTGTTGCCGGTTTTTGGGTGTGACACGGCGAGGAGACGCCGGTGGCATACCACAGGGTTGCCGTCTCGCACGCGGAAGCGGGTGTGTTTGGGGGGGAACCGGCGCGCCGGGCGTGCTCCGCCTTTTTGGATTCCGCGGAGTCCGCGGATTCCGCGGACTCCGCCACCGCGGCTTTGGCGCGGACCGCTCAGGCGGTGACCGCCAGTTCCTCCCATCGCGTGGTGAAACGCGGACTACGATGGTCGGAGCGTGACGCCCAGCGCGCCGGGGCGGGTTGCGCGGGTTGTGCCCGCGCGCCCGGCGCGTTCTCGTGAGGGGCGGCGGCGCGCGCGCCGAACTGCAGGGAGGCTGTGCCGTGGCGGGCCTGCACGCTGTCGAAGGCTTCCATCAACCGCGCGGCGCGCGCCCGGTCGACGGGGTCGAACAGGTCGGCCTGCGCCTCGGTCGGCCGCACGAGGTCGAGGAGCGTGATCCCGGCCTTCTTGTAGGAGTACCCGGCGCGGAACGCCGCCGCGAAGGCCTCCGCCGCGCGCGCGGTGATCTCCGGAGTGTAACTGGTCGGCACCGGAAAGGCGAGCGTCTTCACGCCGCAGTATTGCGGCTGGTCCTGCCGGTGCCGGTTGGTGTACAGGTGGACGCTGATCGCGCGCGCGGCCAGTCCTTCGCGCCGCAGGTTGGCGGCGGCGCGCTCGGCGTGATGCAGGACCGCGGCCTTCACGTCCTCCCGGCCGGTGACCGGGTGCGCGAACGAACGCATGTGCGCCATGTTCTTCTGGTCCGCGGGGCGCGGCACCAAGGGAATGCACGCAATTCCGCGCAGTTCCCTCACGGTCCGTTCCACGGTCACGCCCAGCTGCGCGCGGACCCACGCGGGGTTCGCGGCGCCCAGCGCCGCCGCCGTGCTGATGCCGTGTGCCGCGAGGCGGCGTTCCAGATTGCGCCCGATGCCCCATACATCGCGGGCCCGCAGGCGCCGAAGCAAGGCCTCTTCGTCGGGCGGCATCAGCACCTCAACCCCCGACTTTTCCTGCTTCGAAACGTCGTTGGCCGCCTTCGCGAGCGTTTTGGTGCGGGCCACGCCCACCGACACGGGAATGCCCGTCCAGCGCTTCACGGTGGTGCGGATGTCCTGCGCGATGGCACGAAGCGCGTCGGGTGAGGACGGTGTCAGCATGAGGAAGGCTTCGTCGATGCTGTAGACCTCCCGTTCGGGAGACCAGCGGTCGAACAGGGACATCACCCTCTGCGACATTTCGGAATACAATTCGAAGTTGGAGGAGAGGCAGACGATGCCGTGGGCCTTCGCGAGATCGCGGAATTGGTAGTAGGGCGCGCCCATGGGCACGCCCAGGGCCTTGGCCTCATCCGAACGCGAGATGGCGCACCCGTCGTTGTTCGACAGGACCACCACGGGGCGCCCCGCCAGGCGCGGGGCGAACACCCGTTCGCAGCTGACGAAGAAACAGTTGCAATCGATGAGCGCGAACATGAGCCGGCAGCGTGAAGAGAGAAGGTGAGGAATGACGTGCGGCTGTCCGGAGGTCGGGTCAGGCGGCGGCGATGCGGGCGCGCAGCCAGTCCGAAATGGCGTTGAGTTCCTCCATCAGCATGGTGTGCTCCTTGTCGTACACGACGAGGTCGAGGTCGAGGCCGAGGTCGCGCAACTGGCGGAACTGGCGTGCGGCGGGCTCGAAGGGCACCACGGGATCGAGGCGGCCGTGGGTGATCAGGATTTTCTGGTCGCGCGCGACGGGAGACAAGGCGTCCGGGTATTGCTCCGGGAAGGCGACGTAGCCCGAGACGCCCACCACGCCGCCGAGCACGACGGGCGCGCGCAGCGCGACATCCGTGACCATCAGGCAGCCCTGGCTGAAGCCGAACAGGAAGATGTCACGGGCCTCCACGCCCTGATCCTGGAGTTCATCCAGCAGGGCGAGCAACAGGTCGCGGCTGCGGGTCACGCCCGGCCGCATGTCTCCCCTGTAATCGTACCAGCTGTAACCGTCGTAGTAAGCGTCCGGCGCGTTGACGAGCAGAAAGGACAGTTCCGGGATGCGGAGGGCGTCGGGCAGAAAGCGATAGCCGTTCAGGGAATCGCCCAGGCCGTGCAGGACCACGAGGACGCGTTCGCGCGGGCCCGGCGCGCGGGCGGGAAGGTAGCGGTGGGTGAACCGGGACGTGTTGAGCATGCCCGCAAGTTAGCCCAAAGCGGGGCCGGAGGGGAGCTGCACAGGGAGGCCGCGCGGCCTAGCCCCGCGCGGAAAACACCAGGATCGCGGCCAGGGTCACCACGAGGAACACCAGCATGGCCTGGCCCGGAATGGAGGGGCGGCGGGCGCGGGCGAAGGTCGAGATCGTATCCACATCCTTCAGCAGGATGTTCGTCACCCGTCCGGTGAGTTCTCCCCCGCGCTCGAACAGGGCGCCCGCCGCACTCATGACCCGCTGGACGGGGCCGCGGTACAGGGTGTCGATGTCCAGCGTGATCAGCGCCGCGCGGCCCAGCAGGCCCCGCATCAGCCAGAAACCGAGCGCCGTTCCGGCCAGCAGTTGCAGCGTTCCCACCACATGGTCGGGCGTATAGGGGGCGTACTTCATGTCGAAGGGAAGCCGGGCGTAGAGCAGGTCGGGGAACAGGCCGGTCACGAGGCAGATCAACGCCGCCGCGCCCATGGCGACATACATGGATCGGGGAACCTTCCGCGTGACCTGCGCGCCGCCCGGTTCCGCGCGCGGGGCGAAGGCCAGCCAGGGCATCTTGAGGCCGACGCTCAGGAACGTTCCCATGGAGGCCACGAGCAGGATGACTTCGATGACGGGGCGGTTTTCGTAAGCCGCCGCGGAGATCACCAGCGCCTTGCTGACGAAGCCGTTGAACAGGGGGACGCCGGCGATGGAAAACGCGCCGACGAGCATGAGGATCATGACGGCGCGCAACGGGCGGGCGAGGCCGCCGAGATCGGAGAGGCGGCCCGTGCCGGCGGCGTGGATCACCGCGCCGACGCTCATCATGAGCAGGCCTTTGTAAAAGATGTGCGCGAAGGCGTGCGCGGCCGCTCCGTTGAGGGACAGCGCGGAACCGAGCCCCACCGCGCACACCATGTAGCCCACCTGGCTCATGATGTGGTAGGACAACAGGCGGCGCATGTCGTTGGCGAGCACCGCGAAGGTGACGCCGTACAACGTCATGGCCGCGCCCACCCAGACCAGCAGGTCGAGACCGGGAAAGGTGCGGGCCAGGATGTACACCGCCGCCTTGGTGGTGAAGGCGCTCAGGAACACCGTTCCGAACACCGAGGCGCGGGGGTAGGCGTCGGGAAGCCAGGCGTGGAGGACGGGTGCGGCGGCATTGGTCAGCATGCCCAGGAGCATCAGCCAGGTGCCTGGCCCCTCCCACGTCAGGGGGCCGATCTCCAGGCTGCCCGTGGCGTTCCAGTGCAGCAGGATGCCCGTGAGCAGGCTGGTGCCGCCGCCGAGGTGGAACAGCAGGTAGCGGAGTCCCGCTCCGAAGGAGGCCTTGGTGCCGCCGTGCCAGATGAGGAACAGGGAACCGACCGTCAGCAGCTCCCAGAAGAGGAACAGGGTCAGCCAGTCGCCCGCGAGCGTGACGCCGAGGCCGCCGGCCGCGAGCAGCAGCGAAAAGGCGCGCGGTCCGGCCGCGCTTTCGGTCCAGGCGAAGATCGTGGCGAGCACGGCGTACAGGGCGAAGGCCAGGGCAAAGACCAGGCCCAGGGCTTCCGGGCGCAGCACGTTCAGCGTGACCTCGGAAAAGGCGAGGGTGGCGCGGGAATCCGTCGGCAGGGCCAGCAGCAGAAGGAGGGCGAGCACGGAGGCCGCCAAGGCGGTGATGCGCCGCGCGGTCTGGCCCAGTACGGGCATGGCGCAGGCCCCCAGCAGGAGAGGGAGCACGGGATGGAGGTTCAGGCTAATCCCGGTCATGGTCCTCCTCCGGGCGCTGCAGGAGGCGGCCGAGGCCTTTGGCCGCGGCGACCACGATCATGCAGCCGCCCAGCCCGATCAGGCCCATGTAACCGGGCACGTGATGCCACGGAAACACAGGGCGGTAGTGGGGGGCGTAGAAGTACTCGAGGATGGTCAGGGCGGCCAGAACGGCGGCCATGAGCAAGGTGGGAAGGCTCAGGATTTTCACGTGGAGGGGGTGGCGTGCGGGCTTCATGGCGTGACTCCCGGTACGGCGTCCAGGTCGGGGGCGGAATGTCCGTCCGTGCTGAAGATGGCGTCGTCCTGCGGGGCGGCCTGCTCTCCGAAGATGTCGGTGGAGGCGGTATGGGCGAGACCGTACTGGGCGTTGATGACGGCCGGGACGGTGCCGAACAGGATGACGAGCGCGGCCGTGGCGATCAGGGGGAGGCGCAGGGCCAGGCGGGCATCGCGCGGGGCGGTCTCCCTGTCCGCTTGCTCCGTGTCGTCAGCCTGCGCAGACTCCGGGGCTTTTTCGAAATAAAAGGCGCGGATGATGGGGAAGAGGTAGGCGGCCGTGAGCAAGGACGCTCCCACCAGGATGAGGGCGTACACGGTTTCCCCGGCGTCCAGCGCCCCGCGCGCGAGAAAGAGTTTGCTGACGAAGCCGGACAGCCCCGGAACCCCCATGAGGGAGAGCGACGCGATGGTGAAGGCGGCGCAGGTCCACGGCATCTTGCGGGCGAGCCCCTTGAGCTGGCCGATCTCGGTATGATGATATGTGGCGTAGATGGCCCCGGCGCACAGGAACAGCGTGATCTTGGCGAGGCCGTGGTTGACCATGTGCAGCATCGCCCCGCTGAAGCCGCGATGCGTGAGCAGGGCGGCGCCGAACACGATGTAGGACAGGTGGACGATGGTGGAATAGGCGAGGCGGCGTTTGAGGTTCTGCTGGCGCAGTGCGATCACGGAACCGATCAGGATGGTGGCGATGCAAAAGGCGAGCAGCACGGACGGCCACGGCAGGCCGGCGAGGCTTTCGGGCCCGAACACGAAGCCGAGGATGCGCATGCATCCGAACACCCCGGCCTTCACCACCGCCACCGCGTGCAGCAGGGCGCTCACCGGCGAAGGCGCCACCATGGCGGCGGGGAGCCAGGAGTGGAAGGGCATGACGGCGGCCTTGATGCCGGTGCCGATGATCGCGCAGAGGAACAGCGCGCCCAGGACGCCCGGTGCGGCGCTGCCCTGAAGGAATCCGCCGGGCGTGAAGGTCACGCTCCCGGTCAGCGCGTAGACCCAGACGGTCGCCAGCGTGAGGAGCACGCCGCCCGTGAGCGCAAAGGCGAGGTAGCGGCGTGCGGCCCGCGCGGCTTCAGGCGTTTCCTTGTGCAGAACCAGAGGGTAGGTGGCCAGCGTCAGCGCTTCGTAGAACAGCAGGAAGGTGAGCAGGTTCCCGGCGAGGGCCACACCGATGGCGGCTCCCACGGACGCGGCGAAGCACGCGTAGTAGCGCGGGCGGTGCTTGAGCGTGTTGTCGCGCACATACCCCGTGGAGAACAGGGTGGTGATGAGCCAGAGCACCGAGGCGAGCAACGCGAAGGTCAGGCCCAGCGCGTCGGCGCGGAATGACAGGTCGAGGCCGGGCGCGAATGTGACGAGGGTGAGGGAAAGATCCCGCCCCGCCTGAAAACCCACGAACAGTTGCACGGTCCCCAGCAGGGTCAGGCCGGCCGCGACAAAGCTCCAGAACTCGGCACGGGTCGGACGCGTCGTCGCATGCAGGGCGATGATCAACGCGCCCGCGGCCGGGGCGAAGACGGACAACAGCAGCCAGAGGGTGTCGGAGGCGAACATGAGTCAGAATCCCTCCGGAAGGGCGGCCCGCACCAGCGACGTCACCACGGGTGCGTTGAAGAGGCCGAGCAGCAGCAGGGCCAGCGCGAAGCCGGCGGCCGCAATGGCCGGGCCCATCCGCGGGACGACGCGCGGCGGTCCCGGGTCTCCGGTGGCCGCGGATGAAGACGGGCCGGCCGCGAACAGCAGAGGCTCCATGATGCGGAAGACGTACGCGGCGGTGACCAGGGTTCCCGCCACGAGGGCGGCGACCAGACTCCAGCGCCCGGCTTCGATCGCCCCCATCAGCACGTACCACTTGCCGAAAAACCCGGCCAGGGGCGGCAGGCCGATCAGGGAAACCCCCGCGACGGCGATGGCGGCAATGGTCCAGGGCGCCCGACCGCGCAGCGCGCCCAGCTGGTCGATGCGGCTGATGCCGAACCGGGTGAAGGCGGCGCTGGCGGCCAGAAACAGCGCGCCTTTCATCAGGGCGTCGTTGGCGATGTGAAGGATGGCTCCGGTCAGGCCGTCGCGGTTGGCCAGACTGATGCCCACCGCGATCAGGCCCATCTGGGAGACGCTGGAATAGGCCAGCATGCGGCGCAAGTCGTTCTGCGCGTACGCCAGGATGCCGCCGGCCACCATCGCGGCGGCGCCGGCCCATCCCAGGGCTGTCAGCAGCAGCGACAGGTCTCCGGCGAACCAGACCTCGCCATAGACCCAGACCAGAATGCGCAGGAGGGCATACGCGGCCACCTTGGTGACGAGCGCCGCCATCAACGTGGCCGCGGGCGTGGTGCAGGCGGAGTAGGCCGAAGGCATCCACCCGTGCAGGGGGAAGAGGGCCATCTTGATGCCGAGTCCTCCCGTGATCAGCGCGGCTCCCAGTACGGCGAGTTGCGGCGGAGCGTCGGCCAGGCGCGCCGCCACGTCGGCCATGTTCAGGGTGCCGGTGCCGGCGTAGATGAAGCCGACTCCCAGCAGATAGAGCGAAGCGCCCAGACTGCCGATCAGCAGGTAGTGGAGGCCGGCGCGCGCCGCCCCCGGGCGACCGGAGCCCGCCAGCGCGTAGGCGCTGAGCGACGTCACTTCCAGATGCACGAACATGTTGAACAGGTCGCCGGTCATGACCATGCCGGTCATGCCCGTGACGAGCAGCAGCGTCAGCGCGTGGAACGCGGTTTCACGGCCTTCGAACTCGGTGGAGACGGCGGTGCGCATTCCCAGCAGCAGCAAAAAGGCTCCTCCGGAGACCAGCACGGCCATGAGCACGGTCAGCGGGTCCATGACGAACTCGATTCCCAGCGGGGGCGCCCAGCCCCCGAGGTGCGTGTGCAAACTCCCGGCGGCCAGCACATCCCCCCCCGCCGCGAGGGCGAGGCCGGTCATGAGGCCGAGCGAGGTCAGCGCGATGAGCCGGGCGGCGCGTCCCCACCACCATCCCACGATGGCGCACAGAAGGGCGCCGCTGAAGGGGACGAGAAAGATCAGGATCGGAAACAGCGAGGTCATGATTTGCCCCGCGCCGGTTTCCGGGAGTCCCGGTGACGGGTGTTCTCCTGCAGCGAGCCGTCTTCGATCTGGATGCGGCGCATCATGCTCAGGGCGACGCCGAGCAGGGCGACGCCCACGACGATGGCGGTCAGCATCAGCGCGTGGGGCAGGGGGTTGATGTAGGGCGCGCTGGATCCTTCGAGGATGATGGGGATGGTGGCGTTTTCCCGGACGCTGAGCAGGATGAAGAAAAAGATGACTCCGGTCTGAATGAGGTACAGGCCGACGAAGGAGAGCAGGATGTTGCGCTGGGCCAGCATGAAATAGGCGCCGGCGGTGATGGGAAGGACGAAGAGCAGGTAGGGGGCGCGCTCGACCAGAAAGACCAGGAAGGGGTCGCTCATGCCATCTCTCCCGTGTTCTCCGAGACGATCTCGTTCTCCTTTTGCTCGGTGCTGCGGATGTCGCGGCTGAGACTGTAGTAGAGGGAGACAAGGCCTCCGGCCACGGCCAGCGTGACGCCGACTTCGATCAGCATGATCCCCAGCGAGCGTTTTTCGGCGATGGGGGTGTCGCCCATCGGCAGGGCGGCGTAGTCGAGGAAAGGGGCGCCGGAGAGCAGGGAGATCATGCCGATGCCGGTGAAAATGGCCACGCCGGAAGCCGCCATGACGGCGGCACCATGTTTGCCGACGGTGAGGAACCAGCGGCTGCGGGAGTTCGCCAGCAGGGGCAGGATCATCGAACAGGCCAGCAACGTGCCGCCCTGGAACGCGCCGCCGGGCCCGTAATGACCATGGGCGATGACGTACAGAAGGTAGACCTGCAGCCCGGCGATGAGGGGCCCCAGCATGTTGCGGAGGATCAGGTTGTCGAACGGATGTTTTTTCTTCACGGGGACGGCTTCCTTCCACCGGGATCCCGGATGCCGGCCACGAGCATGCACGCCAGGGCGGCCGTCAGCACGACGGCCGCCTCGATCAGGGTGTCGAAGCTGCGGTAGTCCGCGAGTACGGCCGTCACGAGATTGGGCGTCTTCATGTCGTTCAGGCTGTTGTCGATGTAGTAGGGGGCGACGTGGTGGTTGGGGAGGGCCTCTTCGGCGCCGTAGGGATGCAGGGCGTTCACGCCGGTCATCAGCACCGCCGCGAGGCCGAGGGCCACCAGGGCACCCACCGCGCGCTTGGGGCGCGAGGCCAGCCTGATCTCGCGCGTGTTCACGCGCTTGAGCAGCAGCATCATCAGGATGGTGGAAATGCTGGAGCCCACCACGATTTCGGTGAAGGAGACGTCGACGGCGCCGAGGAGGGCGAACCCCACGGCGATGAATCCGCTGTACGTCCCCATGAGGATCATCACCGCATAGAGGTTGCGCGCGCGCGCGAGGGCGAGGATGGTCAGGCCCATCAGCACCAGCAGGGCGAGGGCCAGCAAGGCATGCGGCGCGATCATGGCCGTCCTCCGTCTTCGGGCGCGACGGCGTCCGCGTTTGCCTCCACCGTCGCGCCGTCCTCCACCTTGAGCCTGACCTTGGCGCCGGGGCGCGGCTTGTGCGAGATCCCCTTCGTTTCAGGCGACGGGATTTGTCCCGAATCGAGCGCCGCGCGCGCCAGCAGGTGTCCCACCAGCGGACTGGTGCCGTAGAGGAACACGATGCACAGCAACAGTTTTCCCGCGACGAGGCCCGGCCCGACGTGGACCGCGGCGCCGATGAGGAACAGGGGGACGCCGATGGTGTCGATGATGGCGGTGATGTGCAGGCGGCAGTAGACGTCGGGCAGGCGGACGAAGCCGAGGGCGGCGGTCAGCACAAAGAACAAGCCGAGGTACATCAGCCCGATGCCGATGCCCGCCGACCACGCGGACCATGCGCCGGCGATCATTCCGGATCCTCGCTGAGAAAGCGGCGGGACGTATGGCGCGCGACGATCAGGGTGGTGAACAACGTCAGCAGGAAGACGGCGAGGGCGGCGTCCACGAACATGTCCAGGCGGCCTTGCAGGACGCCCAGGATGACCAGCATGGCGGGGATCAGGGTACCCACGGCGTTCAGTCCCGCGATGCGGTCGTAGGGCGTGGGCCCGGCCACCACGCGCCACAGGAAGGGGATGGTCAACGCCAGCAAGGCGAGCAGCAGGATGTACAGGGCGGCGGCGTGTAGCGACATGGGGCTCGGCGCAGTCTCGGTTCGGGTTAACGGAAGATCTTCGCTACGTGGTCTTCCATGATGTGGCTTTCCAGTTCGGCGGCGTTGTCGGCGTCCAGCGCGTGGACGAGCATGGTTTCGGTGTCGATGTCCACTGTCAGCGTGCCGGGAGTCAGGCTTACGGCGCAACCCAGCTCGGTCAGGGCGCGTTCATCCGTCATGCCGGGAGCGATGCGGATGAACCGCGGACGGATTTTCAGGCGCGGCGACCAGACGAGGCGGACCACGTGAAGGTTCGAGAGGATGATCTGCCAGAGATGCCAGGGCAGAAAGGACAGAAAGCGGAGGATCGGAAACGGCCGCTCTCCCTTCCAGGGAAAGGTGTCGGTTGCGATGGCCAGGGAGCCGATGAAGCCGATGAGGAGGTACTTCGCCTCGGTGCGGCCCGAGAGCAGCATCCACATTCCCATCAAGGCAGCCACCACGATTCCGTAGCGCACAAGCTTTACGACTGTCGAGTTCGGCATGGATGGAGGCCCTTCAAGCTCTTCTACGTTGGTGCATGCCCCGCACCTTGCACAGGCGCGCACACACGCGTGGACGACTCTGGAAGTCCCGCCAGCCGGAGGCACCCCCTGGGACTGACGGAAATCTATAAAATCCGGGCTTCAGACACACCCGACGCCCCCGCGTGCCGGATGTGTCCGCGGACGCGGAACGCCGGATCAGCGTTCCTGCAGGCGCGCGATCCGCATCTCGAGCGGCGGATGCGTGGAGAGCAGCGCCACCAGACCTCCGGGCTTGCGTCCGGAAATCTTGAGGGTGTTCAGGGACGCGTGCCCTTCCTCTTCGGCGACGGGACGACCGTACACGCGCTGCAGGCCTTGCAGCGCCGCGATCATCTTGGACTTGCCGGCGTACATCGCGCCGCCGCGATCAGCGCGGAACTCGCGCAGGCGCGAGAACCAGGCGACGACGATCGAGCCCAGAAGCCCGAAGACGATCTGGAACACCATCACCAGCATGAACTGCAGCATATGGCTGCCGCCCTGTTCGCTGTCGCCCCGGCGCATGGCCGCCGTCACGGCATAGGCCGCCACGCGGGCGAAGAACATCACGAAGGCGTTGATCACGCCCTGGATCAG
>CAYQFG010000072.1:0-10315 GCA_964416695.1 uncultured Bifidobacterium sp.
GCGGTGGCGATGCCCCGGGCGACGAAGGCCTTGGCGGCCTTGCAGGCGGCGAGCAGGCTTTTCCCCTGGGCGAGGTTCGCCGCCACCGAGGCCGCGAGCGTGCACCCGGTTCCGTGGATGTTTCCCACGGGATACCGGACACCCGGAAGCACAAACAACCTGCCGCCGTCCCACAGCCAATCCGGACTGCCCGGGACGGCATCAACCTCCGCATGTCCGCCCTTGAGCAAAATCGCATAGGGCAGCTTTCCCAGTGAGCGCAGGCTGCGCGCGGGATCCTGATCCTTCGGGAAAGGGCCGAACAGGGTGTTGAACTCGGGAAAGTTGGGGGTGACGACGCGGCAACGCGGCAACAGGTGCCGCTTGAACACGCGCAAGGCTTCCGCGGCCAGCAAGGGTGATCCCGAGGTGGATCCCAGCACCGGGTCGAGGACCACGGGCAGGTGGCGGGCTTCCGGTTTCTGCAACAGCCTGGCCACCTGCTTGACCATGGGCAGCGCCCCCAGCGCCCCCAGCTTGATCACATCAGGGGGAATGTCGCTGAACAGCGCTTTCCATTGCTGCGTGAGATAGGCGGGGTCGAGAGGGTGAACGCTTTTGACGCCGTGGGTGTTCTGGACCGTGAGCAAGGTGGTCAGATTGAGGCCGTAGACCCCGTGACGGAGAAAGGCCTTGAGGTCGGCTTCCTGGCCGGCGCCGCCGCTGGGATCGGAACCGGCGATGGTCAGGGCGACGGGAGGACGTTTGCGCGGGCGGGTCTGGGAACGGGGCATGGGAAGGGTTCGCAAGGAGTGGGAAAACGTGACAAGTAAACGTGAATCGGGACGTGGGCGTGCGCGTTTGGGGTGTGGACGAGCGTTTAACAACTAACAATTAATGGCCGGGAACACGCCCACGTCAGCGATGTCCACTCTCCGCGGGTTCGGCCAGTGTGACGGACGCGGTCGTCGTGGGGAGTCGAAGCGGGCGCCTGGCGTGAGACTCTCTGCGGCGACCGTCCGTGTGGGGGTGCGGCGAATGGAGGTGATTCGTGTGGTCTGTCGTGGCCGCGCCATGTTCGGGTAGACGGCCAGACGGCCGGTTTCAATTTCAAGTTGCCATATGACAGCATTCCTGTCCGGCGCGTCTTGGCGGGAATGGATATATTGTGCGCATGGTTCAATAAAATGTTCACTCTGTCAGAGAGGTCGTCATGAAGCGGAATCACGGGATCGCCGCCACGCTGTTGGCCACGGTTATTGTCAGCGTCCTCCCTGCAGAGGCGACCATCGGTCGGGATGGCGCGGATCACCATATCGCGTACGTCGGAGCGCATTCATACTACGAGGCGCATGTGAACCTTGCGGAGCCGGAACGTGAACGGATCCGGAAGCATCTTGCCCTCGTCGAGGACGACATGCGCCGCAACATCCCGGCCGGTTTGAGCGAGGCGCAGGTGGCCAAACGCCTGGCCTTGCTGGACACCTTGCGCGCTTACCGTGAACGCGGTGAGTTTCCGCGGAACCTCGACTTCCCGGACCGCCTGATACCCTACTTCATCGACGCGGCGGGCGTGCCGTGCGCCATGGGCAAACTCATCATTGCCTCGGGCCATGGCGCTTTGGCCGAAGACGTGCGCGCCCGCATGAACAACGCCTACATCGCGGAAATCGCCGCGGCGGACGCGCGCCTCGCGGCGTGGGGCGAAGAGCACGGCATCACCCTGGAAGAGGCCGCGCGCGTGCAGCCGGGCTACGGTCCGCCGAACATGACGATGGTGTGGCGGATCGATCTCGACGGCGCGGAGCGCCCCTGGGTGATGGGTCCCGATGACAACTCCATGGGAGCGGGCGTGCTGGGGTATCGTGATTCCACGGGGTGGAAATACGCCGGAAGCGCGTACCCCTACATCGGCGACTTCTGTGCCACCCGCGATGGGCGTGTGCTGGTGGTTTCCGGGCAGGGTGGCGTGCAGTGGCCGTTCGCCGCCATCTCCCCTCCGGCGAATCCGGGGCAACCCGGCCGGCTGGATCATTTGAAACTCCAAAGCTGTGCCTGGCAGGCCGGTGACACGGTCGCCTGGGCGGGCGGCGATGTGGGATTGGTGCGGCTGCGGCCTACGGTTGCAGACACGCTGGCACCGCAGATGCTTGCGACCCCGGCAGGGACTTCCGACACGATCCTGTCCTTGGCCGTGTCTGCGAACCGCGTGTGGGCCGGTACGCGAAACGGATTGTATGCCCGGCTGGTGGCGCAGTCGGATTCCGTACGGTTGTGGGATTCCGCGGCATTGGGCGGCCGTCGCATGACGGGGCTCAAGGCCTCCGAGACTGTGTTGTGGGTCGGGGTCGAAGGCGCGGAATTTGGGGGTGAAATGGCCCGCTTTTCCTCGCGCGGACTGCGGCGCATCCGGGGCGATTCCGTGCGGACGTACCGCGCGACCATGTCCTCAGTGAAGGTGCCCGGTGACACGATTCACGCGCTGGCCGTGCGCGACAGCGGCTCGGTGTGGCTGGCGACCTCCACGGGCTTTTACCTGTTCTCCGGCACGGCCAGCACACCCAAGGTGGCCGATCTCCCCGCACCGGGCCTGATCGTCAACGACATGGCGGGGGACGCGGACGGTTTTTACGCGGCGACCAACCAGGGCGTTTACCAGTACCGCAACGACGCCCTCGTCTTCATCGGGTCACCCGGGGTGTCGTTGCGTCCGGGCCCCGTGACGCGTCGTCCGCCCGCGGAACCCCGTTTGACGGGCCGCCTGCAGCGGACACGCGCGGGTGACGCCACGGCCGTCACGGTGCTCGGCCGGCAGGCCGGGCCCGTGCAGGCGGCGGGGGTGTACGTGAGTCCTCCGCAACGCGAAGTGACCGCCGATTAGCGGAATATCCCTGGATGTGCACCGTTGAGAGGATACATCCGTGTGAGAGACTGGATTTCTGGTAGAAAATCGCCTGATTTTGTCCCGCGGGCCCACGGCCCCGATCTGGCCGGCGCGCGGCGCGAGCGTCATCCCTGTGGCCGGACCCGGCTGAGGATGTGAAACACGGTTCTGCGAGGGCTTTCGCGCGCCCCGCCCCCCGCAGCGCATGCTGCGTTGTACCCCCACTCCCGTACGCTTCCCTCTGACTCGCCCCCTGAAATGGTATCTTCCGCAGCAACAAAATTTTCGGAAGATTTCCGGAACTACCCTTGATTTAGAACGATTCTAAAATTAGAATTGTTCTAAATTGTTGAAGCGCGAAGACTGTTGAAGCGTGAAACTAGCCAAAGGAAGAATCGCCATGACTGCTACCAATGTCGAAAACGTTGTGATCATCGGATCCGGGCCCGCCGGGCACACCGCGGCCATCTATGCCGGACGCGCCAACCTCAGCCCCCTGATGTTCGAAGGCTTCATGGCCGCCGGCGTGGCCGCGGGCGGTCAGTTGACGACCACCACCGAAATCGAAAACTTCCCGGGCTTCACCAGCATCGGCGGTCCCGAGCTCATGCACCGCATGCGCGAGCAGGCCGTGCATTGCGGCACGCGCATCCGCACCGAGACGGTCGCCAAGGTCGATCTGTCGCAGCGTCCCTTCAAGGTTTTCCCGGAAGACGGCACCGAAGTGCTGGCGAAAACGATCATCATCGCCACGGGCGCGACCGCCAAACGCATGCACGTGCCCGGAGAAGAGAAGCTTTGGCAGATGGGCATTTCGGCCTGCGCGGTGTGCGATGGCGGTTTGCCGATGTTCCGCGGCAAGGAGATGGTGGTGATCGGCGGCGGCGACACGGCGGTCGAGGAGGCCACGTACCTGACGAAGTTCGCGTCGAAGGTGTACCTCGTGCATCGTCGCGATGAGCTGCGCGCCAGCAAGGCGATGCAGCAGCGGGCCTTCACCACGCCGAAGCTCGAGATCGTCTGGGACAGCGTCCTGCAGGAAGCGTACGGCGACAAGTTCCTCGAAGGCGTGGTGATCAAGAACGTCAAGACCGGTGACGTGTCGAAGCTGCCTGCCAGCGGATTGTTCTATGCGATCGGCCACACACCCAACACGGCCTTCCTGGAAGGTCAGGTCGAGACCGATCCCAGCGGTTACATCCTGACGCAGCCGGGTACGACCAAGACCAGCGTCAAGGGCGTGTTCGCCGCAGGCGACGTGCAGGACAACGTGTACCGCCAGGCGATCACGTCGGCGGGCACGGGCTGCATGGCCGCGCTGGACGCCGAGCATCTGCTCGCCGCCGAAGCGACGGAAGCCGCGGCAGGTTAAACTCCGCGCGCGGGGCTTCGACAGGCATTCCGACATCATGACCCGTGGACGGCGCAGCTGTCCTGCGGCGTTCCGATGTCGGGATGCCTTTTTTGTGGGCGTGCCATCTGTTCCAGGACGCGCACCGGGGATTTTTGGGGAGGGGATTTGGGGGTTAAGGGCGGTTCCGCTTCGCGGAACGCGCCGGACGTCTCCGTGAGCCATTCGGGGATTTCGGGGGCTCCGGTTTTTGGGCCCGGGCGGCGCGCAGGAACCCCTGCAGCGCCAGGATCACGAGGGTCCCGCCGAACAGGCCGAAGGCCGTCCCCAGCAATCCTTTGGAGAGGACGCGTTGCAGTCCTTCCGATTTCTTTTCGAGGAAGGAATCCTGGGGGTCATCAGGATTGACATAGGCCGTGACGGTATCGCCCACGCGATATGACGACAACCGGTCCGCCCAGTAGGCGCTGTCGGCAGGGGTTTCTTCCAGCGAAAGACGCCACCCCCACACGCTGTTTCCCTGGACGCGGGCGTCAAAGAGGATGTCGGGGTAAAACTCGTCGCGTCCAGAGGCATCGCGTCGCACGTCGGCCTTGAGGATGGTCGCGGGAACCGCTTCATACAGCTCGTCCAGGTGCGTGAGCTTGTGGTAAAGCCTGTAGTCCTGCATCACCGATTTGGCGGAGAGCAACAGGAACAACATGCCGGCCAGCAGCGCGAGAAGACGGACCCCGAAGGGAACCGTGGCGTTCTCGCGTGGTTCCGGGGCGGGGGATTTGGGGCGATAGGAGGGGCGTGAGGCCATGCCGGGAAGTTAGGAATTAAGGGGAATACCGCAGGCCTCTCCGCCGCCCCGGGTGCGGGAAAGGCCGCGGAACTGCGGACGTTGTTCCGGCGGGACGCCCGGTACCCGGATGCTGACTAGTTTCGTTTGAGTTTCGCGCCCAGCCACGCGAACGGGAGGCCGCTGAGCAGAATCGTCCAGCCGAACCAGTTGGGGCCGTAGTTCGCGAAGGTGAGTGTGAGCGAGGCGGCCAGGCCGATGATGGTCAACAGCGTGCCCAGGGACAACGCATGATTTTTGGGGTCATACGGAGCCAGTCGGGCCGTGACGTAGCCGCCGATCATGATGAACATCATGAGGCAGAGGTTGAAGAGGAAGAAGTTGTTCTCGGTGGGGAGGATGCCGGGGACGATCAGGCCGAGGGCCCGGGCGGCGATGAAGCCGGCGAGGGTGAGGACGGCGATCACCACGAGGCCGATGATGACGGCGCGGGAACTGCGGGGGTTGGAGGGCATGGCGGAATCCTTCGGTGTCAGGGAACAATGGAACAATAGAACAATGGAGCAATGGAACAATGGAGCGATGGAGCAAGGGGCGGGGTGAGGCGGAAGTGATCGCAACATCACAGCATCACAACATCACAACATCGCCGCCCGAAAAGACACCGTCACGCTGGGTGCCGCTTTACGTGGGGATGTTATCCCGTTGTGACAAGCTGTAAACTTTCCGGATGCGTTTTTGTCCTGTTGCGGTGACGTTGTGATGCCCTGTTCTCCATGTTCCGGGAGTAGTGCTCATTCCGAACCTTCGTCCATCAGCAGCTTGTACTGGACGCCGTCCTTCAGGGCCAGCCAGGAGGCCTCGATGATGTTCGTCGAGACGCCGATGGTGCCGTAGGGTTCGCGGGCGGGGCGACTGTGGTCGACGTAGCGCGTCCAGACGCGCACCCTGGCGCCCGCGCCGGAATCGTTGTCCAGGACCCGCACCTTGAAGTCGGCCAGTTCCAGGTCTTTCAGGCTGGGGAAAAAGCGCGTGAGACCCTTGAGCATGGCCGCGTTCATCGCATCCACCGGCCCGTTTCCGTCCGCGGCGGTGTGTTCGACTTCGTCACCCACCTTGAGCTTGAGCGTGAACTCGGAACGGACGACCCCGTCGACCTGTTCTTCGATGGCGCGAAACCCGAGGGATTCGAAGCGATCGGCGAACAGCCCCAGGCGGCGGCGCGCCAGCAGCTGAAAGCTGCCGTCGGCCAGCTCGAAGTGGTAACCCTCGTCCTCGAGGCGCTTCACCTCCGCGAGGATGTCGGCCACCTCGGGCGCGCGGCGGTCGATGTCGGGCTTGATGGCGCGGATCTTGTCCCAGATCAGGCTGCCGCCGCTCTGGTTCGACACCACGAAGTCGCGCCCGTTGCCCACGAGCGCGGGGTCCATGTGCTCGAAGCTGCGCGCCAGCTTGATGACGCCGTCGATGTGCGCGCCGCCCTTGTGCGCGAAGGCCGCCTCGCCCACGAAGGGCGCGCGGATGTCGGCGGCCAGGTTGGCCACCTCGTCGATGCTCAGCGCGAGCGCGCGCAGGCCGCGCATCTTCTCCTCGCTCGTCACAGGAATCCCCATCTTGAACTGCAGGTCGCCCATGATGGTCGTGAGGTTCGCGTTGCCGCAGCGCTCGCCGTAGCCGTTGATCACGCCCTGGATCTGCACCGCGCCCGCGCGCACGGCGGCCAGCGAGTTCGCCACCGCCACGCCCGTGTCGTTGTGCACGTGGACCCCGAGCGGGGTCGTCAGTTCCGTCGCCGCGCGCCGCACGATCTCCTCGAGCTCCCAGGTCAGCGCCATGCCGCCGTTGGTGTCGCACAGCACGATGCAGTCGGCCCCGCCTTCCTGCGCGGCCTTGAGCGTCGAGAGCGCATACTCGGGGTTGGCCTTGTAGCCGTCGAAGAAGTGCTCGGCGTCGTACACGACCTCCTCGCAGTTCCTCTTGAGGAAGGCGACGGATTCGCGGATCATGCGGAGGTTTTCCTCCAGCGTGGTGCGGAGCACGTCCGTGACGTGCAGGTCCCAGCTTTTGCCGAAGATGGTGAGGACGGGGGCACCGGACTCCACCAGGGGTTTCAGGATGGGATCGGTGGCGGGATCGCCCTTCGGGCGGCAGGTGCTGCCGAAAGCGGCGATCTTCGCGTGCTTCCACGTCATGGTCCGGGCGCGGCGGAAGAATTCCACGTCGGTGGGGTTGGTCGGATTGGGCCATCCGCCTTCGATGTAGTCGATGCCGAAGCCGTCGAGCTTGCGGGCGATGGCGAGTTTGTCTTCCAGCGAGAACGAAATCCCCTTGGCCTGGTTGCCGTCGCGCAAGGTGGTATCGTAGATGAAGACCCGTCGGGAAGGGGTCGAAAGCGAAGGGGTGGCCGGCGTGCCGCTCATGAGGTCGTCCTTGGGAAATCGTGAATTCCTGTGATCTTCCGTATTCCGTGAATAAAAAAAGCCCGCTCAGCGGAGCGGGCTTTGCCAGGAACCGGAAAATTCCTCAAAGGCCGCTCTACTGCGGGCTGATAATTCGAATGAGGATAACCGCCAGGGATTGCATGACCCTAAAAGTAGTCAAAATGGAGGCCCCCCGGATGCCCCGGGGAGAGCGGGAAGGAGGCGCGGGAAAGTCCCCGGGGGGAGCTTACACCTTGGCAAGCCAGCCGTGGGTATCGGCGATTTCGCCGTACTGAATCCCTTGCAGCTGTTTGTACAGTGTGGTCAGAGTCGTCCCGGCCACGTCCTTGTCGCCGAACCGGAACACGCGTTCGCTTCCGTCCCTGTGATAGTGAACGGCGTGGATGGGAGTGATCACGGCGGCGGTCCCGCAGGCACCGACTTCCGCGAACTGGTCCAGCGCGTCGAGGGCGATGGGGGCGCGCACCACGCGCAGCCCCAACCCTTCGGCCAGTACCTGCAGGCTTTCGTTGGTGATGCTCTGCAGGATGGAGGACGATTCCGGAGTCTTGTATTCACCCGCCGCCGTGATGCCGATGAAGTTGGACGTCCCGAACTCGTCCACGTACCGGTTTTCCTTCGGATCGGCGAACAGGATGATGGGGAACCCTTTCTTCTTGCCGATCAGGCCGGGGAGAAGGCTGCCCGCATAGTTACCCGCGGTTTTGGCGCGGCCGGTGCCCTTGGGGGCGGCGCGGTCGTAATCGAGCATCACCAGGGCTTCCACCGGATTGAAGCCGCCCTTGTAATACGGCCCCACCGGAGTCACCATCACGAGAAAGGAGTAGGTGTCGGAGGGCTTGATGCCGATGGTCGGCTCGGTACCGATCAGCAGCGGACGCAGGTACAGGCTGGCGCCGGTTCCGTAGGGCGGCACGAATTCAAGGTTTTCGCGCACGGCCATTTTGCACGCCTCAATGAAAAGATCGTCATCGGGGGCTTCCATGCACAGGCGTTCGGCCGAAAGCCGCATGCGCCCAGCATTGCGGTCGGGACGGAAAATGCCGACGCTGCCGTCGGCCGCGCGGAACGCCTTGAGGCCCTCGAAAATCGCTTGCCCGTAATGGAGGGCATTGGCGGCGATATGCAGGTTGATGGTCGGCTCGGCCTTGAAGACCGGCTTGCCCCACGCGCCGTTGGCGTAATCGCACTGAACGTGGCCGCGCGTGGGAAGGTATTGAAAGCCAAGGTTTTTCCAGTCGAGATTCGCAGTGTGCATGATGACCGACTATCTAGAAAAATCGCAAGGCACGCGTGAGAGGCCCGTTTCATCGGCATGCCGGACCCGTCGCGGAGTTCCGTGTCCGTTCGATCCCCGATTTTCCGTCGATACCTTTCCCTGCGGAAAGCCAGCATTCCGACGCCCGGTTTGGATCGCCCCCGCGGAAGCAGGGCGTCAAAACGTCCCGCAGGGCCCGTGGTTCGTCTCGGGTCCGGGTGGGGGCTGCCGAAGCACGGTGCGCCGACCGCAAAAGCGGTTCCCTTGCCGGCAGGATGCTAGATTCCGGGGATGCGCAATCCCCCTCCGGCAACCGGCTGGAAGAAACCCCTGGAATCTTTCGGCAAGGCCCTGATGTTCATTCTGAAGCCCTTGCAGGTTGTCAGCAACGTCGTCTTTCTCGGGGCGGCCTACGTGATCGGTGTGGGCCTGTCGTCGCTGTTTTACCGCCTCGGGCCGCGCCGCAAGGCGGCGAGGCCGAGTGCGGAGGCCACATACTGGCGCGAACTCCCGGCGGCGTCCCGTGACAAGGATGCCTGGTTACGGCCTTTCTGATGACCCGCATTCTCGGACTCAGCTTTCATTATCACGATTCCGCGGCCGCCTTGATCGAGGACGGAGCCGTGGTGGCGGCGGCGGAAGAAGAACGCTTCACGCGCATCAAGCACGACCCCACGTTCCCTGACGAGGCCATCGACTTCTGCCTGCGGCAGGCCGGCATCGGCATGGCCGACGTGGATGCAGTGGCCTTTTATGAAAAGCCCCTCGTCAAGTTCGAACGTCTGATCACCCAGCACGTCGAGCACTTTCCCCGCAGCTTCAAGACCTTCCGCATGGCGATGCCGTCATGGCTGGGTGAGAAGCTGCATGTCCGCAAGTTGCTGCGCAAGCGCTGGAACTACACCGGCGACGTGTATTTTCTTGAGCATCATCTGTCCCATGCCGCGGGGGCGTTCTATCCGTCGCCTTTCGAGGAGGCCGCCATCCTCACCGTCGACGGCGTCGGCGAGTGGACCACGGCGGCACAAGGCGTGGGCCGCGGCCGGCGCCTCGACCTCACCCACGAAATCCGGTTTCCGCACTCGCTCGGGCTGCTGTATTCCACCATCACCGCCTACCTCGGCTTCTCGGTCAACAATTCCGAGTACAAGGTGATGGGACTTGCGGCATACGGAGAAAAGGATCCGCGCAGCAATCCGTATTACGCGAAACTGCGTCAGGTGATCGACGTGAAGGATGACGGCAGTTTCCGCCTCGACCTTTCCCATTTCACGTACGAGTACGCCGACCGCATGCCGTCGCGCAAACTGTGCCAGCTGCTCGGCGGCCCTGTCCGTCGCGAAGACGAGCCCGTGACGGAGCGTCATCAGCACATCGCTGCGGCGGTGCAGATGATCACCGAAGAAACCATGTTCGCGATGTTGCGGGGATTACACGCGCGCACCGGACTCGATCGCGTGGTGCTGTCGGGAGGCGTGGCGCTCAACAGTGTGTGCAACGGCAAGATCCTTTCGCAGACGGATTTCCGGGAGGTGTGGATCCAGCCGGCGGCAGGCGATGCCGGATCGAGTCTGGGCGCCGCCTTGTATCTGCATCATGCGATTCTGGGAGCGGAACG
>CAYQFG010000073.1:0-10305 GCA_964416695.1 uncultured Bifidobacterium sp.
CCCCGCAGGTAAAGTTCCCACTTGCGTTGATAATGATCCAGCATGGAAAGCGTCAGCCGCTCTCCCAGGTGCGACAACGCGCGCATGAATCCCGTCCACCCGTTGCGTGACGGACTGAGGCGCACCCATGGGTGCAACGTCCCGCGCACGAGGGCTTCCTCGTCGGGAAACGGGCGCGTTTCCCACTTCAAAACCGCCCTGATGAACGCCTCTTCGGCCACATCGCCCAGCGAGAGACGCATGGTTTTCCACGTCTCGAATTCCGCCTCGCGCAACGTGGCCTCCAGCGTCGGCAACAGGCGCGACACGTCATCGGAGCCCACCACCGCCGCGTGCCATTCCGCGGCGAACGAAGTCTGAAACGCCTGCAGGCGCCCCGCGATCGACGCCCATTGTCGCGCGCAGTCGGTGGCCATGTCATGGCCGGTTTGCAGGTACAACATGCGGGCTTCCTTGCGCATGCCCTTGCCGGTCAACACCACGCCGCCCTCGGGATGAGGCACGATCCACTGGTTGCGGGTCAGAAACGGCAACAGGGCACGCGGCTCCAGACGCGCATCCCAGCGCTCCCGCAGTTCGGCGTATTTCAGGCGCGCATCACGACGCAGCCCCTCCAGCACGCGCGCCACGCCCGCCGCGACGGCTGGGGCCGACGGGGCGCTGATCGCGTCGGTGCGGTCCAGCAACGTCCTCAGCAACAGGGTGTGACGGGGTTCCATCCACGCCGACAGGCCCGCCAGCATCGTCCCGATCCCTTCCGCGGAAGAGGTCGGGTTCGGGGGGGACGGCGGCTGCGCCGGGCGGTCGGGGTCGGGTCGGCCTGACATCCCGGTTCTCGCGGCCTTCGCCGACCCGGACACTCCCTTCGACGCGGCATCCGGCACGTCGGGACGGAAAGGGCCCAGGCTTTTCTCGAGGGAATGTACCGAATGTGCCGGATGTACCAAACGCGCGTCCTTGCAACGCCCCGACGGGCCCGACCCGGGCACCTCAAAGGCTCGGGCAAATATATGTACGGGAGCTGGACGGGGGATGCCCCGAAGCCCGGAACCGTCCGGATCGACAGGCATAAAAAAGGATGCTCACCTGTGCAGTGAGCATCCTCCTGAAGACCGGAAAGCCGTTCCCGATGAGTCCCGATGGCTCCCGCGGCGGGCGCCGGGATCAGATCAGCTTCGCGTAGGCGTCGGCGTCCATCAGCCCGCTGGTGTCGCCTTCCACCGCCACCTTGATGATCCAGCCCTTGCCGTAAGGATCCGTGTTGATCACGCCGGCGTCGTCGGCCAGGGCCGTGTTGACCTCGGTGACCGTTCCGGACACCGGCGCATACAGTTCGGCGACGGTTTTCACGGCTTCAATGGTGCCGAAGCTGTCTCCCGCCTTGATCGTCGCCCCCACCTTGGGAAGCTCGACGAACACGATGTCGCCCAGCTCGTGCTGGGCATGATCGGTGATGCCCACCGTCGCCACACCGCCTTCGGTCAAGGTCCACTCATGATCCTTGGTGTACTGCAGGTTCGCGGGAATTGATGACATGAGGAACTCCTTGGGACGCGAACCGGATCCTCCGGACCGCGCATGGCCGACACATGTTGAATACACTCCGGGGCGGTCCGCCCGCCTCCGCACGCGTGCACACGGCACGCACGCCCAAATTAGCTTACAGGGCGCGGGCTTCAATCCCCCGGAAGGCTGAAGCCCGCGCCCGAACCGGCCGCCGCGCGCCGCAAGGGCGCCGCGGCCGCCTCGACTCCGCGCCGGAAGGAGGCGGCCAGACGCTGTTCGTCCTCCCTGCCGGTGGCCCGGAAGAACGCGCGCAGGTCGCGCGCGGACGTCGCCAGCGATTGCAGGGCTTCGTTCAGGGATTCCACAGCGTCTTCAGGGGGAGGGGACGCTTCCGCGGCCGTGGCCCGCGTAACCGTCCCGGCCACCGCGGCGGCGGACGCCAGCGGCGCGGCCCGCTCGCGCAGTCGGCGCGAGCGCAGGACGTAGTCGCCGGCGCGCGTCTCGAAGGCCCGATAGGCCGAATCGCTGAGCGCGCGGGCCCGCGCCGGGTCTTCCGCCGCGAGTTCCGCGCGCAACACCAGCGCGCGCGCCACCAGTCCCGCCATTTCCGCGGCGAAATCCTCCCGGAAGTCGACGCCGCCGCCGGCTCCCGGGCCCGGGCGCGGTCCCGCGGGAACACTCACGGAGGCCGCGCTCCCGGGCGCCGGAGCCTCTCCGCCCCCATAAACCGGAACCGTCCCGCCTGCCGCGAACCCGGCCGCCAGGCGTGCCCGCCAGAGGTTCGTCTGCCAAAGCGCCGTCCCGAGGCAGGCCAGCACCACAAGGGCCGCGACCGTTGCGCGTCCGCGGCCCCGCGCGTTCAGCGCTCCGAGGAAGGCGACGGCCGTGATGATGTACAATGCGCTGAGTCCCAAAGATTCCACGCTCGCCCTTTCGTCCGGAGCGGGCCGCGAGGGGTCCGCCCGCCGGATGCGTTCAACCAGAATCCGCCGTGTATACGGGTACGGGTATGTACGAGTATACGACGGTTGTGTCGGGAAAGTGCGCGCAGCGCTCCTTGCCGTGGCGCGGCGGCGCTGTCACGCTGCAAAGCCGCAAGGCTTTTGCCCGGCTCTTCGACATTCCCTGCGCGGAATATAAGATTTGACGCATGACCGATCCTTCCGTCGCCGACGCCGCCCCCCCCGATCCGTTGCCGCCTTCCGCCGATGCGCCGGCGTGGAAGGCCTTGTTTCCCGAACCGGTGGCGGTGCTGGGATATGGCGTGGAAGGGCGCAGCACCGTGCAGCACCTGCGGCGCCGCGGTTATCGCGACCTCGTCGTGCTCGACCGGCAACAGCCCTCCGACACGCTGCCGGACGGCGTGCGCGGCGTGTTCGGCGCGCATCATCTCGACGCGCTTGCCGGGGAAGGCATCCGCACGGTGTTCCGCGCCCCGGGCGTCCGGCCCTTCGTGCGCGAAATCGACGCGTTCCGGGCGCGCGGCGGACTCCTGACGTCGCAGGTCGAAGCCGTTTTCGCCTTGCTCGGGCGCGCGCGCATCGCCGGCGTGACCGGCACGGTGGGCAAAGGCACCTGCTGCTCGCTGCTGTCCGCCATGCTGACGGAGGCCGGAATCCCGCACCGCCTCGCGGGCAACATCGGCGTTCCGCCCCTTGATGCGCTCGCGGACTTTACGAACGGAACCCTGCCCCCGGACGCGGTGCTGGTGCTGGAGCTCAGCAGTTTCCAGTTGTGCACGCTGCGCGAAAGCCCGCGTGTGGCCGTGGTGCTGCGCACCACCACCGAGCATCTCGACTGGCACGCGGATCGTGCGGAATACTGGGATCACAAGGCCAACCTCGTGCGCTTCCAGCAGGCGGACGATGTGGTGGTGTCGTATGACGGCGTGGAAGGATCACGCTGGATGGGGGGACTGGGCGCGGGCCGCCGGGTGAGTCTCCGGGCCGCTCCGTCGGGCGTCCACTCCGGAGACGGGTCCGGAGACGGGGTGGAACACGGGGCGGAAAATGGGGCGGTGCCCGCGCCGGACACCGCAGAAGACATCATCCGGCTGACCGCCGCCGAAGCGGTGTGGACGCACCGCTCCTTTCGCCTCGCGCTGGCCGACACGCACATGACCGGCGCGTTCAACCTGGAGAACGTCGCGGCGGCGGCGGCGGCGGCCTTCGCGCTGGGCGCCTCCCCGGAGGCCGTGCGCGCGGGGGCCCGACGGTTTGAGCCGCTGGAACACCGCATCGAATTCGTCCGCGCGCACGGCGGCATCCGGTACTTCAACGACTCCTACGCCACGCGGCCCGAGGCCGCGCTGGCGGCCGTGCGCGCCTTCCGCCCCCCCATGGACGGTTTGAGGCCCGCCCCGGGGGATGCCCCCTCTCCGCCTCTGGGCCTGATCCTCGGGGGGTCGGAAAAGAACGCGGACTTTACGGAGCTGGCGCACGCGCTGAGGGACGAACCCCATGTGCGCGCGATCGCCTTCATCGGCCATACCGCCGCGCGGCTGGAAGGCGAACTGGAGGCCGCGGGCGCGCTCGCCGGACGGGCGTCCCGCCGCTGTGCGTCGCTGGAAGAGGCCCTCACCTGGCTGCGCGGGGAAGTCCGGGAAGGGATCATCCTGCTCTCGCCCGCCTGCGCCTCCTTCGGCCTGTTCGCCAACTACAAGGAGCGCGGCAAGGCGTTCAAGCGACTCGTGAACGCCTTGCCCTGACGGGCGTTCGTGCCGGGGGCATGCAACGCGCGCCGCCATGGTCCCCTTTAGCCTCTTTGGCCTCTTTGACGCCTTAACGCCTTAACGCCATCAATGCCATTAATGGCTTAGCGCCTTCGTTCAAACGTTTGAAATGGTTTGCTGCGCCCTCTTGCTGCGCCCCGCGGCGACCTCAAACGTGTCGGGAAGGAATGTCCGCCCTCTTCACAAAACCACAAAAAAGGCCCGCACACCGTGCAGGCCTTGCCAAAAACGAGGTGAGACAAAAAGGGCGGGCGACGGATGAGAGGTGGCCCCACCCTGAGCCTCACACCCCCTCAACGCATCAGGTGGAGCGGGGGCGGCGGTTCGTTGCTCTTCGGCGGCTGCAGGCGGGCCAGAACGTCGTCGGCGGCCTGACGGGCCAGATGGCGCAGGGTGAAGGCTCCCGGCACATTGTCCCGCGAGCGCGCCTGCGTGGTCCACTCCACGGTTTCCGTGGCGCGCGTGCGCGGACGGGTTCCGGTCAGCGAGTAGGACGCGTACGTCCCGGCGTTCCCCGCCCCCGGCTGCAGACGGTGGATCGTAAAGGTGACGATCACGCTGGCGGCCGCGCTGTCCCGCGCTTCCTCCTGACCGCGCAGGTAGAGTCGGTACCGGATCTCGGATTCCAGTTCTTCGGCGAAGCGGGCGGCGTCGATGCCCGCACGGTCGAGTTCGGAAACCACGTCGGCACCCAGGGGCGTGACCTGCAGATACAAGCGTTCGCTTTTCACCAGGCTGACGGTCTTGATCTTGGGCCCGAACAAACCGGCGCAGCCGGCGAACAGGGAAACGGAAAGCAGCGTCACCATCACAAAGGTCGCGAGTGAGGTCAGGGCGCGCGCGCGGCGGCCGGAGGTTGGATGAGTCATGCCCGGAAAGATACGATGTTCTACTTTGCCGGGCATGACATTGCGCATCAATCGCGTCTATACGCGCGCGGGTGACGACGGCCTCACCGCGCTGCTCGGCGGACAGCGCGTCCCCAAGGATCATCCCCGCGTGGACGCCTACGGCTGTCTCGACGAACTGAACGGCATCGTGGGCCTCTGCCGCGCGGCCTTGGGCTCTGGCGGCACGGACAACCGGTTGCCGGACCCGGCACGACACGCGCTGGAGAAAGAGCTGGTCACGATCCAGAACCGTCTGTTCGACTGCGGCAGCGTGCTCGCCACGCCCGAAGGCAAAACGTGGGCCAACATGCCGCTTCCCGGCGCCGCCGACATCACCGTCCTGGAAGCCTCCATGGATGACATGAACCGCACGCTGCCCGAGCTGACCTCCTTCGTGTTGCCGGGCGGGAGCCTGGCCAACGCCTGGCTGCACCACGCCCGCACGGCCTGCCGCCGCGCGGAACGGCGTGTGGTCACCCTCGCCCGCACCGAAGCCGTTCCGCCCGACGTGATCCGCTATCTCAATCGCCTGTCCGACTGGTTCTTCGTCGCCGCGCGCCACGTCGCCGCCACCGCAGGAACCCCGGAAACGCTGTGGACACTACCGGGAGGACGCTCTCCTTGACGATTCAATGCGGCAATAGGGAAATAGAACAATGGAACAATGGAACAGGGACACACTCGTCGTGGAGCTGTGGAAACGTGTTGCCAGAAGGACCTTGTCAGGGACAGGCGCGAGCCGGAAGCCGACATACAGCAGCACAGCATCACAGCTTCACAACATCACAACATCACAGCACCGCTTCCCCATCACTCTTAATTCTTAATTCTTAATTCTTAATTGTTAATTATCAATTATCAATTCCCCTCCCTTCCCGCCACCGGAAAGTCCGTCCCAAAACGATCCCGGTTTTCGGTCCCGCAACGCGGGGAACACGCGCCGCCAGGCGCGGACGTGGTCGGCGGAGATGTCGCTGCTGAAGAGGCCTTCCGCCTCGCCACCCGCCGCGAGCACGTCGCCCTTGGGCGACACAAGGGCGGAACCGCCCGCGTAGGGCGTGCCATGCTGCGTGCCGAGACAATTCACACCCGCGACATAACACTGGTTTTCGATGGCCCGGGCACGCAGCAGCACGTCCCAGTGCTCGCGGCGACTCGCCGGCCAATTGGCCGGCACCACGATGAGGTCGACACCCTGCCCAGCGTCTGCGCGCGCACCCGCGCGGAACAGCTCAGGAAACCGCAGGTCGTAACACACGGCGGTTTGCAGCCTGAAACCGCCCGCCGTCGCCGTCACCACCGTCCTCCCCCCCGCAAAAATCCTGTCTTCTCCGCCCAACGAGAACGGGTGGATTTTCTGGTAGGAGGACACCTCGTGTCCGTCGGGTCCGATCACCACGCACAGGTTGCGCAACCGGTCATTCCCGGAGCGCACCGGCTCTTCTCCCAAAACACCGGCCACCACAAACGACGCCGTCTCGCACGCGAGCGCGGCCAGAAAGTCACGGTCTTCCCGCGCGATCTCCGCCGCCCCCGTGCGATCGAAATCCTGCGGCAACGTCCCGGTGCTGAACAGCTCGGGCAACACCAGCATGGATCCGGCAACCACGCCGCCGGCCTGCTGACGCGCCCGCACCATCGCGCGGACCCGCGCCCGGTTCGCCTGCGGCTGCAGGGAGAGGAGGGTGTACTGGATGAGATGAAGGTGCATGGGAGTGGAGCACGATGCAACGGCGCAACAATGGAACAATACAACAAAAGGGCCGCAGAGTGGGCGCCGGTCACCTGCCGAAGGGGACAAGTCGGGGGCAAGCCCCTGGGCGGTGGAGGGCGGTGGAGAGGGGGCGGTACAACGCGGAAACCACCGGATCTCCGCCCGCGTTCAAGTCCCCTTTCCTGAGTCCCCCTTCCCCCCTCTCAATTCCTCATCCTCAGCTCCTCATCCTCAATTCCTGATTCTTAATTTCCGATTCTTAATTCCTGATTCCTGATTCTCAATTCTTAATTCTTAATTCTTAATTATCAATTGTAGAGGAGCTCCATGGACACCTTGACGCTGGTGGTCGACACCGTGCTGAACGCCGGCGCGACGGCGGGCTTTCCGCCGGATGCGACCTGGTTGCAAACGACCTTCCTGTACAACACCATCCGCGCGTATCTCTATTCCGCTGCGTTTATCGTGATCGGGTGGCTGCTGGTGCTCTTCCTCGACCGCGTCGTGCTGCGCCGCTTTCTCACGCTGGCCGCGCGCACCGAGTCGGCCTACGACGATCTCGTCATCACCTCGCTCAAGCGTTACGGCATTCCCGCGCTGTACGTGGTGGTCTTCTATCTGGGCCTCCGCGACTTGCACATGCGCGAGGCCGTGGCGAAGGCCTTGCAACTGGGCGTGTATTTCTGGGTGTGCTTCAACGCGGTCCGCCTGCTCTCCGGTCTGATCCAGATCGCGCTGGAACGTCACATGGAAAGCCGCGCGGAGTCCTCCACGGTGGCGGAACAGGAAAAGAAAAGCGTCCGCGGCATTCTCGTGTTCGTGAAAATCCTGCTGTGGATCCTGGCTCTCATCCTGGTGATGGACAACCTCGGCATGAAGGTCACCACTTTCGTCGCCGGCCTCGGCATCAGCGGCATCGCGATCGCGCTCGCCGCCCAGACCATCCTCGGCGATTTGTTCGCCTACTTCGTCATCGTGTTCGACCGCCCGTTCCAGGTGGGGCACTCGATCAAGGTGGGCAACTTCCAGGGCGAGATCGAAAGCATCGGCGTGAAGACCTCGCGCATCCGCAGCTTGACGGGGGAAACCGTCATCGTCTCCAACAAGTTTCTGACCGACAACCAGGTGCAGAACTTCCGCCTCATGAAGCGCCGCCGCATGACCGCGCTGTTCGAGGTGGAGTACGCCACACCCGCGTCCACCTTGCGCGAAATCCCCGGCCTGATCCGCGACCTGGTGCGCCAGTCCGGCCCGAAAGGCCTCACCACCTTCGACCGCTGCCATCTCAAGGAAATCGCCGACTCGGGGTTGCGCTACGAACTGGTGTACTTCGTGGAAAGCCCCTCCATGGCGGTTGCGGTCGACGTCCAGCAGGAACTCAACATCCGCATCAAGGAAGCCTTCGACACCCGGGGCATCGCCTTCGCGTTCAGCACGCGGACCCTCAACGTGCAGTCGGTGGGGGTGACCGGAGCCGCCTCCACGGGGGTCGCCCCGGGGGGCCCGGAGGGCCAGGGGGCGGCGGGGGCGACGGCTCCCGGGACTTCGGACCCCGCCCCCGCTGCGGACACATGAGCTCCCGTCGCGCGCCGGGGGGCTTCCCGACCCGGTCGGGCCGTACGTCCCCAGGCGGACAGGGCAGCTTCGGCCTTTCCGGCCATTCGGCGCGCATTTGACCTCCCTTTGACCGTACAATGCCCCGCCCGGCACCAGGCCGGGCGCCTCCCCCCCCTCCCGACCTTTCGCGCTCCGGAAACACGGTTGAAACAATCCTGAAACACCGGTTTTGTCCCTTTGAAAGAGTGCCGGACAGGAGTTTCACGCACCGGGCATTCCCCGGTCGGCCCCTGCGGCCTATTCACCACGACGTGTCGGGCCCAGGCCCGCACTTCCGGGAGATTTCATGAACAAGCCGAAATCCGCTCTTGCGCTCGCCCTGACGCTTACGATCGCACTGGCCTCGCTGGCCGCTCCCCGTGCCGCGCACGCCGACGTCACCGGCGCCGGCGCCACCTTCGTGTACCCCGCGCTCGCAGCGTGGTCCGACACGTACCACAAGCAAACCGGCATCAAGGTCAACTACCAGTCGATCGGCTCCGGCGGCGGCATCGCGCAGATCAAGGCCGGCACCGTCACCTTCGGCGCGTCGGAGCGCCCCCTTTCGGACGAGGAACTGAAGCAGTTCGACCTGATGCAGTTCCCCCTCGTGATCGGCGGCATTTCCGTGGTGGTGAACATCCCCGGCGTGAAGTCGGGCGCACTGAAGTTCACGGGCGAACTGCTGGCCGACATCTACCTCGGCAAGATCACCACGTGGGACGATGCGCGCATCAAGGCGCTCAATCCCGGCGTCAACTTGCCCAAAGCGCGCATCACCGTGGTCTCGCGTTCCGACGGTTCGGGCACCACCTTCGTGTGGACCAACTTCCTCTCCAAGACCAGCGCCGAGTGGAAGCAAAAGGTGGGTGAAGGCACGTCCGTGTCCTGGCCCACCGGCGTGGGCGGCAAGGGCAACGAAGGCGTGGCCAATTACGTGAAGCGCATCCGCAATTCGATCGGCTACGTGGAATACGCCTACGCGCTGCAGAACAAGCTGACGTACGGCCTCGTGCAGAACGCGGACAAGAGCGCCTTCCTCGCGCCGTATCAGGACAACATCCAGGCCGCCTCGGCCGACGCCGACTGGGCGTCCGCGGGGGACTTCCGTGTGATCCTGACCAACCAGAAAGGCGCGAGCAGCTATCCGGTCACCGGTGCGGTGTGGATCATGATGTACCGTCAGCCCAAAAACACCGCGCAGGCGAAGGAAGCGCTGGAGTTCTTCAACTGGACCCTCACCCACGGGCAGAAGATCGCATCGGACCTGCACTACGTGCCGCTGCCGCCGGCCACGGTCAAACTGATCCATTCCTACTGGAAATCGCGGTTCAAGGATGCCGGCCTGAAGGCGGTCGCTCCGTAACGATTCCGCCTGATCCCGCGGCGGACGGGTTCCTCCGCGGGAATGTTACCTTCGCACGTTTCCGAACACGGATCCTTCATGAAATTTCGTAATCCGTTCGATACCACGTCGCTCGCCCGGATGCGCGGTCTGGATACCGCCTTCCGGTGGACGACCTATCTCTGCGGCGCGCTGGTTCTGCTGCTTCTCCTGAGCATTTTCGCCGTGCTGCTGGAAGGCGGCTGGCCCGCGTTCCGCGAAATGGGCTTCGGCTTTTTCACCAAGGCCAAATGGGATCCGGTCCAGCTTGAGTTCGGCGTGCTCGCCCCCGTTTACGGCACCGTCGTCAGTTCCACGATCGCCATCCTGATCGCCGTCCCCGTCAGCTTCGGCATCGCCCTGTTCATTTCGGAAATGGCGCCCTCGTGGCTGAAGCAGCCGGTGAGCACGGCCATCGAACTGCTGGCGGCCATCCCCAGCATCATCTACGGCATGTGGGGCCTGTTCGTGTTCGCCCCCTTCT
>CAYQFG010000074.1:0-10274 GCA_964416695.1 uncultured Bifidobacterium sp.
CGGGCGCCCTCGCCCACGAAGGCATAATCCGAAACGCAATGTTTGAGACGCGCCGTCCACTCGTGGGCGAGGGCCTCCTGCTCCGCGGGGGGCAGCGCGGCCATGGCCGCGCAGTCGTCGAGATGCAGCTGGTCGGCCAGGAACACGCGGCGCGTGCCGGTCTCCGCGCCGGGGTGAATCGCGAGGCCGAGACAAAAGCGCGACCCCGGCTTGCCGGTACAGGCGCTCACGTGGCTCAGGACGGCGCCGTCGGCCACGATCAGGCGCTCCAGAAGGGTCACGGCGTCCACCGTGCAGACGCCGAGCAAACAGTCGCGGATCAGACTGGCCTGCAGGCGGGGGCCGTGCGACGGCTGGTCGCCCAGGCGCAGCACGTTGTGGCCTTCGAAGCGGCAATCGTGGATGTGCGCAAGGGTTCCCGCCCCCCACAGCCGCAGTGAAAACCAGTCGTCACAGCGGTTGCCGCGCTGTTCGAGCCCGCGGATCTCCGTTTTGGTGGGCATGCGCGCCTTGGCCCAGGCATCCGCCCATTGCGCGCGCGCGCCGCGCAGGAAAACCCCTGCGGCTGAATGTTCCAGGGCTTCGCGTAAACGGATACGGACGGGATCGTGGGAGAGCATGGCGCCCAAGATACTATGCCGCGCCGACTCCCGTCGCCGGCCCGGGCGTGCGCCGTTCCGTCTGGATCAGGCTCTCCTGGCGTGCCACCTCCGCCTCGTCCGGCTCCGGGGCCTCCGGAGGCGCGGCGAGCATGCGGGGCGCCCACGCGCACAGGAGCAGCAGGGCGGCCTCGAGTTTGAGTTTCCAGAAGGCGCGGGCGCGCGGCCACGCGTAGGCGGGTGCGGCGGCGGCGGTGCCCCAGAAGGTCCAGCCGCGCTCACGGGCGGTGGCGGCCATTTTCGCGGTGGGGCGGATCACGTGGCCGTGGTCGACGAAGTCGAGCAGCGGGATGTCGTGGTGGTGGTCGGAATAGGCGAACCCGCCCGCGCCCGCGCCGGCGAAGCCCAGGTCCCGCAGGCGGCGGATCTTGTTCGCGCCGCGCAGGTTGCCTCCGACGTAACCGGGAAACCGCAGGAATCCGTGGCGCCAGTCCATGTCCGTCCCCAGGACGGTGGCATCGGGCGGAAAGTACGCCGCCAGATGCTTGAGATAGAACGTGCCGCTGGCGGAAATCACCACGGTGGCATGGCCGAGGCGGTGATGGGCCCACAGGCGCGCGAGCACCGGGCCATGAAAGCGGTGGACCAGATCCTCGCGCACGAAGTCGCGCGCCAGGGCGTCGAGCGTTTCCGGTTTTTCGAACGCCAGTGGCCAGAAAAACACCCGCTTGAGCGCATGGCTGTCGAGGACGCGCAGCGCGAAAAGCGCCAACCCCCCAAAATTCACCAGCTGAAACACGCGCATCCAGGGCCGGCGGCGGTAGTAGTAGCGTTGCCAGTGCAAGATGCTGTCGCCCTCGACGAGGGTGCCGTCGAAGTCAAAGAATGCGGATGTTTTCAATGGGCGCCTTTGCCCGTCAGAACCACCCAGATGGTGCGGAGGAGGATGACGAGATCAAGGGGAAGCGACATGTTCTCGAAGTACCACAGGTCGAACAGCACCTTGGTTTTGACGTCTTCGAGGTTGGTGTCGTAGTGGTGCTTGACCTGCGCCCAGCCGGTCAGGCCGGGTTTCATCTTGAGGCGCTGGAGGTAAAGCGGGACTTCATTGCGGAGCTGGTTGATGAAGTGCTCGCGCTCGGGGCGGGGGCCGACCAGGCTCATGTCCCCGATGAGCACGTTCCACAGCTGGGGAATTTCATCGAGGCGGGTGCGTCGCAGGAAACGTCCCAGACGCGTGATGCGCGGATCGTTCTCCGAGGCCCATTGCGGCCCGGCGGCTTCGGCGTCGGCGCGCATGGAGCGGAACTTGTAGAGCAGGAAGATGCGGCCGTACAGGCCGACGCGTTCCTGCGAGTACAGCACCGGGCCTTTGGAGTCAAGCCGGATCAGGATGGCGATGATCAGCAGCAGGGGGAACGCGACCACCAGGGCGGTGGCCGAGACGACGATGTCGAGCAGGCGCTTGAGGTTGGCTTCCCAGGCGGGCATGTGCGCGGGGAACAGTTCCTTCAGGGCGATCCCGTGCACGGTGTTGGTCTTGAAGTGGCCGGTGGCCGCGTCGTAAAGGTCGGGGACGATGAAGATCGTCAGCGGGTATTCCGCCACGTAGGACAGCACGCGGAGGATTTCGTTGTGCGAGGAGGACTCATGGCTGATGATCAGGCCGCCGACGCGGTGCAGGCTGATCAGGTGGGGAAGGTCCGAATACTTGCCCAGCACGGGGAGGCCGTCGAACTCGACGCCCTTGTACAGGGGATTCTGCTCCACGAAGCCGACGGCCTTCCAGCCCAGCTCGGGCGCGGACGCGATGGCCTTGTGAATGCTTTTGCCGGCGTCCGTGGCCCCCAGGATCAACAGGCGGTCCATGCCGTGCCCGCGCACGAGCATTGCCCGCACGATGCCGAGCGCGACCAGGCGGAGGCCGTTGACCAGGATCACGAAGGTGAGCCAGCTCGACAGGACGGCCACCAGGCGCGCACTGGTGAAGCTGTCGAGAAAGCGCGTTTCCTTCCAGGCCTCCAGGGCATAGGTTCCCGTGAGGACGGCGAGGAGGAAAAACCCGAAGAACGTGATGTCGCGCGTCACCAGGGCGACATGCACGGCGCGCGAGTGCAGCGACCAGTCGCGGTACAGGCCCCGGAAAAAAAAGAACGTCAGCCAGGCGACGCTCACCAGCAGGCCGAGCTGCGCGAACCGGACGTAGGACCGCGACGGGTCATGGGATTCGGGGAACCAGCCGCTGTGGAAGTGCAGCCAGAACAGTATGGCCAGCGCAAGGTTGATCGCGAGGAAGTCCGCGATCAGGAGCAGGTATTTGGCGAGTTTGCGGGCGAGCATGAGGCTTGGGGCCTCTTGTGTGAACCCAGAGGAGGCCGGGAGTGTTAATCTAGTTTCAGAAGCCGTGCCCCGTCCGCGGTTTTTGGCACGGGCGGCGACCCGGTTCAGGCCGCGCGGGTTTGGATATTTTCGGGTGAGGGCTCAACCGGCCACAGGCCCCGTTCGGGCCGCGGGCGGCCCGCTAGAGGCTTTTCGCCGCCCGGATCCCGAACACAGGCCCGGTCAGGTTCTTTTCGCCCAAGGGCCAGGTCAGGTTGATGTGGTTCACCACCTTCTGCACCGAGCGGGTGGCGCCCAGCCGCAGGCCGAGGCCCGCCGCATAATGCAGGTCGCCGGGCTGCGGGCGGACGTCACCGTTCCAGGCGTTGCCGGCGTTCACGAACACGGCCAGCGCCGGCGCCAGCGTGGCGAATTCCCAGGGCGGGAAAAACCGCTGCTCGGCGGTGGCCAGAAAGCGGTTGTCACCCACGTAGTAGAAGTTGGGGTAGCCGAGCAGGCCCGACTCCTCGCCCAGCGCGAGCTTTTGGCCGTCCGGGTTCGCGAACACCCGGTCGTGCTGGGCCGTCAACACGGTGGCCACCAGCGGCACGGGCTTCCACTGGGCTTCCGCGAACAACGAGGTGGCGCCGTTGTCGATCGTGCCGCCGGGGGTGAGGAAGTGGCGCAACGACGCCGAGGAGTTCAGGAACACCGCGTCCCCCCAGGCGTCGTTGTACACGGCGGCATACGAGAAGTAGTCGTCGGCGGCACGGGCGCCCAGCCACGTCTGGTTGCGTCCCCAGGTGGCCGACAGGCGCCACCCGGTTTCGATGTTCTCGCTCCACTTCAGGTTCCGGAAGTTGTGGACGGTCTTGTAGGCGTAGCGATAAACGCTGAAGGTGGCGCCCACGATCTCGTCATGGCGCACGTCGTATCCCGGACGCACGGGGGGGATCCCCAGGCTGTCGCGCGTCGAGAGGACGCGTGTGGGCACGCCGTAGCCATACCCGGGCACGGTGTCGCGCAGGGTGCGCTGATAAAAGGGGGTGACCGAGGTTTTCAGCGTGCGGCCGAAGCTCCGCGTGACGCCGGCATACAGGCTCTGGCTGTACGTCCGCTCCCATTGCCCGAGGATCGTCGTCTGTCCCAGCAAGGTCCGGCCCGCGGAGTCCAGGCGTCCCGCGCGCTCCAGCCGGTCGAGGTCGTTCCCGGAGAGGTACCGGCTTTCCGCGAATTCGTGGCCCGACGCCGACAGCGAGAACCCCCACTTCTGTTCCCGCGTGCGCAAGGGATTGGTCAGGGAGAAGGCGTACGAATGGCCGTCCGAAAGCCATGCGTATTGCGCCAGCACCGTCAGGCGCCACGGCGTGAACGCCGTATGGCTGTAGTCGATCCAGCGGCTGTCGCGTTCGATGTCGTGGCTGACGAAAAACCCGATGCGCTGTCCCGTTCCCAGCAGGTTGCTTTCCATGGGGCCGAACCAGCCCACCCACTCTCCGCCCTTGCGGCCCACGCTGAGGCCCAGCACCGTGCTCCACTGGTCGTAGGTGGTCACCTTCACCGCCAGGGTGGAATCCGGCAGCCGTTTCACCTCGATGATGGCGTCCGCGAGGAATTCTTCGCCGCGCAGGTGCTTTTCCGCTTCGCGCAGGCCGTCGATGGTGATGGTGTCGCCCTGACGGAACGGCAGCCGCCGCCGGATGGTCGCCTCGCGCGATTCGATGTGCAGCTTGTTGCCGATCCCGTACAGTGCCCGTTCCACGTCGCTGTGGGTCGCGGACCCTTCGAAGGCGTCATGAATGCGGAACTCCAGGGAGGCGATGCGGCCCGACGCGCTGTCCGGCAACGCGCTCACGCGCTCGTAGCCGGGAGTGGGATCGAAAAAGCGGTTGGTCGCGCCGTGGGCACCGGCGGCGAACGTCAGGGCCGCGAGCGCGGTGCGGCGAACGAAGGCAGACAGGCTCATCAGGATCGAATCCGGAAGTGTGAGGGATGAAGAAGACTTTCGGGCGAACCCCGCGACCGCATGGACTGTATTCATCATGTTCCCGGAAGGGAAGCGGACCTGTAAGCCGGGTTTTGTCTCGCCGTCCGCCGAAGCGGCCGACGGGATGGCCATCCCTCTGGGACGCGCATTGCTGCGCGCCTCTAGCGACCTACCCGACAACCCTGCCGCTCCATGAGGAGCGGCATCGGACGAACCGCCCTTGAGGTTGCCCTATTTGGTCTTGCACCGGATGGGGTTTGCCGTGCCGTCGATGTCGCCATCGACGCGGTGAGCTCTTACCTCGCCGTTTCACCCTTACCTTTCACGAAGAAAGGCGGTTTGTTTTCTGTGGCACTTTCCATCGCCTCGCGACGTCCGGCCGTTAGCCGGCATCCTGTCCTGTGGTGCCCGGACTTTCCTCCAGTCGCCGCGAATGCGGCGACCAGCGGCCATCCGGTCCGCTTCCTTCCGGAAACACGGATCATAAAGTAGGAAGTTGCGGGCCGCACGAGGTTTCGAAAAGAGGTTTCGCAAAGAGGCTTCGAAACGAGGCTTCGAAAAAAGACGTCAGAATGTGGTATCGGAAGAGGTTTCACCACGAGTTCCGAAAAACCTCCCCGCGATTTCCCGCGGAGCGGAGAGGCGTCCTCACACCGGCGTCCCGCAGCGACGGAATCGGTCAAACCGGGGTTCCGTCACCCTCATCCACCTTCTTCGGGTCGGCCGGCATCCACACCAGCGACATCGCCCACGCGATGGCGACGGCCGTCAATCCGCCCAGCAATACTTCGCCGGCGCGCACCAGGGCGATTTCCAGACCGGCCCCCCAGGAATTGCCCGCGAGGCCGCCCGTCAGCACCACGCCGGCCGCCACGGGCGTCGTCCGCCAGGCTGCGGGAGACTCGGGGGTCCGCGTCGAAAACAGAACCGCGAGGGTCACGCCGATGGGGACCGTCCAGGCCCGCGGCCCCACGACCACCAGCGCGGCCAGCGCGATCACACACCCCACGGCGGTGTTGTAGATGCGCAGCCGGAACGTGTCCAGCGCCGTCCTCATGTGCGGTTCCGTGACGAACACCATCGTGATGATCGCCCAGATGGCGTTGGAATCGTCGGCGCGCTGCAACAGGATCCACAGGAACGCCGTGCCGATGAAAATGCGCACCGCGTAATGCAGCGCGAGGGGGTCGCTCAGGTAATGACCGAGGAATCGATGAAAAAGACGACTCGCAAGACGAATCTTCGGTCGGTTCAAGGGGCCGGGGAATGACACGACGTGAATGTACCTATCCCTGTATGGTTATGGGGAGGGGGGTGATGGGCCTGCGGGCTGCGCCCTGCGGCCGGCGGGCGCCTTCGCCCCCTTCGTCCGGACGCCCGTGTTCCCTCCGTGGCGCGACAGGGGCCCGGTCGCGAAGGGGGTTCAGGGGCGGGGCTTCGGCGGCCCCAGGGCGGTGAAGGGAGACGGGCCAAGGAGTGATGGCAGGGGTGATGACAGGAGTGATGGCCTTGCAGCGGCGCGGACGCGAGGCCGGTGCCGGGTGTCAGTCCCAGAAGCCTTCCCGGCCCAACAGCACGGCGCGCACCTTGAGCAGCAGCACGGAGGCGGCGAGGACAAGGGTCACGCCGTTGGCGATGATCACCGGGCGTGCGCCGGTGATCAGGCCCCACCACAACCAGCAGGCCACGCCGCTCACGAACAGGGCGTACATGATCAGCGAAATGCCCGATGTGTTGCGCGTCTTGAGGATCTTGAGCACCTGCGGGACGAACGAGACGCTGGTGAGGACAGCGGCGGTGTTGCCGAGGATGTCGGTGGAGGTCATACGCCAAAGTTACCTCTTTGCGGCGGTCCGGTGTTGCCGTTGGCGCGGGGTTCTTCAGTCCGTCACGCCACAAGGCGGGGGCTTACCGCCAGGGGTGCCCGCGCGTCCGGCAGGTTTCAGGGGCCGGGAGGCGTGGGAGACGCATCCGGCATCAGCTCCGCCAGAAGTTCGTATGAGCGCAGGCGCGCGGCATGGTCGTACACCCCGGTGGCGACGATCACTTCGTCCACCTGCGTGCGCGCGATGAACTCCGTGAGGCCGTCGCGCACGGTCGCGGGCGCGCCCACGAACGAATAGCGGAGCATGCCTTCGGTGCGCGCCCGCTCTTCAGGGGTCCAGTACGCATCGATGTTCTCCAGGGGAGGCTGCATCTTCTGACGCACGCCGCGGAACAGGTTGGTGAACTGCTGCTGGGTCGAGGTGAACAGGCGGCGCGCCTCCGCGTCGGTATCGGCCACCACCACGTTCACGCCCGCCATGGCGTGCGGCCGCGCGCATTGCGCCGACGGCCTGAAGCGTTCACGGTACGTGTCGAGCGCGGCGAGCAGCGCTTGCGGCGCGAAGTGCGAGGCGAAGGCGTAAGGCAGGCCGAGCTCCGCGGCGAGGCCCGCGCCGAACAGGCTCGAGCCGAGGATCCACAGGGGAACCTCGAGCCCGGTGCCGGGCACGGCCTGCACCAGGGGGCGCGGGGCGTCGGGCGTCCGTTTGGCGAAGTAGGCCTGCAGTTCGAGCACGTCCTGGGGAAAGCGGTCGGAGGCGTCGGGCGCGCGGCGCATGGCGAGCACGGTGTGGCCGTCGGTGCCGGGCGCGCGGCCGAGCGCGAGGTCGACGCGGCCGGGGTGAAGCGTTTCAAGCGTACCGAACTGCTCGGCGATCACGAGTGGCGAGTGATTGGGGAGCATCACCCCGCCCGCGCCGATGCGGATGGTCTTGGTTCCCGCACCGATGTGCGCGAGCGCGACGGAGGTGGCGGCGCTGGCGATGCCGGGGAAGTTGTGGTGCTCGGCCATCCAGAAGCGCTTGTAGCCCCAACGTTCCGCGTGTTGGGCGAGGTCGAGGCTGTTGCGCAGCGCGTCGGCGGGTGTGGAGCCTTCGGGCACGAGGGAGAGGTCGAGGATGGAGAGGGGAACCATACCAAGAAGCTACGAAAAGGCTTAGTGGCCTTGTTGTACGATATTGCACCACTATGCGTTTACGCCTATCGCTTCATGTTCCCTCGCCTGATGTTATAGAGCCTTTCGGTGAAACCACCATTCCGTTCAAATGCTTGAGCCAAAGCGTTGATTTGGCGATCCAGCAGGCTGCAGGCCACACCAATGAGGACCAGAGCCGCGTTGGCTGAAACCTCAGGGTGGATGGGCGGGGTGTATTTCATAGACCCCAGGGACGGGATGGACGAGGTGGACGAGAGGGCCGGCATCGACGCCGATGAGGCGCCCTTTCCATGCCGTCCATCGAGCACACCGCCCTGTTTGAGTACCTCCTCGACCCACCCCGCGACTTCTGCGGCTGTGTTACACCGTCGCGCTACGAGACTCCAGCGAAGCGGGTGGTCTTTGACCCACTCTTGCAGGTCGTGTTGCCTGAGATAGTCCTGGTAGTCGAGCCTCAGTTCCTCGAGGCTGGCACGCGCTACATTGGTCAGCTTGAGTTCGAACTTCTTGGAGGTGCCGCTTGCCTGGCTTCCTTCAGCGATATTCTGCACTCCCGATCGCGCTGCCTGTACCATTTGATCATGGGTTCGGCTCCGTCGATCAATGTATTGATCACAGAAAGTGATAGTGAAGTCATACACCAACTGTGACAATTGAAAGGTCTTGAGGTTGCGATAACCCCCATGACTGGGGATTAAGTTGCTTTTTAAAGGGGGTCTGCTTTGCATGCATGGGTAGACTGCAATGCGCGTGCCATAATTCGGAAGAGAACGGCCAAAACATCTTATTGGAACAACGGGCTGGCTATTGATGCTGCTTCACGTGGACGAGCAATGGGATTCGAACGCAAATCAACAAGGCGAGACTTCTCTCTTCTACCTCAACTTCTCTCTTCTACCTCAATGAGGCAGTCAGTATCAAGCGTGGATTTCACGTCTTAGTTCTCACCCCGCCACGCTCACCGCATCCACCAACACGTCCGGCACCTTCATCGACGAGAACGCGTCCGCGTACTCGTCAGACAGCCCCCCGATGTTCTTCAGCAGGTCGAAGAAATTCGTGCTCAGCGTAATGCGGTCCACCGCGCGCACGCGCTTGCCGCCTTCGTACAGGAACCCCTGTGCGCCGATGGAGATTTCACCCGAAATGGCCGAGCATCCCGAGCCGCCCTCGAGCTTCACGATGTACAGACACTTCGCGTGGCGCGCGAGCAGGGCGTCCAGCGAGTCCGTCCCCCGTGGCACGATGTAGTTCGCGAACCCCGTGCCCGCCTTGCCCGAATACCCGCGCGAGCCCGTACCCGTGGGCGCCACGCCCGCCTTGCGCGCGGTTTCCAGATTGTACAGGAACGTCTGCAGCACGCCGTCCTTCACAACCTCCAGGCGTTGTGCCGGCACGCCCTCCCCGTCGAACAGGTGGGAGCCCGGCCATCCCGGTATGAAGGGGTCGCTGATGAGAGAGAACAGCGGCGACGCGATCGTCTCGCCCACCTTGTCCTTCAGGCGTGACTGACCCTTCTGCGCGGCTTCGGCGAAGAACGGCGAGCCGAACATGCCGAACAACTGGCCACTCACCCGGTGGGAAAACACCACGGGATAAACACCCGAGGGCACGGGTTCGGCCTCCAGCAGTTCGACGCCCCGCTCCACCGCCGTGCGGGCCATGAGGGCCGCGTCGAAAATCGACGCGTCGAAGCGCCGCCCGCCACGGCCATACACCCCCATCTTTTTCACCTCACCCTGCCTGGCCACCACGCCCACGTAGGCCGACATGCTGTTCGACTTCGACTCGTACAACACGCCGTTGGAGTTGGCGATCAGCGAGTAACCGCCGCCGCGCGACACGCCGAGGTAGGGCACGTTTTCAATGCGCGGGTCTCCCTCCTTCGCGCGTTGCTCCAGATCCAGACCGAGCGTCTTCATCTCCTCAAGCGTCACCTGCTCAAGGGCCGGATTGAACGACTGGAGGTCGAGGTCCGGGAGTACGGCAGGATGGGGGAGGGTGATGTCCACGGGGTCGGTGATGCCGGCGTGGCTCCAGGCGTCGTCGACGGTGCGGGTCAACGCTTCGGGCGTGAGCCGTTCGGTGAACGCGAAACCCGGGCGGCCGTCCTTGAACAGGCGGATGCCGATGCCGCGCGAGCTCGAGATCTCGGTGCTCTTGACCTTGCCCTCGAACAGCTCGAGCCCTAAGGACTCGCTTTCGCCCGCGACCGCGTCGTACGCGTCCGCGCCTTTCGCCTTGGCGGCGGAGAAGAGAACGTCGAGAGCTTGTTGGGGGGAAAGAGATGAAGACATCAGGAGAAAACTTTCAGGAAATGCTCAATGCTCAATGAGCAATGCTCGGTGTTTGGTGCGTAGTGTTCGACGTTCAATGCTTCATGCGCATT
>CAYQFG010000075.1:0-8460 GCA_964416695.1 uncultured Bifidobacterium sp.
TGCGTGTCCCGTGCGTGTCCCGTGCAACCGTACGCGTGCGTCATCCCCCCGCGACCGGTCAGCGCTTTTTCTTTTTGGCTTCAGCCACCTGCGCGGCGAAGTACTCGAAGGAACGGTCTTGCGCGAGGCGTCCGTTCAGGAACACCGTGGGCGTGCCTTCCACACCCAGTTCACGACCGAGCGCGATATCCGCATCAAGCAGCGCGTTCACGTCGTCGGTCAGCACCATGTCCTTGCGGAAACGTCCCATGTCGAGACGCAGGTCCTTCGCCACCGCCAGATAGAGGCTGTCCCCCAGAGAACGGAAATTCGGCATCACGCGGGAGCGGAATTCGAAAAACCTCCCCTGCTTGCCCGCGGCGATCGCCGCAGCGGCCGCGCCGCGCGCCTCCGCATGAAACGACAACGGAAAATGCTTGAAGACCACGCGCACGTCTCGGGGATACGCTTTCACCAGCGAATCGATGACGGGCGACAACCGCGCGCAGTACGGACACTGGAAGTCCGAAAACTCCACCACGGTCAGGGCGGCATTCGCAGGCCCCGTCGAGAAGCTGCCTTCCAGCGGAATGTCCTTGGGGGTCGTGTCCGGAGGCGGGCGCCACCCCACCCGCAGCGCCACGAATTCGCTTTGTTCGCGGATCGTCTTGAGCAGGGTCAGGATGCTGTCCTGCTTCTTCTCAAGGGCCGCGAGTCGTGCCCCCTGATCGGCTTCGGCCGTGTGGCAACCAAGCGGCAACAAGGCGGCGACGAGAAGAAAGGAAAAAAGGGCGGCCGTTCTGGTCATGAGTGATCCCGGGTTGAAGTCGCAAGAATGTACGAGGTTTGAAGGCGCAGGACGCTCCGCCGTCCCGCGCCGGGCTTGTCAGGCCTGGCCCGCCGCCGCGCGGTCAAGCAGAAGGATCGCGTTGGGGTGTCCCTGCATGGCCCGCGTGATGGGCAAGGATGCGTCGTTGTCGCGCAGGCGGCGCACCATGTCGGCCTTGCCCGCCCCGAGCACCACCGTGATCAGGGTGCGGCTCGCCCGGATGGGGCCCAGGCCGAGGGTCACACGCTCGGGCGGCGGCTTGGGGGAATCCGTGACGTCCAGGACGGTGGAAGTGAGGTCGTCCAGGGTGGGTTTCCCCGGGAACAGCGAGGCCGTATGGCCGTCTTCCCCCATGCCGAGGTAAACCTGGTCGAACACCACCGGATCCGTGCCGAATTCCCGGGTCAGCAAGGCCGAGTAGTCCGCCGCGGTCGTCACGTAATGGGATTTCTGGTCTCCGAGACCGGCTGGCACCAGTAATTCATCGGTACAGGCCTTCCAGTTGCACTGCGGGTCCTCGAAGGGCACCTTGCGTTCGTCCACCACGTAAAAGCGGAGACGCTCCCCGGACGCGGCGCGCCGTTTCACGTCCGGAGCCCAGTGGCGGAACAGCGCGGCGAACGTGGTGCCACCGGACACCGCAACGCGCGGTCCTCCGAGCAGTTCCAGCGAACGCGCCGCAACGCCGTCCAGCGAATCAAAAATCTCGACCTTCATGGGAACTCCTTCCTTCACGGACAGTTGTGCCACCGTCCGTGATCCATGCGGGGCTGCGGGTCGCGCGGCAGCAGGCCGCATCCTTCAGCGCATCGCGGTGAATATTTCATCCATCGCCTTGAGCGATGCGTCGGCGGGGGTCAGGCCGGGAAACCGTTCAAAGGCGTAGTTCACGCCCGAGGAACTGTTCAGCAAGTGCAGACGCGGATTACCGCCCCCGCCCTGGATGGCGCGCAAAACGTCTCCGATGTCTCCGCCCTGCCCGATGCCGCCCACGGAAATCCCCGGGACCAGCATGGGAATCTCGTTTCCAAGACCTTTCCAGAACGCCACCAGTTCTTCCAGTTCACGCGGAGCCGTCGCTCCCACGACCGCCCCGAGATCACCCTTGTCCCACCCGGCCACTTTTTCCGCCACCACGCGATAGAGGGGAAGCCGCCGTCCCTGTCCAAGATCCACGGTCAGCTCCTGAAAGTCACGCGCGCCCGGATTGGACGTCCGGACGAGCACGTAGGTTCCCTGACCCCGACCGGCGGACCGGGCGCCCTCCTGGAACGGACCGAGCGAATCGGAACCCATGTAGGGCGCGGCCGTGACGGCATCGGCGCCGAAGGCGCCCTCATCGAACGCGGCCGTCGCGTACGCTCCCGAAGACGTCGCAATATCCCCGCGCTTGGCATCCAGGATCACGAGAATACCGGCGTCGCGGTACTCGCGGATCATCGTGCGCATCATCGCCAGCGCTTCAATCCCCAACGCCTCGAAGTAGGCGCTGTTGGGCTTGACCGCCGCGGGATACATGCCGCGCCGGGCCATCGCTTCCAGCAGATCGGCAAAGAAACGCCTCACACGGTCCGCGGGCTTTCCCTCGCCGGGAGGCAGCTTGTTGAGAACCGGATCAAGGCCCACACACAGCGTATTGCCGGTGTGCGTGGTGCGTGCAAGCAATCGAGAGCGCCAGACGGTTGTTTCGGAGGACATGAACACCAAAGGTAGTAGGATCGTACCCGCTCCGGATCGCCCGCGCACCCTGCTGCGCACACGTTCCGGAGAACGCGGGCACGCGCGATTACATTCACGGCATGACCGCACCCAAAGACTCCCCCCATGATGACCGTCTGCAGGAAGCCGAAATCAGGATCGCCTTCCTGGAACGGGAGTTCGAGCTCTACAAGGAGGCCGTGCAGGCGCTCCATGCACGCCTCGAAGAGGTCGAACACACTCTGGCCCGCCTGCGGCAACGCGCATCCGACAGCGCACACGACCCGGACATCCCGGGATCGTTTCAGGGCAGGAGAGTGGGGTTGGGGGTGGATGCGGAGCCGGGCTCCGGGTTACCGGGTTGGCCTGGGGAGGAAGGAGCATCGTAACGCCCGTAGGCCGCGTTGACCTCCACCAGTCCGGAGAACAGGTTTTCCGGCAACGCGAGGTGTTCCAGTAACCGGGAGCACCGCGCCAGGGCTTCCTCCGCTTCCAGCGGGAGCTCCACCTGGAAGTTCTTGTTCCAGGGAGAGGCCAGTTCCTTGCCCGCGCAAAAACGCGGCGAGGCTTCCGAATAAAACATCCGGCAGGACATCGGGCGCCATGCGTACACCCCGCAGGTCCCGTCAGGGTTCAGGAAACTGCAGGCGTGCCCGCGCAGAAAATAACGGTACAAAGCCCGGTCCTCGGCGTTTTCATCGTCGCCTTCCTCCCGGACGATTTCGTCGTAAACCCGAGCCCTGCGATAGCTGGACACGACGAGATCACCGTAATCGGAACGGTTTCTCAGGAACAAATCCAGGGCGACCAGTTCAAAGGGCTCCACACTGCTCACAAAATGGCGACAGCAGGCGGCGCACCCACGGGAGCACGTCACCGTACGCCCTTCGGACTCCAGCGTCTCGGCCAGGCACGCGTCATAGGCCGCATGCACGGAAGGGAGTCGCGCGGCGACGACGGCGGCAAGAGCCGCATAATACCCGTCGTCTTGCGGATCCGGCAAGGTTTCCAGGCCTGCGCGCAAAAAAGCGATAGCCTCCAGCAGCCGGGCCAGCGGAGTCGCATTCCGGCCTCCGGTGTCCACACCCGCTTGCTTGCCCATGGCCCCAACTTATTTAATCTTTGCGGATTCCAAGGGGGTTGCCGTGAGGTTCAAGGCGTGGTTGACATACTTCATGATGCTCATCGCCCTCTGCGTCGCGGGATGCAACATTTTCAATCCCGGGGGCGAGGGCGAAGCGGGGAATATCGGTCTGAACCAGCAGGGGGAGGAATACTTCCGCCGGGGTCAGTACGGAAAGGCCATGCAAGCCTTCGAAAAAGCCATCGCCAGGGACAGCACCAATTCGATGGCATATTATGGTTACGCCAAATCCGCCATACAATTCTATCAGCTCGACAAGATCGGCATCCTGAACGACGTGAAAGCCACAGCCGACGACCCGAGCAGTTTCGCCTTCCTCCAGCACAGCGACTCCCTCCTGAGCCTGCGGCTGAAAGCCGCGGCCCGGGTGCGCCACGTCCTGGGGATCCTGACCGACCGCGACACCCTGACCCAGTTGTACCTCTACCTCTCGGATTCATCCGCCCAGGATCCCGCAAACAGCAATTACGATACCGCCTATACGCAGCGCCGCGACTTCATCGCCCAGTATCTCGTCAACGCCTCCTTCCCGGACTCCACCGGTTACCGCCGCCCGGAAAGCTTTCCCCTGACCGATTTCCGCATGCCCTACCGGAACGTCATCATCGATTATACCGCGATCGAACTGCTGTACACCATCACCCGGCTGTACGACCTGAACCGGGACGGCGTCATCGACAGCGCGGACGCCCTGATGAAAAAACTGCGGTTCGGCGCCAGTGACGGCTTTCAGATCGACAGCCTGAGCACGATTGCCGAAGACCTTGAAAACGATCTTGCCGCTGCCGAAGACCTCAACATCCTGATCTCAAGCGTGGGCTCGGGACTCATCAACACGGCGCAGCTCAGCGCCCTCATGAGCGGGGGAAAAAAGGACTCTGCACAGTCCGGCGGCACGAACGAGGAAACGTCCGGCAACATGGACAGTGTGATCAGCACTCTGGGCGATGCGGTGATGTTCTACCAGTTCGGCGACGGCATCGACAATGACGGTGACGGCTGCATCGACGAGGAAATCCTGGATGACAAGGACAACGACTTCGACGGGTTTGTGGATGAAGACGCGCGCACCATCCCGGCCACCAAGTCGGATGGCGTCGACAACGACCTGAATGGCCGCAAGGACCCCCCCGTCCCCGAACAACCCTCGCCTTTTCCTGCCGGCAACGACTCCCTGGAAGCTCCCGTCGGGGACCTCATTTATCCCGGACGAGGACACGTACTCGGTTTCGTCCATGCCTACCTCGACACCACTTTCACCAGCAACGGGACCGTCAAGGAGCGCGATCTGCCCGCGCCCGAATTGCAAAGCACATGGGTGAAAATCAAGAAAGGCGCACCCGACGAGTTCATGAAAATCCGGCTTGATGTCCAGAAGGATTCCTTGCTGACCCGCCGCTTGCCCTCCGGCCGCCTGCCCGACTCCCTGTTCACAAAGCTGCAGCGCGCGCGGAACGACATCGGGGGGTGCTGGCGTAATCTCAAGACGGTCCTGGAGTCGCCATGACGTTCCGCATTCCGGATATCCGTAACCCCTGGCCGCTGCGCGTGAAGACTCTGGTCCACGGTGCCCTCGCCCTGGTCATGATGTCCTCCCTCGCACAGGCCGCATCAGGCCCCCAGTATCGTTCCCTGCGGGCACTGTCCATGGGGAACGCGTTCGTCGCCGTGGTCGACAACAAGGACGCGCTCCATTACAACCCCGCTGGGCTGAATCTCATCAACTCGCTGGGAAACCCGGAGCGCCGGCCCGGCCAGGCCGCGTACCCCCGTACGCGCATCAACGCGCGCGTCAACGTCCTCGGCGGCACGGCACCGGCCGAAAACCTGATCGATTTCCTCGATCTGTTCGACGCGCACCGCCATGCCTTTGAGTCGGGCTCCGGATTCCGCACCGGCGGCAACGACCTGCTCAGGGCCTTGTCGCCTTTCGACCGGTTGCCGGTCGAAGTCGGCTTGATGCACGGCGCGGAATTCGCCGTCCACAATTACGGCGCGGCGTACTGGCTTGACTCCCGCGCCGCTCCCTATGCCGACGTCGGCATCCTGATCCCCCAGGCGGGCATCAAGACCATCCAGCTTGACGCCGTGGTCCAGCTCGCCGCGGCGCGCAGCTTTTTCAACGGCCGTCTGGCCACCGGCGCCGGATACCGTCTGGCCAACCGTCAAACGGTTTATGACTTCCAGGTTTCCACCAGCGAATTCACGCAAGACGAAGGGCAACCGGTGATCGACCGCGTGCTGGATACGGCCCGGGCAAAACTCTCAAACCTCAAGGATGCCTCGACCTACGGTCACGGCATCGACCTCGGCCTGCTGTGGCAACAGACGTCCTGGTTGCGCTTCGGCGCCTCCATCCAGAATCTTGGCATGTATCTCAACCATGAATACGTCACGCCGGAATTCACCGCAGGTCTCGCCCTGACGCCTCCCCTGCTGTCGACAACCGGGCTCCTCGCCCGCAAGGTCAATATCGCCCTGGACCTCGAAGACCTCTTCAACGATGACCGGAACTACAAGATCCTCAGCAAGGTCAACTTCGGGGCTGAAGTCGAGCAATCGTTGTGGTGGTTCGCGGCCGTACGCATCGCCGGCGGATTCAAGGCAGGCTACTGGACCGCGGGGGCAGGCCTGTCCGTGGTCAACGCCATTCATCTGGAACTGGCCAGCTGGGCGGAAGAAGGCGGGATGTACACCGGTCATATCGAAGACCGGTACTACGCCTTTCGCCTGGGCGTGGGACTCTGACGGAAGGACTCCCGCAGACACACGGCCTCCTTCCGGGAGGCCGTTTTTTTTCGCCGTCGGGGGAGGAAGAACTCACTTTTCCGCCGGGCGCACCCCGCACGTACCCGCGCGACGTGCGAAGTCCGCGTTTATTGATAACTTCGTGACGTGTCCAGGAAAATTTTCATTTCGTCGCACTTCCGCGTCCTGCCTCTCGCCGTGCTCTTGGCGACTCCTGCGGCAGCGGCTCCCGGCCCGCAATACAAGGCGCTCCGTCCCCTGTCCATGGGCAACGCATTCGTCGCCGTGGCCGACTCGCGCGATGCCTTGCACTACAATCCCGCCGGCCTGAACCTGATGGGTCGCGGCGGCGGAAGGAGCTGGCCGGAGCGCGTCGACGCGCGGGCCACGCTCATCGGTCTGCACGCGCCCTGGTCTTCGGCCCGGCACGGATGGGGATATTTCCCTGAAAGCTCCGTAAGCCATCCTGATTTCATGCCGCCCTATGACGACTCCACGGATCTCACTCCCTCATCCTATCCCACGAATGTCGATGAGATCACCGCGATCAACGCCTTCGAGTTCGCGATGCACAACTTCGGGGCCGCCTGGTGGGGTGAAGCGAGCGTCGAGAACGCCGCCACGGCGGGCGTCTTCCTCCCGCAATTCACCCGCACCGTGCGTCGTCACGCCGTCCTGCAAGCCGCCATCGCCGGCGCGTTCGGGGACCGCCTCTCGTGGGGGCTCGGCTCGCGGCTCGTCATCCGGCGCGCGCAGACGGATGTGTTCTATGCCGGTGACTCCTCCTTTGGGAACGACGTCAACGTTTCCCGCGCCGACATACGCAGCCGGGCCCAACGCGAAACCTGGAGCGGCATGACGAGCGTCCTGTCATCCCGTCCGGGTTACGGTTTCGATTTCGGCTTGTTGTGGCGGCAGACGGACTGGCTCCGCTTCGGGGCCGCCGCGCAAAACGTCGGCCTCGTTCTGGACGGCGAACGCATGACACCCGAGCTCACCGTGGGCGCGGCGGCAACGGTTCCCGTACGGGGCGCGTACGGCACTCGCGGCCGCAGCCTCGTCTTCGCCGCCGACTATGAAGACGCCTTGAACCAGCATCTGGAAACATTCGCCAAATTCAATTTCGGCGCCGGGGTCGATCAACGGCTCACGAACGGGTTCACGATCGGCGCGGGGGCCGGATTCAAAGGAGGCTATTGGAGTCTGGGCGCCCGCTTGGCCATGCTTCAAACCATCCACTTCGAACTCCTGAGCTGGGCGGAAGAAGGCGGAGATCATCTCGGCGATCATGAACTGCGGCGCTACATGATGAATCTCAGCATCGGATTGTGAGGCGACCGGTCAACGTGACCTCCCGGCCTCACAGGGGAACGCGTCACCCCGAAAATCCGCCCTCCCTTTAGGACAAGGGGACAAGGGGACAAGGGGACAAGGCCCACGCGCAGAACGCCCGGGTGGGGACCACCGCCTCCTTTCCTACTTTCCCCTCCATGCCCCTCTCCGACCCTGCGGAACTTCTCACACAGGTGAGTGACGACGATTCCCTCGTGATCGGCCCCGTCGCGCGCGGGCTCGTGCACGGTAATCCCGCGCTCATCCACCGCTCCGCCCACGTGCTGGTGCTGCACCCCCTCGACGGAACCATTCTCCTGCAAAAGCGGTCACTCGGGAAGGACACCAGCCCCGGGTTGTGGGATGTTTCCGTGGGCGGCCACGTCACCTTCGGCCAGAGTTACGAAGAGGCGGTGGTGCGTGAGACCCGGGAGGAACTGGGGATCGATGTGACGGAGGCCGATCTTGAATACCTCTACCTCACACGCTATCGCAGCGCCCGCGAGTCCGAGAACACGCGCAGCTATCTCTGCCGGCACGCGGGGCCCTTCACACCCGACCCGGACGAAATCACCGAAGTCCGTTTCTGGACGCGCGCCACAATCGAAGCCGCACTCGGCACCGGCGTGTTCACGCAGAACTTCGAGGAGGAATACCCGGTGTTCCTGGCCAGCGCGTGGGGAAACCTGCTACGGTGACCCGAGGAATGCTCAATGCTCAATGCTCAATG
>CAYQFG010000075.1:8560-10260 GCA_964416695.1 uncultured Bifidobacterium sp.
TGAGCAATGAGCAAAGCTCCTCGTAAGCCTGGGTAGCGTCATACTCCCTGAAAAATCCACCACACCTCGCCCTCAGAGCAGCCCTTGTCGACCATAGAGCATCGTCGCACAGTTCTGTTGTGCTCGTATTCCATTGTTCTATTGTTTTATTGAGCATTGCTCATTGATCATTCCATGTCTCCTCCCCTGCTTCACCTGCACTTCGACACGGTGACCTCCACCATGGACGTCGCGCGCGAGCACGCCCCACGCGCCGTCACCACCACGCAGTGGCAGTTGATCACGGCCGAACGCCAGACCGCCGGGCGCGGCACGCGCGGCCGCCCGTGGGTCAGTCCTCCGGGAAACCTATACCTCACGTTGATCATCCCCCGGGCCGCGCTCACCCCCGCACGGCTCGGCCTGTTTCCGCTGGAAACCGGCCTGGCCGTGTGGGACGCCGCCGCACCCTTGCTGCCCCCGACATCGCGCGCCGCGCTCCGTCTCAAGTGGCCCAACGACCTGCTGTGGGAAGGCCGCAAGGTCGCCGGCATGCTGCTGGAGGCCACCGCCGACCACGTATTCATCGGGATCGGCTTCAACCTGATGAACGCACCGGCCATCGAAGACGGCGGCACGCCGGGCGGCCGCCTCGCCGACGCCGGACTCGACGACGCCGCCGGCCTGCCTCTGGCCCGGGCCTTCGCGGACAACCTCCGGACCCGGCTCAAGGCGCCGGCGGCACACGATGCGGTCGCCGCGCAGGTGCTCACCGCCTGGCGTGCCCGTGCGCAGTGGGACAAACTCCTGAGGCTCCGCGACCGTCCGGGACAACCGGAAGTCCTCCCGCTCGACCTCAACCAGGATGGCCACCTGCTGGTCCGTCATGCCAACGGCCACCAGGAATGGCTGGTGTCGGAATATCTGGCCTGAAAACACGCTTTTTAGCGCACAACGCTCGTCGTCCCCGCTCATTGAGCATTCCCCTTCAATTCCTACTTTTAAGGGCATGATCACCGGTGCCGAACTGTACGACAAACTGAAGGATGTTCGCATTTCGGGGGGAGCGTGCACGTTCACCCCCGAAAAATGCGAGTCCATGGCCCCCCTCGTGAACGCGATCAATGCGCTCAAAAAGGAGCGCAACGCGGTCATCCTGGCCCACTCTTACGTTTCGCCTGAAATCGTCTACGGAGTGGCCGATTACACCGGCGACTCCTACCAGCTGGCCAAGGACGCCACCAGAACCGACGCCGACACCATCGTGTTCGCCGCCGTCCGGTTCATGGGAGAAACCGCCAAGATCCTCAACCCGGGCAAGCGCGTCCTCATTCCAGGCCGGGACACGGGCTGCACGTTGGCCGACTCCGTGACCGGAGACGACGTGCGCCGCCTGCGTGCCGAGTTTCCCGACTACACCTTCGTCTGCTACATCAACACCACCGCCGACGTGAAGGCGGAATGCGACGTGTGCGTCACCTCCTCCAACGTGTACCACATCGTCGAGACCATCGAGAACGACAAGATCTACTTCCTGCCCGACCGGCTCATGGGCCAGAACCTCGTCGATGAAATGGAGCGACGCGGCGTGAAGAAGGACATCCGCATCTTCGGAGGCCGGTGCTACGTGCACGAGGAATACGATCCCGAGATGATCCGCTTCCTCCGCCTCAAGTTCCCCGGCGTGAAGGTCCTCAGCCATCCCGAATGCAACCCCGGCA
>CAYQFG010000076.1:0-10226 GCA_964416695.1 uncultured Bifidobacterium sp.
GGTTCTTTTTAATTGGCGGCGTAAAGGTAAGTCCACCCTCGGTGCCATTCAAGCAATGGAACACGCTTTTGCCCGGATTTCAACGGGTTTGTCCCGGGAATGAACGCATACCATTCTTGTGTGTAATAGTGAGATAAAATCTCATTATGTCTCGACGACGAGCGCGCCGGTGCGGTCATCGCGCGGCCTGCGCCGGGAAGACATTGATTCGCATCGCGTTACGACGTCTTGTATGCGTGTGGGGTGTGACGCTGCTCACGACGTTCGCAGCGGGGGGGAAACGTGCTGGACGAAAGATCGTGTGATCGTGAGGTAGGATGGGTTCAGGCGCAGGTACGGTGAGGCGACGCGAAGGAAGTAAGGAAGTAAGGAAGGAGGTCATGGGTGCCCGTGCCCGGAGGCAACCGGAAGGCTCCGGAACATTCCGGAAGACTCCGGAACCGGGGCACGTCGTGAAACCGGTTCACAACCCCTGCGCTTCACACCGCGCGCCCACCGTGCGCCCATCGTGCGCCCGGGCGCGCCTCCACCCCCATCCCTGCTTGCGGCCTTACCGGTCCTCCGCAGGACAGTGTGACCCGGGGAGAGGGGCTCAAGGAGCCGGGGGATGCGGCACGAGGCCTTTAGCCGAGAAAGAAGAACATCTGCTTGTCCAGCGCCATGACGATGAGGACGACGGGCAGGTACGCGATGGACCAGAGGAAGACGTGAACGGCGTGGGGGCGCAGGCCGGTGCGCTGCAGGCGCACGGCCAGCACGACCAGGAACAGGCCTGAGGCGAGGGCCGCCAGCAGGTACCAGTATCCCGCGATGCCATACAGGAACGGAAGGATGGAGACCAGCACGAGCAGCACCGACTGAAAGAGGATCTGGCGGAAGCAGGTCGCGCCCGACTCGTCCACGAGGCTGAGCATGCGGTACCCTCCGCGGCGGTAATCGTCCTTGTACATCCAGGCGAGAGCCAGGAAGTGGGGGAGCTGCCAGAAGAACAGCAGCGCGAACAGCAGCATCCCGCCCGTGCCCAGATGGTTCTGCGCGGCGGTCCAGCCCATCAGCGGGGGCAAGGCGCCGGGAACGCTTCCCACCAACGTGTTGAAGGTGGTCAGCCGCTTGAGCGGCGTGTAGACCGCCGCGTACAGGATGACCGTGAGTGCGCCCAGAACCGCCGTCAGCAGGTTCACATAAGCCCATAACAGGGCCGTACCCACCACGGCGATGACCGTCCCGGCGATCCACGCCGTGGTGAGGCCCAGCCGTTCGGAGGGCAAGGGACGTCGTTGGGTCCGTTCCATGACGGCATCATGCTGTTTTTCGATCGCCTGGTTGAAGCTGAAGGCTGCCATGGCGAGAAGACCGGTGCCCACCAGCGTCCACCACAGGGCGAGCCAGTTGAATTCCGGAGGAGAGGCGAGATAAAACCCGACCACGGTGGTGATCAGGATGTGGGCCGTCATGCGGATCTTGAACAGCTCCAGCAGCGCGCGCAGGCCGGATCCGAAGCCGCCGCTCCGGGCGGACTCATTCAGGGTAGGTTCGTTCATGGGGACCGAAAGTTAGAAACCCCCGCAGCGCCCGCACCCGTGCGACCTGCGTGGCACGTGCACGAAAAAACCCGGCTTCACGGGAAGCCGGGTTCTTGGTGCACACGGAACGTTGCGACGGAGCGCGAACGTTTGGTGCTTTTAGTGCTTGGCCAGGTAGCCGCTCACGCCGTCGCGCGTGGCCTTCATGGCTTCCTTGCCCTTGGTCCAGCCGGCGGGGCAGACTTCGCCGTGCTCTTCGCTGTACTGAAGCGCGTCCAGCAGGCGGACCACTTCGTCCACGTTGCGGCCGATCGGGCGGTGGTGCACGACCTGGGCCTGCACGACGCCCTCCTTGTCGATCACGAAGGAGGCGCGGTAGGTGATGCCTTCCGCCTCGTCGAGCACGTCATAGTCACGCGCGATGCTCTTGTGGATGTCGGCGAGGATCGGGTAGGTTACGCCTTCGATGCCGCCGTCGTTCTTGGGCGTGCGCAGCCAGGCCATGTGCGAGTGGGCGGAGTCGACCGAGCATCCGAGCACCACGGCGTCGCGGCTTTCGAATTCCTTGAGCGCTTCCTGGAAGGCATGGATTTCAGTGGGACACACGAACGTGAAGTCGAGCGGGTAGAAGTACAGGATCACATACTTCTTGCCCTTGAAGTCGGAGAGCGAAATCTTCTTGGTGGTCTGGCCGATCGCCGCGTCCGCGGTGAATTCGGGGGCTTTTTTTCCAACGAGTACTGCCATGACAGGACCTTTCGATGATTGTGTGAGGGAACAGGCTTGCTTTAGAATGAATCTAATTCAAATGTCTGTGCCGGACAAGCGTATTCCAGCGAAAGGCGACAAGATAGGCCGGTTTCCGGGGCACTGCACCCGCCCGTTCCTCCCGTCGCCACCCTTGGGAGTGCGGTTTCAGGAGGCGAGCGGCGTGCCGCGCCTGGCCCTTGCATGCGCTGCGTCACCTGGTGATGGACGTGTCCCCCCGCCGCACGCCGGGCAGACCGTCGGCCTTGGGGAAGGCGGGATTCAGGCGGGTAGGGTCAGGCGCAAGCCGAAGACCGGTGCCGCGCCTGTCACGTCGACGCGCCATCCGGCGGCCTCAAGCAGTCGTGCGGCGCCGCGCCAGACGTGTTCGGAGGCGATGGGTTCGTAAACGAGCATGATCCCCCCAGGAGCCAGCAAGCCCTTGAGGCCCGCGAGCTTGTGGGCAAGACCGTAACGCGCTTCGAGCTCATCGCAGAAGGCTTCGTGCCCCGCGTTTTCGGCGTCGGACAACCAGTCGTCTTCGTCGGCGTGGATCTCGCCCAGACTGTCGGCGCAGAGGATGAGGTCGAAACGGTCTCCGTCCCGCGGAGGCGGGAACCCTGCGGACTCCAGACGCGCGCGGGTTTCGGCAGAGAGGTCGGTGGCGGAGACGGTGCAGCCCGCCTGGTCGCGCAGCCAGGTCGACAGGATGCCGCTGCCCGCACCCTGGTCAAGCGCGCGCGCCGGCACCCCGGGTTTCCGGGCGGGAAGGTCCGCGTGCAGGCGGCGCACCAGCGCCGCCAAACGGTGAAAGCGGTGGCAGGCCAGCAGGGCGTGCAACTCGTGCCGTGCGATGAAATCGTAGAAGCCGCGGCAGGTGTGTTCGGCGGGGTAGGCGACGAAGGCGCGGTGCAACCGTGCGAAGCGGGCCGCCTCATCGGCGGTCAGCCGCGTTTCCACGCGGCGGAGAACATCGTCCCACTCCAGGGGTTCGAGCCGGTGCGCGCGCAGGAAATCTTCAGGGGTGGACATCGCACTAAAATAGGTTCCCGGCACCCAGGCCCGATCCGCCCGGAATGAAGGGTGACGGCGCGCTCCGCCGGCACCCGTACCCGCACCCGTACGGGTGCGCACCTCCCCCCTGAAATCCCTCCCCAAAAATCCGGGACTGATTCACGTGTGAAGCGGTGGGAATGGTTCTGAACGTGCGTCCGTCCGCAGCCGGCGGGAGGAGAACCATGGGCGCAGGGGCTGGAAATCCGAACGGGAGCCCGGATAAAAAAAGAAAAATGCCTGAAATGGCGTAATTGCTATGCTTGGAGGTGAGTTGCATGCCCGGGAGCCGGTCTTTGTCCGGCCCGTCTCCCGGCGTTTCCCCGGAGTTCACATGCCCGCCTCCGTCAATCCTGAGAGTCCGAGTCCTTCAGACCCCCCCCGAAGCCCGGCGACCGGGCCCGCAGTGGAGAACCCGCGTACCCCCTCGGCCGCCGCCGCAGCGCCCGCAGCGGCTCCGGATGCCGGTGACCGCAAACGTCAGGAAATTCAGACGGCGTTTTTCCGGCATCTGCAGTTGTCGCTGGCGAAAGACAAGTATTCGGCCACGCCGTACGACAAGTATCTGGCCCTGTCCTATGCCGCGCGCGACCAGCTGATCGACCGCTGGATCCGTACGCAGCAGGCGTATTACCGGCAGGATGCCCGGCGCGTGTATTACCTCTCGATGGAATTCCTGATGGGACGCTCGCTGGGCAACGCGCTCATCAACCTGGGGATCGACCACGAGGCGCGCGATGCCTTGTACGACATCGGCCTGAGCCTCGAGGAATTGCGCGGGCAAGAGCTTGAGGCCGGGCTGGGCAACGGCGGCCTGGGCCGCCTGGCGGCGTGCTTTCTCGATTCGATGGCCACGCTGGAACTGCCCGCGCAGGGTTACGGGATCCGTTACGACTACGGGATGTTCCACCAGAAGATCCGCGAAGGGTACCAGCACGAGCATCCGGACAACTGGTTGCGTTTGCAGAATCCGTGGGAGATTTCCCGCCCCGAATACACGGTACCGGTCCACTTCAAGGGGCGCGTGGTGGCCCGCAAGAATGCGCAGGGCGTGACGGTGTACGACTGGATCGACACCGAGACCGTGCTGGCAGCGCCGTACGATACGCCCATCCCCGGATACGGTTGCGAGACGGTGAACACGTTGCGGCTGTGGTCGGCCAAGTCGTCCGATGAATTCGGCCTGCACTACTTCAACAGCGGCGATTACGTGGAGGCCAGCAAGGACATCGCGCTGGCGGAAAGCATCTCCAAGGTGCTGTACCCGAACGACAATTCGATGAACGGGAAGGAACTGCGCCTGAAGCAGCAATACTTCCTGTGCGCCGCCACGTTGCACGACATCCTGCGCCGTCACAAGAAGTACCACAAGGACTGCAGCGGGCTGGCCGAAAAGGCCTGCATCCAGCTGAACGACACGCATCCGGCGATTTCCATCCCGGAACTGATGCGGTTGCTGGTCGATGGCGAGGGCATGTCGTGGGAGCACGCGTGGGACGTCACCACGCGCGTGTTCGCCTACACGAACCATACGCTCCTGCCTGAGGCGCTGGAAAAATGGGGCGTCGACCTGCTCGGACGCCTTCTGCCCCGCCACCTGCAGATCATCTTCGAGATCAACTACCGTTTTCTCAAACTGGTTTCGTGGAAGCACCCGGGAGACATCGAGCGTTTGTCGCGGATGTCGCTCATCGAGGAAGGGCCGCACCGTTCCGTGCGCATGGCCTACCTCGCCGTGGTCGGTTCGCATGCCGTGAACGGCGTGGCGGCCCTGCACACGGACTTGCTCAAGTCGCGCGTGTTGCGCGACTTCGCCGAGATGACGCCGGAAAAATTCCATAACAAGACCAACGGCGTGACGCCGCGACGCTGGCTGTACAAGTCGAATCCGTTGCTGTCTTCCCTGATCACGGAAAAGATCGGCAACGGATGGGTGCGGGACCTGTCGCGTCTCGCGGAACTGGAGCGCTGGGTCGACGATGCGGACTTCGGCGAGCGGTGGCGCCAGATCAAACTCCGCAACAAGACGCGTCTGGCTGACCATATCCGTTTCACGATGGACGTCGATTGCGATCCGGCGTCGATGTTCGACGTGCAGGTCAAGCGCATTCACGAGTACAAACGCCAGGCGTTGAACGCCTTGCACATCGCGCACCTGTATTCCGAGATCAAGGCCGGGCGCGGTGGAGACATGACGCCGCGCACCTTCCTGTTCGGCGGCAAGGCGGCGCCGGGGTACCATACCGCCAAGCTGATCATCAAGCTGGTGAACGCCATCGCTTCAGTGGTGAATTCGGATCCGGATTCGCGCGGGTTGTTGCGCGTGGTCTTTCTTGAAGACTACCGGGTTTCGCTGGCGGAAAAGATCTTTCCGGCCAGCGACCTTTCCGAACAGATTTCCACGGCGGGCACCGAGGCCAGCGGAACGGGCAACATGAAGTTCGCGCTCAACGGCGCACTGACCATCGGAACGCTCGACGGGGCCAACATCGAGATCCGCGAAGAAGTGGGCGCCGAGAACTTCTTCCTGTTCGGCCTGACGGCGGAAGAAGTGTACGCCCGCAAGGCGGAAGGCTACAACCCGACGGGCGTGGTGGAGGCGGAGCCCGCGCTTGCGAAGGTGCTGGACCTCATCCGGTCGGGCCACTTTTCCCCCGAGGATCCCGGATTGTTCCGCGGCTTCCTGGACGGATTGATGCATCACGACGAATACTTCCTGTTCGCGGACTTTGCGGATTATGTCGCGTGTCAGCGGAAGGTGGCCGAACGCTACCGTGATGAAACGTGGTGGACGCGGGCGGCCATCCTGAACCTCGCGCGCATGGGGAAGTTCTCCTCGGACCGGACCATCGCGGAATACAACCAGGACGTCTGGAAGGCCACACCGGTGAAGGTCGCCCCGGCGACGTGAGGCTTTTCCGGAAGCCGAAAAGCATGACGCCCGGGCGGCGAGGAGACCCGAGCGCGGCGGCGCGGGTTGAGAGGCGCGGATCACCGCGCGGAGATGGGAAACGCGGGGTGACCGCGCGGACATGAGAGCGAGAACCTTCAAACAGTGCCCCAAGGACACCGAATGTACAATCCCGGCGATACTTTGATCATTTCCAACGTCTCGGACGACCCGTTCGCGATCGATCTCGCATACATGTGCGGACAACGCAGCGAGATCGCCGACCTGATCTCGCTCAAGGTCTATGCGAACACGGAGTTCTGTCCCCGCTACATCAGCGACGAAGGGGACATGGAGCACATCGGTCGCTCCCTCGAAGGCAAGACCGTCGTGATCTGTTCGGCGGCCACGAGCAACTCCCGTGGGTCGCTGGCAATGCGCACCATGATGCTGGCCCGCGGTGCGAAGGACAACGGAGCGGAGCGCGTGGTGCTGGTCGAGCCGGACCTGTTTTTCTCGGCGCAGGATCGCGGTCCTCATCGCGGCGAAGGGGAAGAGAACCGCTCGCTGGAAGACCTCAAGAAATTCGACGGGCAGCCGTTCACCGCCAGTCTGTACGCCGACCTGTTGAAGCATTCGGGTGTGGACGCGGTGATCACGGTCCACAACCACAGTTCGAAGGTGCAGCGCCTGTTCGGACGCGCGTTCAACGGTGAGTTTTACAACCTGATCCCCAACGAACTCTACGCGGATTACGTGAAGTATTCGGACATGGTGGCGACCGGGCGCGACGGTGACAACCTCGTGCTGTGCGCGCCCGACGCGGGTGCGTTGCCTTTCGTGCGCAGCGTGCGCGAGTCGCTGGGACTGCCGGCGGCCTCCTGCATCGTGATGGAGAAATCGCGCACGGGGGAGCGCCACGTCCGCATGTCGGTCAGCGCGCAGTCGGAAGTGCAGCTCGACCAGCTGGACGGCAAGGACGTGATCATCCTCGACGACATGGTGCGCACCGGCTCTACGGTGATCGAGTGCGCGCGCCTGCTGCGCGAAGGGAACCCTCGCAAGATCGTGTTCGGAGTCACGCACTTCTATTCCTCACCCGAAGGCCGCGAGAACCTCAACTCGGACGCCCTGGATGAAATCCTCTCCCTGAACACCATCCCGTCCATTCTCAACCGCGACAGCCAGGGCCGCTTGCGCAAGAAGATGGTGGTCCTCAAGATCGAAAAGTGGATCGCCCGCTTCCTGCTGGGATACCTCGGAAAGGACGCCAGCAAGTTCGAGCGCGATTTCTACTCGGTGGACATGTCCAGCAAAAACCCCCGCTGGCGTCCCAACCTGACCACGCGCCGTTAGGGGCCGCGTCAGGGACGCCACACGAAGGTGGCGTCCCAATATGGGACGCGTGGGCGGGCGTCCGGATTCCCTTCGTTTTCTAGTTTCAACTCATGAACTTTTCTGCCTTGCATGCTGAACAAAAAAAGGGGGATCCCGGGCATCTGCGGGGCCGTCTGGTGGCGTATGTGCGTTACGAACGCCCCAGCGATGAGCCTCGCCTTCCAGGCGAAGAATCATCCCCTCTCGAAGCCCTTGTGACCAACGGATTCCTGGCCGTGACGGCGAACTACGTCGATCAACGCAACATCCGTGATTTTTTCCGGAAGGAATTCGGGATTTCCCTGGAGAAGGGAATCGAGGAGGTGATCGACCAGGCGCGGGAAACCGGAGGACTCGAGGGAGCGCTCGACCCTGAAGCCGTGAAGGAACGTCTGGACTCGATGAAGAATGCCGACTTCATTCCCATTCCGGCCAAGGTGGCCCACTTCTCCTCGGAAGAGGACATGCTGGCGCAGGATGCCGACGTCTATTACCTCGGCTCCTTTACCGTGCTGTCCCACGCGCATTTGTGCGTGAACTCGTTTCCCATCCTGTACCAAGCGTATTACCGCGAGCAGGAGCATCGTGCCGTCGAGCGCGATATCGCCGCTTTGCTGCGCACGATCGAAGCCCCCCAACCCGAGGCGGGCCCCCCTCCGGTGCCGCCGGAGAACTGGAAACAGCACCTGCTGACCGTGCTGATTCCCCGCATGATGTATACGCGGGAAGCCGGTGGCGAGGAGCATGAAAAGTCGGTGGAGGATTTCCGGAGCTTCATGGAATACTTCGGATATCCTGAAGACACCAATACCGTTTTGACCCTGATCGAAAAAACCACCGACTTCAGTGCGGCGACGTTACGTAAGCTCGAACTGATGGTGTCCAAGGTCGAAGCGCTTCAGAACGAAGACTATGAGCGTCTTGAGGAAATCAAGCGGGAACTGGGGACATTATAGGCGAGGTTGCGGCCCATAAGCACGGTACAGTGCCCATGGGCGCCGTACAATGAACAGCGCTCAACCGCACAACGGGCGTATTCCGGAGTTGCTCCAGGCTCGAACGGATCCTGCCGGGCGAACCCTTTCCCTGGGCATCGCTCATTGACGGGTGTTCATTCTCCGTAAGTCTTCAAGGAAAACTCCCCGCCCTCCATCTCCACGTATTCCAGTCGCTTCAACCATTCGCCCGTGTTCACATGCAGGCCTTCGGGAAACCTGTTCACGAAACCCACGTGGATGTGTCCGTGAATGACCGCATCGTACCCCCCCTCTCGTAACCGGCGTCGCGCCTCGGTTGCATACTGGTCGAGACCCGGGACGATGTCGCCGTGGCGTGCGCGCGACGCCTTTCCCACCCCCAGCGCAATCCGGATGCCCAGGTCGGGATGAATGAGTTTCCACAGCGCATTTGCCCAACGGCTGTGCAACACCCTGCGAACCAGGCGGTAGGCCTTGTCCCGGGGATTCATCCCGTCACCGTGGAGCAGGAGCAGACTGCGCCCCTGCAGTGTCATGGTGAACGGGCCTGAGTGTGTGATGATGCGCAACTGGTCGCGAAAGAAGGTGCCCAGGTTGAAGTCGTGGTTGCCGCACACGTAGTGAATCTCCACGCCTCCGTCCCGCAAGCGGTGCAAGGCCGCCAGCACGCCGAAATGGTGCTTGGGAATCACATGGCGGTATTCCATCCAGAATTCGAACACGTCGCCGAGCAGAAACAGGTGGCTGATGCGCCCTTCCTGCTCCCGGAGGAACCGTTCAAAAAGTCGTTCACGGTCCGCGCGCGCATTGTAGGCGCGCGTTCCGAAATGGAGGTCAGACACGAAGACGGCGCGATCGGGCAGGGAAGGCATGGGGGGAATCTAGATTATGGTGGTCGCGCGCCCGTGCGGACGTCTGGAACAGCGCCTCGGCCCTGCGGGAACAGGGGGCCCCTGACCGTCCGGGCCGTCGTTGCCGTCATCGGCCTGTCGAAAGGTTTTTCATGCTCGAATCCACCACGCCCCACAAGCTTCATGTCCTCGTCTGTACCAACGCGCGGCACGATGGTACGCCCTCTTGCGGAGACTCGGGCGAGGCGCAACGGATTTTCGAAACCTTGAAAGCGCGCCTCAAGGCGGCCAAACTGCCGGTGCGGGTCTCGCGTACGGGCTGCCTGGGGCCTTGCGCGCAAGGGCCGAACGTGATGTGCTACGGAAACACCCTGTCGGCCGGAGGAAAGGGCGGCGTGTGGTTTCAGGCCGTCGGGGAAGGCGATGTGGACGATCTTGAAAACCGTGTGCGGGCGCTGCTGGATCCTCCGGTTTCGTGATCCGTCCGCTCAGCCGTCGCGCTCCACAAGCAACTTGAGTCCTCCCAGCACGCTCTGCCAGCTTCTCTCCGCCTGTTCCATCTCATCTGCGTTGTCGTTGCCGTCCTGCACCAGCGTCACCCGCGTGGCACCATCCTGTTCGCCCAGCCCGATCGTGACCGTGTGGACGTGATCGGGTGAGGCGCCTCCCGCGTGTGTGAACTGAAGCGTGTCCTCCGGTTCGAAACGCAGGACAATCCCGTTGTCTTCATAAGCGCGTCCGTCCCACTCGCCCTTCCAGGAAATGGGGCCGCCGATCGACCAGTCGGTTTCGATGGTGGCGCCGAACA
>CAYQFG010000077.1:0-10184 GCA_964416695.1 uncultured Bifidobacterium sp.
GCGATCTTGCCCTTGAGGTTGTAGCGGATCACGCGACCGGCGTAGGCCACGGTTTCGCCCGAAGCGAGCAGGGCCGCCTCATTCGCCTTCAGCCGGGCGCTGTCATGGGTCAGGGGGAAGCGGTAGGGGTAGGGATTGACGCCCTTTTCGCGCAATTTCGCAAGCGTGTCGAGGCGCGCCTCGACCTGATCGTTGATTTCCATTTGCCGGGAAAGGTAGAAAACGGGGGAGAGCCCCCATCCGGGCTGTTTGCGGGTAGGGGCGCGACGGACCGGGGTAAATTCAATCATGTAGAGGCGAATGATCATTCGCCTCTACACCCTATGGCCTCCCCCTACCCGTTCGCGCGGTTTTCCTCGTCCAGCGCCAGCAGGTACGCGTTGATGAACCCGTCGATCTCGCCGTTCAGCACGCCCTCGGCGTCGGAGGTTTCGTAGTCCGTCCGCACATCCTTCACCAGCTTGTACGGCTGCAGCACGTAGGACCGGATCTGGCTGCCCCATTCGATCTTCAGCTTCGACGCCTTCTTCGAATCGCGCTTGGCCTCTTCCTCTTCCTTGATGTGCTGGTACACGCGCGACTGCAGCATCTTGAGCGCGCTCGCGCGGTTCTTGTGCTGGGAGCGCTCGTTCTGGCACGCCACCACGATGCCGGTGGGAATGTGCGTCATGCGCACCGCCGAGTCGGTCTTGTTGATGTGCTGACCACCCGCGCCGCCCGCACGGAACGTGTCCACCTTGATGTCCTTCTCGTCGATCTCGAACTCGATGTCTTCGAGCTGCGGATACACGTGGACGGAGGAAAACGACGTGTGACGGCGGGCGTTCGCGTCGAACGGCGAGATACGCACCAGACGATGCACGCCGTTCTCGGCCTTCAGGTAACCGTACGCGTAGTCGCCGTGCACCTCGAGCGTCACGCCCTTGATGCCGGCCTCGTCACCTTCCTGCAGATCGAGCACGTCGTACTTGAACCCGCGCTTGTCGAGCCAGCGCGTGTACATCTCGTGCAGCATGCGCGTCCAGTCCTGGCTCTCCGTGCCGCCCGCGCCTGAGGTGATCGACAGAATGGCCGGGCGCGCGTCGTCCTCGCCGCCCAGCATCTTCTTCAATTCCAGATCGGTGAGACGCTGGTCGAGCCCCGCGACGGAAGCTTCGATGTCGGCGAGCATGGCCGCATCATTTTCCTCGGCCGCCATCTCGGCAAGCCCGGACGCATCCTCCACCTCGCGGTGAACGGATTCCCAGCCTTCGACCCACGTCTTGAGGGTTTTGATTTCCTTTTGAACCTGCTGCGCCTTCACGGCATCGTTCCAGAATTCGGGGTTCGACGCCTGGCGCTCCAGCAGCGCTATCTGTTCTTGTTTGCCCGGGATGTCAAAGATACCCCCGGAGTTTGAGGACACGGTCCTGCAGTTGCTTGATGCTTTCCATGGACGCAAAGGTAGGCAAAAGGGCCATCAACGTATAGCACCGCCATAAGGCATAAAGCCGTCTGACGGCTGAATCATCGATGCTCCGGAATGAAATGACGGAGTCTGACGATATGAGGCCGCTGGTCGGCCGAATCACACGGGAAGGTTTTGGTGCCGTGTCCGGGACAGCTTTTTTTTGGGGGGGTGCGCCGCCGGACAGGGGCCCCCTCCCCTGCCGGCGGCGGGCGCCCGGCGGGTCGGAAACGCCTCCGGGCACTCGTCCCCGCCGGGGCGACGTGCTAGTTTGCTCTGGACGGAATATCCCGCACATCCTCCCGGAGGCCCCCATGTCCAACCCCCAACATCCCCGCATCGATTACTTCGAATTCAACGTCGCCGACATCGCCGCGTCGAAGAAGTTTTACGGCGAGGCGTTCGGCTGGAGCTTCACGGAGTACGGCCCAGACTACGTGGAGTTCTTCGACGGCCGCCTGCGCGGCGGCCTGACCACGCAGGGGCCCCGAATCCCGGGCGGCCCGTTGATCGTGTTGCACGCGGAAGATCTCGAGGGTGCGAAGGAACGCGTGCTCCAGGCCGGAGGCCTGATCCGCCGCGAGATTTTTTCCTTCCCCGGCGGGCGGCGGTTTCACTTCACCGACCCGGACGGGTACGAGCTGGGGGTTTGGTCGGAGGCGTAAGGTTGGCCGGGAAAACACGGCAGGAACAGAACGGTATCCATTCCGTCACCCCGGCGAAGGCCGGAGTCCAATCAGGCGGGAGAGGCCCAAGAGGACTCACGACGAGTGCACTATGACTGCGTCTACCGGATCGGGAGACCCGCCGCGGCCATTTCGGCCTTGATCGCCCCCACGGTATACGTCCCGTAGTGAACCATGCTCGCCACCAGCGCCGCGTCGGCCTTGCCCGCGGTCAGAACTTCGACCAGGTGCGCCGGCACGCCGGCACCCCCGGAGGCGATCACGGGAACCCCCACCGCCTCGCTCACCTTGCGCGTCAGCTCCAGGTCATAACCTTCCTTGGTGCCGTCGGCGTCGATGCTGTTGAGGCAGATCTCCCCCGCCCCCAACCTTTCGGCCTCCACGGCCCACGCCACCGCATCGCGGCCCACGGGCGTGCGACCGCCCTGGATCACCACTTCGTAACCCGACGGATACTTGGGGTCGTTCGAGCGTCGCGCATCCATACCGAGCACCACGCACTGGTTGCCGAACGCCTTCGCCCCGTCGCGGATGATCGACGGATCGCGCACCGCCAGCGAGTTGACCGACACCTTTTCCGCGCCGGCGAGCAACACCGCGCGCATGTCGTCGAGGTTGCGGATGCCGCCGCCCACGCTGAAGGGAATGAACACTTCGCGCGCCACGTCCCGCACCATCTCGATGTCGATGGGGCGGTTCTCGGCCGACGCCATGATGTCGTAGAACACGAGTTCATCCACGCCGTCGCGGTAATACTGCGCGGCCATTTCCACGGGGTCGCCGAGGTCGATGTTCCCCTTGAACTTGACGCCCTTGGTCACCTTGCGGTTGCGGACGTCGAGGCAGATGATGAGGCGTTTGGTTAACATAAGGGTCGGGAGTCGGGTGTCGGGTGTCGGGAGAAAGAACACAAAAAATTGACCAAGGTGAAAACAACGGGGCACAAGACAACTAAGGACAAGATCCTGCGGCTGTTCTCCGCGTTCCCTCCCGACTCCCGACACCCGACTCCCGACATCACGTCCCGTCCCACTCACAGAAATTCTTCAGCAATCTGAGGCCGACTTCCCCGCTTTTTTCGGCGTGGAACTGGCAGGCCACCATGTTGCTGCGCGCATAAATCGCGGGGAAGGTCACGCCGGCGTAATCCGTCATGCCCAGCGGCGAGGACGGATCGTCCAGATCGGGATAATAACTGTGCACGAAGTAGAAATGCGAGCCGGACGGAATGCCTTCGAGCACGGGATGCGGGCGGGTGAAGCGCACGCTGTTCCACCCCATGTGGGGCACCTTGACGCCGGGCGCCGGCACGAAGGCCTTCACGCGGCCGGGAAGCACGGCGAGGCATTCCGTGCCGCCGTCTTCATCGCTCGCACCCAGCAGGATCTGGCAACCGATGCAGATCCCCAAAAACGGTTTGCCGGTCTGGGTGAAGTCGATCACGGCCTGACGCAACCCGAGGTCCGCCAGGTTCTGCATCGCCGAACCGGCGGCTCCCACGCCGGGAAAGATCACGCGGTCGGCTTCGGCGATCACCGCCGGATCGCGCGTGATGACGGCCTCCACGCCCACGGCGCGGAGTGCCAGCTGTACGGACGCGGGATTTCCCGCGTTGTAATCGATGATGACGGTCATGATGGTCTCACGGTCGAACGGGTGCGCGCGTAGGGCCGCAGCGTGCTGCGGCCCTACGCATCATCCTCGATGGGTGAATTTCACCCGTTCGGACAAATCACCCGCGACAACGGATCCGGATTCGACGCCGGGGATCTCGCCTTCCAGCTCAAAGCCCAGATCGCGGATCATTTCCACATCGAGGTTGGCCGCCTGGCCTTCGGTGGTGAGGTAATCGCCCACGAAGATCGAGTTGGCCGCGAAAAGACCCAGCGGCTGCAGGCTGCGGAGGTGCAGCTCGCGCCCGCCCGCGATGCGCAGCGTGGCGCGAGGGTTGAGGAAGCGGAACAGGGCGAGGATGCGCAGGCACTGCACGGGGGTCAACTCCTGCTTGCCCACGAACGGCGTACCCGGCACGGGCACGAGGAAGTTCACGGGAATGGATTCCACCTGCATTTCACGCAGGCGCATGCCCACTTCGAGAATGTCGTCGGCGGTTTCGCTCATGCCGAACAGCGCGCCGCTGCACGCGGAGATCCCGGCCTTCTGCACCTTGCTCACGGTGTCGAGACGATCGGCGAAGGTGTGCGTCGAGCACACGTCGTCATAATGACGCTCGGACGTGTTCAGATTGTGGTTGTAGGCGGTGACCCCGGCCTCCTCGAGCCGTTCCGCCTGACCGTCCTTGAGCAGGCCGAGGCAGGCGCACAGTTCCAGCTGCGGATAGGTCTCGCGCACCTGACGGATCGCGGTGGCCACCGAGTTCACGTCCTTGTCGGTCGGGCCGCGCATGGACGCCACCATGCACAGGCGCGTCGCCTTGTTGGCGATGGCCTTCTCGGCCGCCTCGAGGATGTCGTCGGGGCCCATCAGCTTGTACTTGTCGACGGGCGCGTCGGAAACGCGCGACTGCGAACAGTAACCGCAGTCTTCGGGGCAGATGCCGCTTTGCACGTTCAGAAGGAAGTTCAGCTTCACGCGCTTGCCGAAATGCTCCTGGCGCACCCGGAAGGCCCCCTGCATGAGGGTCAGGATATCGTCGGCGGGCCAGTTGAGGACGGCCAGCGCCTCCTCACGGCTGAGTTCTTCACCCGCGATGCTCTTTTCCGCCAAATCCTGGGCAAATTGAGCGGACTGGGCCAAATTCAGGCTCGAAACGGGGGTTTCAACGGCAGAAACGGTCATAAATCCTCCGTTTGCAAATATAGGTCAAGGCGACGGGCGATCCGACGGAAAAGACGGCCTCAGCACCGGCGAAAGCGGCCCGTACTCGGCCACCGGGAAGTCCCCGGCGAACACCCGATGCAAATATCCCGCCACCAGACCCTGCATCCCCGGCGTCGTGAAGGGCGGCCCCCCGTGATCGGCCCCGGCCAACGGGATGAACAGCACCGGAACCCCGGCCGCGCGCAGCGCCGAATCCAGCGTCACCGCCTGGGAGAACGGGACCACCGGATCACCCGTGCCATGCGTGATGAAAAAAGGCGGGTCATGGGGGGTGATGTAGGTCAGCGGGCTGGCCGCGCGCGCGCGCTCGGGACAATCCTTGACCGCGCAGCCGAGCAGCTGACCTACGGAGGAGTGCCGGCTCCACCGGCGGGGAATGTATTCCAGGAAGTTGGTGGGCGCGTAGAAGTTGACCACGGCGCGCACGTGGGAACCGTACGCGCCCGTATCACCGCGCGCCTTCACGATGGGGACATCCCCTTCCAGGCTGTCTGCGGGCGTGGTCGCCCCCAGCAACGCGGCCAGATGCCCGCCCGCCGACGTTCCCCACGCCACGATGCGCGCGGTGTCCAGCCGCAGCGCGCCCGCATGCGCGCGCAGCCAGCGCACGGCGGCTTTCGCATCATGGATCTGCGCGGGCCAGGCGGCCTGGTGGCTGAGACGATAATCGATGCTCGCGACCACATAACCCGAATCCACGAAGGGAAGCGCGGGACACTCATCGCTGCGATGCCCGCCGCGCCAGCCGCCGCCATGAATCCACAGCAATGTGGGCCGCGCCGCCGGACCGGCCAGGAGCTGTCCGGAGGAGTCGAAGCGGGGTGGGGGCAGGTGGAGGTCCACCTTCAGGTCCAGGGTATCGACGCGGGCGTATGTGGCGGTGAGGTCGGGGGTGCGCGCCGGAGCGGAGATGGCGAGCGTCATCACGGCGAGGACGCTCGCTGCGCCCCTGCCGCCCCCGGAGCGGAACGCCCGGAGCAGCGCGGGGCCGGCAGTCCACAGGAGAGAAAGAGGGCGCAGCATCGGATTCCGGATGGTGGAAAATCGCCGTGGCATTCCGGCGGATCGCCCGGGGGTTCGGCCTGAACCGCAGGCACTCCCAATCTACCTAATCCCCATCGACCTCAGCCGTTTTCAGGGAACCGCGCGCAGCGGAACCGTGCGCTCAGGCGGAGCGCGCGGCCCGGCAGGCCTGCGCGACGGCTTCCGCGACCACGGAGATCTCTTCCTCCGTATTGCCGAAGCCGAGCGAGAACCGCACCGCCGAGATGGCCTCCTCCGGCGTGCGCCCCATGGCCAGCAACACCTCGGACGGCCTGACGGACCCCGACGCGCACGCCGACCCGGCCGACACCGCGATGCCCCGCAAGTCGAGGGCCATCACCAGCGTGTCCCCCCGCACGCCTCGGAAGACGACATGCAAGGTCCCCGGAAGGCGTGCCGCGCCGGCGGCGGTGACCCGGACCGGGACGTCTCCGCCGCCGGCGCCCCCCGCGGCCCCGGAGGATGGTGGCGGCGCGTCGCGCACGTGTTCGCGCACGTGTTCGACGAGGGCGGCCTGCAGCGCGTCGCGCAACCGCGCCACGCGCGCGCGCTCCGCCGCGCCGTGGCGCCGCCACCACACGGCGGCGGCACCGAATCCGGCGATCCCGGGCACGTTTTCGGTGCCGCCGCGCAGGCCGCGCTCCTGCCCGCCGCCGCGCACGAACGGCTCGAGCCTGAGGCCGCGGCGCGCGTACACCGCCCCCGCTCCCTTGGAGCCTCCGATCTTGTGCGAGGCAAACGCCGCGAGGTCGACCGGCAACCGCGAGAGATCGATCTCGAGCTTGCCCAGCGACTGGACCATGTCGCAGAAGAAGAGCACGCCGCGCGCGCGCAGCAGCGCGCCGATCTCCGCGACCGGTTGCACCGTGCCCACTTCGTTGTTGGCGTGCATCACCGCGCACAGCGCGGTGTCAGGCCGCAGCGCCGCCTCGACCACCGCGGGCGTGACGACTCCGTCGGCGTCCGGGTTCATCCAGGTGACGTCCCAACCTTCCTCTTCCAGGAGCCGCAAGGTGGCCTTGACGGCGGGATGCTCGATGGCCGAGGCGACGAGGTGACGCTTTCCCGAGGCACGGGCCGCGTGGCGCGCCGCGCCGCCCAGGGCGAAGTTGCACGCCTCGGTTCCGCCCGCGGTGAAGATGATTTCCTGCGGTTGCGCGCCGATGAGCGCCGCGAGCTCCTCGCGCGCATTTTCGATTTCGACCTTGGCCGCGCGCCCGGGACCGTGGAGGCTGGAGGCGTTGCCCCATGCCGTGGACGCGACGCGCGTGATGGCCGCGATCGCTTCAGGAAGAGGCGGCGTGGTGGCGTTGTGGTCGAGATAGATCATGATGCTGAAAAGTAGGTAGTCGCGGCCGGCGCTTCAGGCCTGCTTTCAGGCCTGCGCACGCGGGGGAATCGCGGTCCGCCGCGTTCCTGATGCCTTGCCTGCCTCCCCGTGCAAGGCGTCATCCGCTTGAGGATTCCGCACGTGCCGCTCCGTCCGTTGTCCCCCGACCCTCGGCATACGTGCCGGACTCCCTCTCCTCCCCCTTCTTCGCCGTCTCTCCCCTTTCTCCTGAACGCTCCGGAGTCCGGAGATTGCGGGAAAAACATCACAAAGGCATTGGTCTGACCTTTTGCGGGATATATGTTAGGCATATGCCTAAGTATCGTGCGGACCTCAATCGTGTCTTTCGTGCCCTCGCGGATCCGACCCGCCGGACGGTCCTGGAGCGGTTGAGCCACGGGCCCGCAACGGCGGGAGGGTTGGCGAAGGCGTTCGACATGGCGCTGCCTTCTTTCCTGCAGCACCTCCACGTCCTGGAGCATGCGCAGTTGACCACCTCCGTGAAGGATGGACGCGTCCGCGTCTGTACGCTCGCGCCGGGTGCGCTGGATGTGGCCGAAGGCTGGATGGCGAGCCTGCACGACATCTGGAAACGCCGCGCCGACAAGCTGGACGCGTATCTGGAACAATTCAAAAACACCCAAGGAGCCCGTGATGATTCACATCGAGACCACCGTCGCCGCCCCGCTCGCCCGCGTGTGGGACGCCTACAACAACCCCGCTGACGTCGTACAGTGGAACTTCGCCTCGGACGACTGGCATTGCCCGAGTGCCGTGAGCGACCTGCGCGCAGGCGGCAGGTTCCGCTCACGCATGGAAGCGAAGGACGGCAGCTTCGGATTCGACTTCGAAGGGACGTACACGAAGGTCGAAACGCACACGCTGATCGAGTATGCGTTCGGCGACCGCACGGCGCGCGTGACGTTCACGGAAGGCCCGGACGCCGTGACCGTAAGCGTGGACTTCGAGCCCGAGAAGGAGCACTCCGAGGACATGCAGCGCGCCGGCTGGCAGGCGATCCTGGAAAACTTCCGCAAGCATGCGGAGCGCAGCGCCCATCCGGCCACCCTGCCATCGGACGCCCAGGGCTGATCTCAGGGCTGATGGTCACAATTCGAATTTCTGTCCCTGCTCGGGAACGATGGCCTCGAAGCCGAGTTCCTCCCCGATGCGTCGACGCAGCGCGTCCGATGCCGTCGGTTCTCCATGCACGACGAACACCCTTCGGGGAGGGGTGGGGATCGCCTTGAGCCAGGCGATGAGGCCGCTGGCATCCGCATGGGCGGACGCGTTGTCCAGTTGGGCCACCTCGCAGCGGATGTCAACGTACTCACCGTGCATCTTGAGCCTGCGGTTGCCGGCCACGAGGTCGGCGCCGCGCGTGCCTCCCGCCTGATACCCGGCAAAAAGAATGAGGTTGCGCGGATCGTCGGCGATGCTGCGGATGTGGTGCAGGACGCGTCCTCCGGTCGCCATTCCGGAGGCGCTCAGGATGATGGCGGGACCATCCTGCGCCGTCCGCCGCTGCAGCTGTTCCGATTCATCGCGATCCGTGATGTAGCGGGCGATGGAGAACACCTGTCCGCACTCGGTCGGCGGAAGGTTGTGGTCATCGGCATGCCGCATGTACAACCCGGTGGCGCTGACCGCCATCGGGCTGTCGACGTAAACGGGGACAACCGGTATGCGTTTCGTCCGGCGCAATTCGTAAAGCGACCACAGAAGCGACTGCATGCGCCCCACGGCGAAGGACGGGATGACGATGGTGCCGCCCCGGGCCACCACCGCTTCGACATGGCGGGCGAGCGCATCAAGGACGTCCTCGGGAGGATGCTCGCGATTGCCGTAGGTGGATTCGATGACCACGTAGTCGGCGGCGGCCGGGGGAGCCGGGGCGGCCAGCAGGGGATCGCCACGACGCCCGAGATCACCGGAGAACAGGACGGATGGCCCGCCCTTGACGTTCACGCGGGCCGACGCCGCCCCGAGGATGTGACCGGCGCGCCGCAACGACACCTCGAAGCCGCCCGGAATCCGGAAGGATTTGTCCCAGCCGAGCGGCGCGAAATGCCGGTAACACGCTTCGACATCGCGCGCAGTGTAAAGCGGTTGGGGATTTTTGTGTTTGGAATACCCTCGGCGACGGGCATACTCGGCCTCCTGCTCCATCAGTTTCGCCGAGTCGGGGAGCAGGATGCGCAAAAGGTCAAGCGTGGCGGAGGTCGCATACACCGGCCCCGAAAAACCTTCCTTCACGAGCTTGGGGAGATATCCTGTGTGATCGAGATGCGCGTGCGTCAACAGGGCGGCGGTGATCTTGCCGGGAGGGTACGGAAAAGGCGCGCGGTTCCTGAGACGCAAGTTTTTGAAGCCCTGGAACAACCCGCAGTCCACCAGGAGACGGGAATCGCCGTGCGCGAGCAGGAACCGCGAGCCGGTCACGGTATCGGCCGCGCCGAGGAAGGTGATATGCATGCTCCTCAAATTAGTGAGTCCCGTGCCCGTTCGTGGCCATGGCCTGGTGTTTCCTGATGATCGTTTCGACACGTTAAGCGTACTACACTGTCTTTCCGGTTGTATGGATGCCCACCGCGTGCGCATCAAAAACTACGGAATCACTATGAAAAACACTCGTTTTCGAAAAGTCGCTTACGCCTACGCTATCATAATTTCCACTGCAGGGAACATCATCGAATATCATGCATGAATCCTGGGAACATGACGGAAAACACGACGTCAACACGTTCTCCGCGCTATAGATTGCAAGCTCTCGTAACGCAGGCACACCACTGCCGCCATGCGTCTCGATAATGCAAGTGCAACACGAAAAAGGAGA
>CAYQFG010000078.1:0-9940 GCA_964416695.1 uncultured Bifidobacterium sp.
GATGCGATGCGTGAGCAAGGCGATCTGAACGCGCGAGTTCCCCGTGTCCTTTTCGTTCTGTCCGAAAAGGGCGACGATTTCGGTGGCTTTTTCTTTAGTCAAAGTCGGCATAGCTCAGCTTCCGTCGGTTTTTTGTCTAACTCAAACAGGGTCAAAAACTTAGTATCAAGACGGCATTCGGGCAATGGGGGTTCGTTCATCCGGCACTGTCTCTGCCGCAACCGGCGTGTCCCCGAACCCGTCCGGTCCGAAATATCCCGAAACGGGGCTAAAACAAACCTGTCGTCCGGTATTTTCCGTTAAAAAAACCGGGTGGCCGGTCCTTCACCCGGGACGCCCGGCCAGGGCGGCCCGCCATGCCCCAATATCCTCTCCGATTTGCGCCTTGAGCGCCTCGATTCCGCCGAATTTGCGTTCCGGGCGGACAAAATGGTGAAACTCGAAAGTCAGGGGCTGGCCATACAGGTCGCCCGTCCAGTCGAGCAGGTGGATTTCGACGGAGGGCTCGGGCGGCGCGTCCGGGAAGGTGGGGCGCAGTCCGAGGTTGGCGACGGCGGGGTGGCGCGTTCCGTCGGGGAGGCGGGCGAAGCCTCCGAAGACCCCGAAGGGGAGGATTTTCCGTGGGTCTTCGGGGCGGAGGTTGGCGGTGGGGAACCCGAGCGTCCGCCCGCGGGCCGAACCCGGGATCACGGTTCCGGTGAGGGTGTAGGGGCGGCCGAGCAGGTGGTTGGCCCGTGCGAGGCGGCCGTTCTTGAGGTGGTGACGGATGCCGGAAGAGCTGACGGGTTCGCCGTCTTCCACGGCCGGAGTCACCAGGGTGACGCAGTCGGGCCCGAGTCCTGCGGCCGCGCCCAAGGTGGCCAGCAGGGCGGCGTCACCCCGGGCGCCCCGCCCGAAGCGGTGGTCGGAGCCCACGAAGAAGTGCGCGCCGCGCAGGCGCTTCAAAAGGACTTCCACGGCGAAGGTGTCCGCGTCGAGGGCGGCGCAGTCGGCGTCGAAGGCGAGCGTCACCACGGCGACGCCGTGCGCGGCGATCAACCCCGCCTTTTCGCGCGGCGCGGTGAGCAGGGAGGTCTTCGCCTCCGGAAAGAGGAACTGGCGGGGGTGGGGCTCGAACGTCAGGGCGAGCGGGCGCCAGCCGCTGGCCGCCGCCCGGGCGCGCACGGCCTCAAGCACGCGGCGGTGGCCGCGATGGACGCCGTCGAAGTTGCCGAGCGCGATGACCGCCGGCACGTCACCCGGTTGCGGGGCGAGATCGCGCCAGGAACGGACGGAGACGGGGGAAGAAGGATGCGGAGTGTCGCCGGGCATGGGTTGCAAGTGTAGCTGCTTCGGAAGACGGGCCGGTGTCAGGGTGCGTCGGCATGGACCGTCGGGAACACCTTGCGGGGGCGCAAGGTGCCGTTTTCATCGCACACGGCGATGCACAACAGGGTGCCGCGTTCCGAATACGCGGCGTATTCCGTGTCTGCCGCCTGCGTCGTGTCTGTCGGACCTGTCATGTCCGCACCGCCGGAGCCCGCTGCGGCCTTCGTCACGCTGTAGGTGCCCCGCGGCAACGGATTTCCGTTGCGGAGGGCCGGCAGCGCCGCGTCGGGGATGCGCAGGGCGGGAAGAGCCGCCGTCGCGGTCTCCAGGGGACGCAGCGCCTCATGGAACACCGCGCCGTCCGTGTCGGCCTCGGGGCGGGCGGGCACGGCATCGTTCACGTCGAACGGCCCGATGCGCAGGCGGCGGATGCGGTCGGCCGCCGCGCCGCAGCCGAGCAGGCGGCCCAGATCGTGCGCGAGGCTGCGCACGTAGGTCCCCTTGGAGCAGTCCACTTCGAACGTGATGTTGTCCGGTTCGAAGGAGAGGATTTCCAGGCGGGTGATGCGTACGGTCCGCGCGGCCAACGCGACGGTCTCCCCGTCCCGCACGCGGTCGCACGCGCGCTTGCCGTCGATCTTGATCGCCGAATAGGCCGGCGGCATCTGGGTGATTTCGCCCACGAAATCACCCAGCCGGGCTTCGACCGCGGCGCGCGTGAGGTGGGAGGCGTCGTGACGTTCCAGCACGGTGCCTTCAAGGTCATACGTATCGGTCACGACGCCGGGGTTCCACCGGAAGCTGTAGCGCTTGGGCATCGCCTCAAGGAACTCCAGCAGGCGCGTCCCCGCACCCACGCCCACGACGAGCAGCCCCGATGCGGCGGGGTCGAGCGTGCCCGCGTGACCGATTTTCGCGCCTTTTTTGCCGCCGAAGGCCCGCTTCACCGGGTACAGGGCGGCGAAGGACGAAATGCCGGAAGGCTTGTCGAGGAGAAGGATGCCGGAGGTTGACGAGAGGGGAGTCATCGAAGAGAAGCGGGGGAGGGTTGTAAAGGCAAATGCTCAATGCTCAATGAGCACTGCACTGGAGGGATATTTCATTCGGCTTGGCTGAGCATTGAGCATTGCTCATTGAGCATTACTCTTCCTCGTCCTTCGCCGCCGGGTTCTTCCCTTGCTCGATGTCGCGGAGGATGGCATCGATCCGGAAACCGTGATCGAGGTTGCGGTCAAACACGAAGGTCAGCTTGGGCACCGTACGGGTGTGCAGGCGTTTGGAAAGGTGCGTGCGCATGCGGGGCGCGAGGTCGTTGAGGGCCTGCAGCGTTTCGGTACGGGCCTCCTCCTCACCCATCACGGAGACGGCGATGGTGGCCTGACTGAGGTCGGGCGTGGTGTCCACGCGGGCGAGGGTGAAGAACCCGAGACGCGGATCATTCAGGTCCCGGAGAATGAAGCTGCTGAGTTCGCGCTGGATGACGTTGCCGATGCGTTCGGTTCTGCGGGTCATGGGACCTCCTTGGGGGCCTTGCCGTGTCGTTGATGCCCGGCGACGGTGATGCTCCCCTGGGGTTGGTGGAGGAGGATGGGCGGGCCGGAGCCCGCCGTCCACGATGAACAGGCATGAAAGGCCTGTTCCTGGAATATCATAGAATACAAGCCCGGATCCCGGCGATTCCGCGGCCCGGGATAGGGGTGAAACCCTTTTCCCGAGCCCGAACCGGTTTACGCGCCCAGCGGAGCCGACAGCTTGCGGGCCACCTCGACCTTGCGGAAGAAAGCGAGCACGTCGCCTTCCTGGATGTTCTTCACACCCTCGAGACCGATGCCGCATTCGAAGCCGGCCTTCACCGTCTTCACGTCGTCCTTCTCGCGCTTGAGCGAAACGACCTTGGCTTCCGCCACTTCGATGCCGCCGCGGTAGAGGCGCGCCTTGAGCTCGCGCTCCACGCTGCCGCTCTGCACCCGGCAACCGGCGATCATGCCGACCTTCGGAATGCGGAAGATCTGGAGAACCTCCGCCTCGCCCGCGACTTCCTCGCGGTACTCGGGCTTGAGCATGCCTTCCATCGCCGACTTGATCTCATCCACGATTTCGTAGATGATGCGGTAGCTGTTGATGGTGACGCCTTCCTGCTCCGCCAGCTCGCGCACGGCCTCGCTGGGCAGCACGTGGAAGGCGATGATCAGGGCGTCCGAAGCGGCCGCCATCTGGATGTCGGCTTCGCGCACGGCACCCACGCCCTTGCTGATGACCTTGACGCGGACTTCCTGCGTCGACAGGCGTTCGAGCGAGGCGGCGATGGCTTCCACCGAACCGTCGGTATCGGCCTTGATGAGCACCTTGAGCTCGTGGAATTCGCCGGACTTGATGCGGTCGGAAAGCTGGTCGAGCGTGATGTGGCGCTTCTGACGCAGTTCGCGATCCTTGGCCGCGACGCGACGGCGGTTCGCGATTTCACGCGCTTCGCGCTCGTCTTCCACCACCATGAAGGAGTCACCCGCCTGGGGCGTGCCCTCAAGGCCGAGCACCTGGACGGGTGTCGACGGTCCGGCTTCCTTGCGGGGATTGCCGCGTTCATCGAGCAGCGAGCGCACGCGTCCCGAGAAGATGCCGGTGACGATCGCGTCGCCCACGCGGAGCGTGCCGTTCTGCACCAGCATGGTGGCGACGGCACCCTTGCCGCGGTCGAGGCGGGACTCGATGACCGCACCGGTGGCGCGGCGGTCGGGGTTGGCCTTCAATTCCAGGATCTCGGATTCGAGCGCCAGGGTTTCCAGCAGTTTCTCCATGTTCAGGCCGGCCTTGGCCGAAACCTCGACGCACGGAATCTTGCCGCCCCACTGTTCGACCTCGACGCCGGCTTCCGCGAGTTGCGCGCGGATCTTGTCGGGGTTCGCCGTGGGCAAGTCGATCTTGTTGATGGCGACCACCATCTGCACGTTCGCGTTTTTCGCGAGCTGGATCGCTTCCTTGGTCTGGGGCATCACCATGCTGTCCGCGGCCACCACCAGCAGCACCACGTCGGTGACGTTGGCGCCGCGGGCACGCATGGCCGAGAAGGCTTCGTGACCGGGGGTGTCGAGGAAGCAGATCGGGCCGTGTTCGGTGTTCACCATGTAGGCGCCGATATGCTGGGTGATGCCGCCGCTTTCGCCGGCGATCACGTTGGTCTTGCGGATATGGTCGAGGATGGAGGTCTTGCCGTGGTCGACGTGGCCCATCACCGTGATGATCGGGGCGCGATGGGTCAGTTCCGCGGTGCTTTCCTCTTCGGCTTCCTCCGCATCGGCTTCCTGGGCGTATTCGTCCATCAGCTTGGCGGTGTAGCCGAACTCGTCGGCGACCAGGGCGATGATCTCGTGGTCAAGACGCTGGTTGATGGTCACCATCATGCCCAGCTCCATGCACTTCGCGATCACCTGCGCCGGCAACACGTTCATGAGGCCGGCGAGTTCGCCGATCGTCACGAATTCGGAAACGTTCAGCACGCGTTTGGTTTCGTCGCCGCCTTCCTCGCCTCCGGCCTTGCGGTCCTTGAAGCGGGCCTTGCCGCCCGGAGTGCGGGAGAGGCTGGCCATCACCTTGCTCACGTTGTTGCGTGCGCTCAGCAGTTCCTGTTCGATCTGTTCACGCGTCTTGCGCTTGCCGCGACCACGCGGTGCGGGGCCGGGACCGCGCCCCGGACCGCCGGGTGCGCCGGGGCCGCCGGGACGCTTGTCCCCGGGACCGCGTGCGGGTGCTCCACCGGTGACACCGGCGGACTGGGCGCGGAGGGCGTACATGTCCTTGGGGGCATCCGCGCCGCGGCCGGGGCCCGTACCGGGGCCGGGACGCGTGGCGCCGAGATGTCCGCCGGTACGGCCGAGGCCGCCCTGGCCGGGACCACGGGAGAAGTGACCGGAGTAACCGGGACCCCCACGATCGTCACGGCCACGCATGCGTGCGGCGCTTTCCGCACGGGCCTTCGCGATGCGCGCCAGCAAGGCCGCATCGGGCTTTTCGATCGTCACCTTCAGGCCCGACGACGTCGGAGGCGTGGCGGGAGCGGCCGGGGCCGCAGGAGCAGCGGGCGGGGTGGGCGCGGCCTCGGCGGCCGCGGGTGCCGGTGTGGCCCCCGGGTCGTTGCCGGGCGCCGGAGGGGCCGGAGGAGCCGCGGAGCCGGTCTGGTTCGGAGAAGCGGGGGCGGGTGCGGCAGGCGACGGCGCTGCGGCGGCAGGGGCCGGTGCGGCCGGAGCCGGAGCCGCTGCGGGCGCGGCCTGGGGTGCCGGTGCGGCCGGTGCGGCAGAGGCCGGCGCGGTGGGGGGCACCGCCGGTGCGGCCGGAGCCGGCGCTGCGGCGGGGGCCGCCGGAGCGGCAGGCGCCGGGGCCGTGGGAGCGCTTTTCGTCACCACGGCGGGAATGGCGCTCGGAGGGGCTTTCCGGAGGACCGCCTTCATCGGGATTTTCTTCCCGGATTTGACGAGGGCCTCCCGCTCCCGTTTCTGCTTTTCAGCCAGCAGAAGGGGCTTTACCTTCTGGAAGGAGGCAGAATCGATCGTACTGGATGAAGTCTTGGCGTCGACGCCCGCCTCGTTGAGGAGACGGAGAAGGACGTCGCTGGTGACCTCATTCTCTCTGGCCAGCGTGGAAACTCGTTTTTTCGGGGTATCCGTCATATTCACGCCCAATGTAGTATATGGGCTTTCCTTGCCTTGATGAAGATACGGGTCTTCCGTGCGCGGCGCCCTGCGAAGCACTGCCGCGAAAGTCCCCGGAGGCTGCGGTCGCTGTGCGATCCGCGGCCTCCTGTGTGACCGCCAACACCATCGGGAAGGGCGCGCACGCCGTCCCGACCCCGAGGGCTATGCCTCCGGCTCGCCGGCGGGAGTTTCGGCGACCGCCTCGGCCGGGGCCTCGGCATCGGGGTCGTCGGTTTTTTTTGCGAACAGCGACTCAAGTTCGGAGAACTTGTTCGCCGCGGACGGGTCCGCGACCTCTTCCGTCCCGACGGCGACGGCGCGGGGCTTGAACAGCGCTTCGCGCGTCGCCTCGTCCAGGCCGGCGAACTCGGTTTCGCCATAGATGTCGAGTTCACGACCCACCATCTTGCTGGCGAGGCGGACGTTCTGGCCGCCGCGGCCGATGGCCTGCGCCAGGTCGTCGTCAGCCACGATCACCACCACGCGGCCGTCGCCGATTTCCGTGATCTGCTTGATGTCGGCCGGCGACAGGGAGCGGCGGATGTAGACGTGAAGGTCTTCGTTCCAGTGGATGATGTCGATACGCTCGTTGCTGAGCTCGCGCACGATGGCCTGCACGCGGTTGCCCTTCATGCCCACGCACGCGCCCACGGGATCGATGCGCTCGTCCTTGGTGGAGACCGCGATCTTTGCGCGGAAACCCGGATCGCGCGCCACGCCGCGGATCGATACGACACCGTCCCCGATTTCGGGAACTTCAAGTTCGAACAGACGGGCCAGGAACATGGGATGGGTGCGCGAGAGCGTCACCTGCGGGCCCTTGGTGTTGACGCCCACTTCGGAAATGTACGCGCGCACGGTGTCGCCCTGGCGGTAACGCTCCTTGCGGATCTGTTCCCGCAGCGGCAGGATCGCTTCGGTCTTGCCGAGGCTGATGAGGATGTTGCCGCGATCCACTTGCTGCACCTGGCCCGACACCAGCGTGCCGACCTTGTCCTGAAAGTCTTCGAAGATCTTTTCGCGTTCCGCGTCGCGCACCTTCTGCAGCAGCATCTGCTTGGCGGTCTGGATGGCGGCGCGACCGAAGTTCTCGATGGGGATTTCCATCTCGAGGTAGTCGCCGGGGCCGGCTTCCTCGTTGTACTCGTGGGCTTCATCCACGAGCATGTAGCCTTCGTCCACGGACGCGACTTCGTCTGCCGTGAGGTCGGGATCAACATCCGGATAGTCGTCCACGACGGTGACGCGCAGGAACACGCCGATCTCCCCCGTTTCGGGGTCGACTTCAGCCTCAATGTTCTTCTGCAGGTCGAGATACTTGCGCGCCGCGTTGACGAGAGCCTGCTTCAGCGTGTCAAGGACGACGCTGCTGTCCAGGTTCTTGGTCTTGGCGATGAGGTTGAGGCTTTCCAGGAGGTTGTTTTCCATGGCGTCTTCCTTGTTCCGGATATACGGTACAGACTCAGTTGAATTTGACGTCGATCTTGGCCAGGGCCACCAGGGCCATGGGGATGTTCACGGTGCCCGCGGCGCCTTCGAGGATGACTCCGGAATCGTCTGCGGAGACGAGCTTGCCGGCGAACATGATGCGGCCATCGAGCTTTTCACGGCAGGTGACCTTCACGTCGCGCCCGATGCTGCGCTGCCAGTCGGCGAGGGTCTTGAAGGGGCGGTCGAGGCCGGGCGAGGAGACTTCGATCACGTAGCTGTCGTCGCCGAGCCAGTTTTCGGCATCGAGCACGGCCGACACTTCGCGGCTGACGCGGGCGCAGTCCTCCACGCTCACGCCGGCGGCCTTGCCGATGTAGATGCGGACCATGCGGCGGCGGCCGGCGCGGAACAGCTCCACATCCACCAGGTCGAGGCCGTGCGTGCCGGCCACGCGCCGTGCGAGTTCGGTGATTTGATCCAGTACGTCCATGTTGCTTTCGAATCCCGTGTCCGCGTCAAGCGGACGCCTGCGTTGCCCCGTTGCGGAGGTGGGCGAAGAAGCCGGTCCCCCGGCGAAGCCGCATCCCCCCAAATACCTTGCCCCTGAAACAAAAAAACCCCTCTCGGGGAGACCCGAAGGGGCTTCCAGGTGATCCGGTTTTCTCGCCGGCCCACCCGTCCCGCATGCGGCGAGAGCTCGCCCGGCACACGGAACCACACGCATATATATAGTAGTTTTGCCGGGTCACGACAAGGCGCACGATTCTTCCATGTGCTGAAATATCAAGGAAATACGCGATGATTCAGGGGTTTTTACTGGTGTTGATCGGGGGTGCGGGAATCTGGTTCACCGTGCGGCACCTGAAAAAAACATGGCGGGAAATCCGGGCGCGCCGTGGAGAGGTCAAGTTCTCCGAGCTGATCCTGAACCAGGGGCTGAGCCTGCTGTGGTTCGGTTTTCTGCTCGCGTTTTTCACCGGCATGATCGTGAACAATTTGTTGTTGAGGTAGGGCCGGAACAGGACAATAGAACAATGTTGCAATAGAACAATGCGGCAATAGAACACTGCGATAACGAAAAATCCGTTTTGCCGCATAGCCCCCTTGCCGGGCCGTTCTACTGTTCTATTGCCGCATTGCGGTCATGTCACAAGTCATCCACCGCTCTTGGCTCGGGTCCAGAGCGCTTCGAGATCGTCGAGGGAGCGTCCTTCAAGCGGTTGTCCTTCCGCCGCGGCGAAACGTTCCATGGCCTGAAAGCGCGTGACGAACTTGGCGTTCGTGCGTGCCAGCGCCTGTTCGGGGTCCAGATCGAGGTAGCGTCCGAGGTTGACCACGGAGAACATGAGGTCGCCCAGTTCGAGTTCCAGGGCGGCGCGGCGCGCGGCGCGCGTGTCGGCCGGCTCGCGCTCCAGGGCGGCGGCCTCGGCTTCGAATTCCGCGAGCTCTTCGCGCACCTTGGCGGTCACCCCTTGCCAGTCGGGCCATTCGAATCCGGCCTTCACGGCCCGCTTCGAGATCTTCATCGCCTTGTGCAAGGGCGGCAGGCTGCGGGGCAGATCGTCCAGCAGGCCCGGGGGCACCGCGGGTGCGCCGTCCTCGCCCGCGGTGCCGCCTTTTTCAGCCCGCTTGATCTCGTCCCATTGCGCGGTCACCTTGTCGGCGGTGTCGACGCCTTCCGTGGTGCCGAACACGTGCGGGTGGCGGCGCACCAGTTTGGCCGCGAGTGTATCGATCACCCCGTCGATGTCGAACGTGCCGGCCTCACGCGCCACCTGCGCGTGGAACACCACCTGCAAGAGCACGTCGCCCAGTTCCTCGCGCATGTGCGCGGCGTCACCCTCGCCTGCGGCGTCAATGAACTCGTAGGCCTCTTCGATGAGGTAGGGGAGCAGCGTGGCGTGCGTTTGCTTGCGATCCCAGGGGCAGCCGTCGGGCGCCCGCAGGCGCGCCATGATGGCGAGAAGGTCGGAGAAGGTGTAGCGGGGGGCGGGGGAAGAATCCATGTCGGGAAAGGTAGGCTGAATGAAAAGGGGGGAGGAGGGATGCGGGCGACGTCCGAGGAACACCGGGAATGCCGCCTCCCACGCGGCCGCCAGGACGACGGCGCCTACGTCCGCGCGTTCATCCGCATACTGAATAAAATATCACTATATATTTGTTCACTATGGAGCCGCGTGTCTCTTCCGGTCCGGACCCGCTGTACGGGTGTCTTGCCTCACAGCATGGCCTGGGCCATGTGGGCATGGCGAGGTTGCTGGCGCGGTTTGGAACCGCTGAGGGGGTTTACGGCGCGGGGCCGGACGCGTGGCGCGCGGCGCACCCGCAGGCGACCGCGGGTTTGACCGCTTCGTTGAGCCGGGGCCCCGACCTCCGCGCCTGGGAACGATTGCAGGAGCAGTGCGCGGCGCACCGGATCGTGATCACCGCCCCGGGGTGGCCGGGATATCCGCGTGTTCTGGAAACCCTGGAGGCCCCGCCGCCGCTGTTGTACCTGCGCGGTGCATGGCGGGAGG
>CAYQFG010000079.1:0-9844 GCA_964416695.1 uncultured Bifidobacterium sp.
GGCCTGAAGGCGCTGGGCGCCGTGGGACTGGTGAGCGACCTCAAACCCGTCCCGTCCCGCGTCCTCGAGGATGGCCGCCGCAAGCGCGTGGTCGATGCGCCCGCGCCGGATGCCGTCCCGTCCGCACCGGTTTCCCTCGCGGCTGCGGCCCGGCTTTCCGAAGGCGCGACGCTGGAGCACGCGGCCTAACGGCAAGAGAACAAGGCGGCAAGCTTCGCGTCATCGTTCCCTGACGCGTTGTTCGGTTGAGCTATTGACTTTTTCCCTTCGTCTGCGGGAGCGGCCTGGTTTTGGGCGGGCCCGCCTTGACGGTGCGTGCCGGCAGGGCGTTGGGGCGGGGAGCCGCGGCCTTCGCCGGAGGCGGGGCGTCCGGGTATTTGCGGATCCACGCCATGATGTGCTCGTACTCCTTGGCCGTCACGGGCTGAACCGAGAGGCGCGTGCCGGGCCGGAGCAGCACCATCGCACTCGCGCCGGGAATGCGGCGGATTTCGTCGAGTGGCAACAGTCGCGGGAACGTTTCCACGTACTTCACGTCCACGCACATCCAGGTCGTGCCGTGCGTGCCCGACTTCGGGTCGTAATACTTCGACGAGGCATCGAATGCGGTGGGATCCGGGAACGGTTCCGAGGCCACTTGGGCCAGCCCCGCAATGCCCGGAGGCGTCGCGTTGCTGTGGTAGAAAAAGATCCGGTCGCCGGGCTTCATGCCGTCGCGCATGTAATTGCGGGCCTGATAGTTCCGGACCCCCGTCCACGGTTCGGTCTGGTTCTTGCGCGTGCGCAGATCGTCGATGGAAAAGTCTTCGGGTTCGGATTTCATCAGCCAGTAATTCACGGGGCGGTTCTCCAGGGGACGAGCGGGTCGTCATGAGAGGGGTGGCTCATGGCGCCCGGTCTGTAGTAGGGCTGGGGGGCGGTCAGGTCTGGAAACAGGAGCTTCCGAGGCAACCCTGAGAAACGCTGAGCAAAGTCCGAGCAAAGTCCGAGGAAGCTCCGAGGAACTCTCAGGGACGCTCACCAGCCGCACTCAAGGCATCCAGGAACCTCCAAAAATAGTCGTTTGAGGGGGCCGGCCGACGGTCGGAAGGACCATTGTCCCGGCGCTCATCGTCCCCACCAGCCTGCCATCCGGGGGGGCCGCGGCCTTCGCCTGCTTCTATCCCCCCTCCGCCCCCCTCCGCTCCCAACACACCGACCCGAGCCCCCAATACCTATTTTTTCCGTCCCATGCCCTTGTTCCCCCGCCTGCCGTCCGTTTGCGCTTCCGTCGCGGCACCATCGCGTGACCGCCTGCTCTCCCGCGCCATCCCGGTTCCCCGACATGACGACTCTTGACGTGACCCCTCCTGACCTGTCTCCGGACTCCTTCGACGTGGTCGTCATCGGCGGGGGCCATGCCGGCATTGAAGCCGCCCACGCCGCAGCCCGCCTGGGCTGTCGCACCGCCATGATCACGATGGACCTCAAGGCCATCGGCCGCATGTCCTGCAACCCGTCCATCGGCGGGCTGGCGAAGGGGCAACTCGTGCGCGACATCGACGCCCTCGGCGGCCTGATGGGCGTGGTGGCGGATCAGGCGGGCATTCACTTCCGCATGCTTAACCACACCAAGGGTCCCGCCGTCTGGGGCCCGCGGGCGCAGATGGACATGGACGAGTACGCGGCCCTCATGCAGGACCTCCTCGCCCGTACGCCCAACCTGACGTTGATCGCGGGCGAACTCACGGACTTCACGCGCGACGCCGACGGACGTTTCCGGTTGTTCGTGGACGCAGGATCAGGACCGGGTGGGGGGGGGGGCGAGCGTACGCTCGGGTGCCGCGCCCTGATCATCACGTCGGGAACCTTCCTGGGCGCGGTGATGCACACCGGGCTGGCGGCGGAGACCGGAGGGCGCGCGGGCGAACCCGCCGCCCTCAAGCTGGCCCACACCCTCAAGAACCTCGGGCTCAAAACGCGGCGCCTGAAGACGGGAACCCCCGCGCGCCTCGCGGCGGACTCCCTGGACTACGACCAGGTGGTCGTCCAGCCCGGTGACGACGAGCCCTTTCCCTTCTCGTTCCGCACGGACAAACCTCCCGCCAACCGCGCCGTGTGCTGGATCTCGCGCACCAGCGGCGAGACCCACGACATCCTGCGCACGGGCTTTGACCGCAGCCCGATGTTCACCGGGTTGATCTCCGGCATCGGCCCGCGCTACTGCCCTTCCATCGAGGACAAGATCGCGCGTTTCGCGGATCGCGACTCCCACCAGATCTTCCTCGAGCCCGAAGGGCTTCAGCGGGGCAACGGCCTTGCGGGCGACCGCATCTACGTCAACGGGTTCTCCTCCAGCCTTCCCGCCGAAGTGCAGGACGCGGCCCTGCGCACGGTGCCGGGCCTTCAGCACTGCCGGGTTCTCCGCTACGGTTACGCGGTGGAGTACGATGCCGTGGACGCCACCCAGCTGCATGCGACCTTCGAATGCCGCTCCGGCGGGGACGGCGCGCAAGGCGGCCTTGCGGGCCTGTACTTCGCGGGCCAGGTGAACGGCACATCCGGTTACGAAGAAGCCGCCGCGCAAGGTTTGGTCGCGGGGATCAACGCGGCACTGAAGATCCAGGGGCGCGAGCCCTTCATCCTCTCGCGCGCGGAATCCTACATCGGCGTGATGGCCGACGACCTCGTCAACCTCGAGATCGACGAGCCGTACCGCATGTTCACCTCGCGCGCGGAATACCGCCTGCACCTGCGGCAGGACAACGCCGAAGAGCGGTTGCTGGAAAAGGGCCATGCGCTCGGTCTGGTGGATGATCAGGTGCTGGCGAAATACCGCGACCGCACGGCGCGCATCGCGGCCGTGCGCGAGCGGCTGGCGCAGGCCAAGGTGACGCCGGCCGCCATCAATCCTTTTCTGGCCGCGCAGGGCGGCGCACCGGTCACGGAATCCCTGCAGGCGCTGTCGTTGCTCCGGCGGCCCGAGGTCACCCTGCGCGCCCTCGCGGTCGCCCTGGACATCAGTCTGGCCTCCTTGTCCGCCCCCGAGGTGGTGTCCCTGGAGGCGAGCGAGAAATATCAGGGCTTCCTCGAGCGGCAACGGCGCGAGATCGACCGCACCCTGAAGCTGGCGTCGCTGCGCATCCCCGATGATTTCGATTACGCGGCGGCCAAAGGCCTCTCCGGCGAAGCGGTGCAGAAGCTGGCGCAGCGGCGGCCGCTCACGGTCGGCGATGCCCAGCGCATCGCCGGGGTCACATCGGCGGACGTGTCCACCCTGATCTATCACCTCAACCGCTGACGCGCACCGGCCCGGGCAACGCCGGAAGCAACGTCACAACAGGGCGACATCCCGGGATCACGAGACCGCAAGATCGCAAGACCGCAAGACGGGAAAGACGGATGTTTTCCCGCTTCGGCCTCCTTGTTATTTTGCGCTCATGCATCCCCAACATCCATCGTCTGCGAATTCTTCCGCGAGTGCGTCCGTAAAATCTCCCCGGGAAAAAATCGGGTGGGCCTGCATGTTGACGGGATTCGCGCTCATCATTCTGGCCGGCATCGCCTACTACGCCGGGCCGCGCAGCGGCAACACCGTCCTGTACGCCACCCTGGGCAACTACCTGATGGCCGGGGGCTTCGTCGTTTACCTGGTGGGGCGCATCGTGCGCGGACGGGCGCGCAGGGCGGGCCGTTAAAATGCCGCACGGTTTCCTCCGGGGAGGGATCGTCGCGGTGTGGGCGCTGTTCTTCGCCGGAGTGTTCGCCGAAACCTTCGCCGGTCCCGGCGCGTCCGCGTCAGCCCGCGTCGAGATCGACTCCCTGCTCGCGTTCGTGGGACGCCAGCAGGGGATCGAATTCATCCGCAACGGATCGTCCCACACCGCGGTGGAGGCGGAGGCGCATCTTCGTCACAAGCTCGAGCGCGCGGGAAGCCGCGTCAAAACCGCGGAAGACTTCATCCGCTATTGCGCCACGCGTTCGTTCATCACGCGGATTCCCTACCGCGTGCGCGACCAGGACGGCAGGACGCGTCCCGCCGCCGAGGTCCTGCACGAAGAGTTGAAGCGCTTGCGCACGCGCTAGCCGGGCGGACCTGGCCGGCGACATCCGCCGCACAGTCCGTCCGTTCCGTCTTTCCCTGACGTCCGTCAGTGCGCGTGGCTCCCGTGGTCATCAGTCGCGCGCGGGGCATCGGCGGCGGCGGTTTTCTTCGTGAACAGGGACGCGGGCCGCACCTTCAGGAACACCTGCCCCGCCAGCGGGAAACGCCCGTAGTAACGTTCCAGCTCGGCGTCATGCAGGTTCAGGGTTCCCTGGGCCCCCAGGAAGAACTCCGTCCCGGCGACGGTCAGAACCCGGCGCCCCGCCCCGATGGACAGGGCATAGACCCAGTACTGGCGGTCGACATCGGCACTCCCCACCAGATCCAGTTCTTGGCCTCCGCGTTGCAGGATTTCCCAGCGCGTCCACAGTTGTCCCGGCCGCGCGGTGAGACTGCTCTCGCGCAGGAGCGAGTGCGCGATGGTGCCGTGATGTCCCGCGTTCATGCCCCACACGAACGTGTTCTCATGACGCACGGGATCGGCGGGACGGTAGGTGCGCGCTTTCGACACGGAGACGGTGGTGCGGTGCACGTTGCCGTGGTCGTGGGGCTCGGGGGCGTGGATGCGCGCATGGGATGCCTGCAGCGACCAGTCCTTCACGTTCTGGGTGACGCGGACGCTCCAGGAGTCCAGCGGGCCGACATCGATGTTGTAGCGTTCCGCGTCGGGTTCGCGGCCGCGGAACAGCGACGCGTCCAGCTTGGTGCGCCGGTAGATGTAACCGGCCGTGAGCACGCCGTGCGTGATGTGCGTGGCGTCCTGAAAGTGATGGCCCAGCGGCGCGTCGGGATTACCGCCGATGGATCCCCGGTGCATGAACGCCACCGGGCCGAGCGCCGGTTCGCCGGGCAGACCGGCGTAAGCGAACACGCGCTGGTTCTCGCCCACAGGGTGGGCATACAGCACGCCCAACTCCATGAACAGGTCGTGCGGATGCTGGCGGTCGGTCAGGCCCTCGCCCGTCTGGTACAACAGGGGGTAGCCCTTCCGTCCCACCGTCACGGGGTCGAGGGAAAGCATGCCCCGCAACATGAGGTGGCCGCCGCCCGGCGTGACACGCTCCGCCGACAGCATGGCCCAGTTGGGCATGTCCAGAATGCGTCCACCGCGTTCGAGCCGCGGGTAGTCGCTTTGTCCGCCCGATAAGGGAGGCTGTGTCGCCCAGCGATCCCGGTTGTTGAAGTTCACCGTGTTGTAGCGCAGCACGGCCTCACCGTGCGTCATGATCATCCACCCGCCGGCGTTGAGGTGCACGGCGTGTTCATGCGGTTGCGCCCCGCCGGGCAGCCATCCCGTGCCGGATCCCAGGGGCTCGGACAGGATGTTCGCCATGTGGTGCCCGGACGGTGTGCCGCGATGGTCGCGGTGGTCACGGTGGTCGTCGTGCGCGGCGGGGTCTGAAGACGGGGAAGGGGATTGGGGGGGACGCTGCCCCTCGCGCGGGGACTCGTGGGAGACGGCGTGTTCCTGAGGCTGGGCATGGGCCGGCGCGAGGAACCCCGCCGCGAGGGGCAGGGCGAAGGACAGGGTCACGAGGGGGAGGGAAACCGGAGACAGACGCATGAGGATCCTGACGCGGGGGCGGGGAGGGAGCAAGGGCGGGGGACGGGACGGACGGCACGGGACGACGATGGACGGGACGGCCCGGCCCGGGAGAGGGGAGTCTTCAGACTCCCGCATGGTTCCGCCAGGATTCCGTCAAAAACGCCCACGCGCTGTCAAGAACTGTCATATACCGTCAAGCCTCTAATGTAGCAGCATGCATGCGGGCGATTCCGGAAAAAGCGGACGCGTCCCCCTTTCCCGGGGGATGTCGGGGGGATACCGTTCAGGAATCCTTTTTCCCCGTCTCCCAGCGTTCCACCAGCCCGGTTTTCCAGCTTTCGAAGGTTCCGGCTAAAATCCGGCGGCGGGCTTCCTTCATGAGGTCCTGATAAAACGTGAGGGTATGGAGACTTGCGAGCTCGAAGGCCAGGAATTCCCCCGCGACGAACAGGTGACGCAGGTAGGCCCGTGAGAAGTTGCGGCAGGTGTAGCACCCGCAGCGTTCGTCCAGGGGTTTGTCGAGTTCCTGGGCATGGCGCGCGGCCTTGTAATGCAAGGGGCCGTCCCAGGTGTAGACCAGCCCGTTGCGCGCGTTCCGGGTGGGCAATACGCAGTCGAACATGTCGGCGCCGCGCGCGATCAACTCCAGCAGATTCGAGGGGGTTCCGACGCCCATGACGTAACGGGGTTTGTTCACCGGCATCAGCGGTGTGCAGAACTCCGTGATCTCGTACATCACAGGGGCGGGCTCGCCGACGCTGAGGCCGCCGAGCGCGTAGCCCGGGAGGTCAAGCGGAGCCAGATGTTCGATGGCGGCCTGGCGCGACTCCTTGTGCATCCCGCCTTGCACGATGCCGAAAAAGGCCTGCTGGTAGCCGTGCAGCGGCGGATTCTTCGCCAGCCACTCCACGGCGCGTTCGGTCCAGCGCTGCGTATAGCCCAGGGATTTCTGCACCTCGGCGGGCGTGGCGGGGTAGGGGGTGCACTCGTCGAACGCCATGATGATGTCCGCGCCGATCTTCCGCTGGGCCTCCATCACCGACTCGGCGGTGAACAGATGTTTCGACCCGTCGATGTGCGAGCGGAACTCCACGCCCTGTTCGCTGATTTTGCGGAGCGTCTCGAGGCTCCACACCTGAAAGCCGCCCGAGTCGGTGAGCATGGCGCGCTTCCAGTTGGCGAAGCGGTGGAGGCCGCCCGCGCGGGCGATCAGGTCGGTGCCGGGGCGGAGGTACAGGTGGTAGGTGTTGCCCAGGATGATGTTCGCGCCGGTCTCCTCGACGCGCTGGGGGCTGAGCGCCTTGACCGCCCCGGCGGTGCCCACGGGCATGAACACGGGGGTCTGGATCTCCCCGTGGGCGGTGCGCACCACGCCCGCGCGGGCCCGTGAAAACGGTGAGGCGGAGGAGGACGTTTCGAGGGTGAAGAACGGGGTGGGGGCGCTAGCGGCGGCGGGGGAAGGCATGAGGTGGAAAGATACCCTTTGGTATTTCGCGTGTCCTGCCGGGAGTTGAAGCCGCACCCTCCTCTGACGTATTCGCTTCCACTGGGGTCACGTTGTAAGTCATATGCCCGTCATTCCCGCGCAGGCGGGAATCCAGCCGGCATATTCCTTCTTGAAGTCCTCACTCCAACAACATCTCCAACGCATCCCGCAGCCGGCGGGCCATGCGCAATTCCATCCCCGTCACCCGCGGCAGGTTTTTCTGCATCTCCGGAATCACCGCCGTCTTGAACCCCAGCCGCTGCGCTTCACGCAGGCGGGCCTCCAGCTGCGGCACCGGCCGCAGCTCGCCGTTGAGGCCGATCTCGCCCAGCGCCAGCGTGGCCGGGAGGGACTGCTTGCCCATGTGATTCCCGGCCACGGCCGCGGCGACCGCGAGGTCGATCGCGGGTTCGTCCACCCGGAATCCTCCCGCCAGGTTGATGAATACGTCCTGCGGGCCGATCTCGAGGCCGGCGAACTTCTCCAGGATGGCCAGCAGCAGCGTGAGACGCTTCTGGTCGAAGCCCATGCTCACGCGCTGGGGCATGGCGTAATTGGTGCGGCCGACGAGGGCCTGCACTTCGAGCAAAAGCGGACGGCTGCCCTCAAGGCAACACGTCACCACCGAGCCCGGCGCGCGGTCGTCGCGCGTTTGCAGGAAGGCTTCCGACGGGTTGTGTACCTGGCGCAGTCCGGTGGAGCCCATCTCGAACACGCCGATCTCGTGCGTGGCGCCGAAACGGTTCTTCACCGCGCGCAGGATGCGGTAGGCGTGGTGGCGCTCCCCTTCGAAGTAAATGACCGTGTCCACCATGTGTTCGAGGATGCGCGGTCCGGCGAGCTGGCCTTCCTTGGTGACGTGGCCCACGAGGAACACCGCGCAACCGGTGGACTTGGCGTGCACCATCAGGGCCAAAGTGGCCTCGCGCAGTTGCGTGACGGACCCGGGCGAGGAGTTCACGTCGGGTTTGTGCACGGTTTGGATCGAATCGATGATCAGCACCTGCGGCGCGGTTTCAGCGGCGCGGCGGAAAATCTCGTTGAGGTCGGTTTCCGCGGCCACAAGCAGGTCCGAGCCCGGAGTTTCGAGGCGCGCCGCGCGCATCTTCAACTGGTTCAGCGATTCTTCACCGGAGATGTAAAGCGTCTTGACGCCCCCGGCGGAGAGCAGCGCGGCGGTTTGCAACAATAGCGTCGACTTGCCGATGCCCGGATCTCCGCCGATCAACACCAGGGAGCCCTCCACCACCCCCCCGCCCAGGACGCGGTCGAACTCCGCGATGCCGGTGGAAACGCGATGTTCATCCCGCACGGGAACGTCCTTGAGCGCCATCACGGCACCCTGTGAAGGGCCTGACGCGGCCTGGGCGGCTCCACCCCCCACACTGAACCGGCCTCCGGGAAGGTTGGGAAGATTGTGTGCTCCCAGTCCCCGCGAGGCTAGAGCGGCTTCGGCCGGCGCGTCCTTGAACTCGATCAGGCTGTCCCAGGTCCCGCACGAGGGGCAGCGCCCGGCCCACTTGGAGAAGGTGTCCCCGCATTCCTTGCAGGCAAACGTGACGTTTTTGGCGGATTTGGAGGTTTTTTCGGGCTTGGCCATACCCTGAATATAACACTCGGGAAGCGCGCGCACGAAAAAGCAGGGCCCAAAATGGCACGTGTTTGGCGCGGGAGGTCGTCCGGGGTTACGCGCCCACGAATTCCCGGACGCGCGGGTCCTCGCAGGCGCGCAGTTCCTCCGGCGTGCCGGTGAAAATGATGCGGCCTTCGTACAGGAAGGCCAGACGGTCGGCGATCTTGAAGGCGGAGGCGAGGTCGTGGGTGACGACCACGCTGGTCATACCCAGCTTGTGTTGCATGTCGCGGATCAGGTCGTTGATGATCTCGGAGGTGACCGGATCGAGCCCCGTGGTGGGTTCGTCGTACAGCAGGATTTCGGGCTTGAGGGCGAGCGCGCGGGCGAGGCCCAGCCGCTTTTTCATGCCGCCAGAAAGTTCCGCCGGCATTTTGCCGGCCACGTCGGACTTCAGGTTCACGAGCGCGAGGTTGCGCTCCATGATCTCGCGGAGTTGCGTTGCAGTGAGGGACCGATCGTGTTCACGGACGGCGAAGATCACGTTCTCGCCGACGGTCATCGAGTCGAACAGCGCCGCGCCCTGGAACAGCATGCCCATGCGGCGGTGAATGGTGGCGAGATCGGTGGTCTCCGGTGACGAAATCACGGTGCCGTCGACGCGGACTTCACCCGCGTCGGGCTTGAGCAAGCCGATGCAGTGTTTCAGGATGACGGACTTGCCGCCGCCCGAGGCCCCGAGGATCACCAGCGTCTCGCCGCGGCGAACGCTCAGGTCGACGCCGCGCAACACCCGCTGCGCGCCGAAGGATTTGTGCAAACCGCGCAGCTCGATGAGCGCGTCCGCGGGCGTCGCCGCGGAGGACGATGACGCGGAAGGTCCGGAGGCGGACGTCACGTGAGGAGGCTCCATGACGTAAAGGATAGCATCCCGGAATGATGGCATCAGGAGATCACAACCTCACAGCATGCAACCTCACAGCATCACCACCTCACAGCATCACAACAAGGGAAGGCAAGGGCAATGCCGCAGGGATGGGCGCTTCGGCGGGGGACGGGGGAGTGCGGCAGCGCGGCACCTCTGCCTTCCGTGTACGGCCTCCCTGGGTTCCCTGTGCGCTTGTCCTATTGCTTCATTGCCTCATTGTTCTATTG
>CAYQFG010000080.1:0-9441 GCA_964416695.1 uncultured Bifidobacterium sp.
AAAGAACGCAAGCCCGCTGGGGCCCACGTTCCGGCGTACAGGATGTCAGTTGTTAGGAAGCAACATAGCCTCTTTTGGGGAAATATCAAGTTTCCCCAATTTCCCCTCGTTTTAGCACTTTTTCCCGCTGATCGGACAGGGCGGAGATCAAGTCCCGCCGTTTTCCCCGATTACAGGCCGCTCATGCAGGACGTCGCATTTCCCCAAGGCTTTTCCGCCGCCGGCACCGCCTGCGGCATCAAGAAGAACGGCAATCCCGATGCGGGCTTGCTGGTCAGCGAACCGCCGGCCCGCGCCTTCGGCGCGTTCACGCGCAACGCGGCGGCGGCGGCGCCCGTGGTCCTGTGCCGCGAAGTGATCGCCACCGGCAAGCCGGTGTCGCACATCCTCGTCAACAGCGGCAACGCCAACGCGGCGACGGGTGAGCGCGGCTACCGGGACGCCCTCGATTCCGTGGCCCGCCTGCGCGACGGGACCGCCGTGGCGGGCGAAGTGCTGGTGTCGTCCACCGGGGTGATCGGTGAACCGTTGCCGATGGAAGAGCTCGGACGCGGCATCGCGACGCTGGCGGCGGGACATGGAGAGGCGCCTTTCCACCGCGCCATCATGACGACGGACACCTTCCCCAAAACGGCGCAGGTCTCACTCACCTTGGGCGGACGCGAGGTGCGCCTCGGCGGGACGTCGAAGGGCGCGGGCATGATCTGCCCCAACATGGCCACCATGCTGGCGTATCTCACTACGGACATCGCGCTTCCTTCAGGCTACAACGCGCGGTTCCTGGACACCGTGGAGCGGACGTTCAACTCCATCTCGGTGGATGGCGACATGAGCACCAACGATACGGTGATCCTGCTGGCGAACGGGGCGTCGGGGGTGGAGTACGCCGCTCTCGCGGCGGGCGAGCAGGCCGCGTTCGATGCGGCGCTGGCGGGGTTGATGGGGGACCTGGCGCGGGCCATCGTGCGCGACGGCGAAGGCGCGACGAAACTCATCACGGTCGAGGTCGTCGGCGCGGTCAACGAAGCCGACGCGAAGGCCGTGGGCCGCGCGGTGTCGAACTCGCCGCTGGTCAAGACCGCCTTCTTCGGCGGCGACGCCAACTGGGGTCGCGTCATGGCGGCCGCGGGTTACTCCGGCGCGACGCTCGTCATGGAGAACCTCGCCCTCGAATTCTGCGGCGTGCGTGTGTTCGAGAACGGTCTGCCGCTTCCCGTGAACGAAGATGACATGGCCGAGCGCATGAAGGCGAAGGACGTCACCGTGCGCCTCGACCTCGGCGTGGGCGCGGCTTCCTGGACTTACTGGACCTGCGACTTCAGCTACGACTACGTGAAGATCAACGGGAGCTACAGGTCCTGACGGAATCAGTGTTCGAAAATGCTCAATGAGCAATGCTCAATGCTCAAACAAGCGGATTTTATCTTGGCTCCGAAATCGCGCTCTCGTGAGCATTGTTCATTGAGCATTGCCATTGAACTCGAAAGGACTCTTCGTGTCGACCTCCCTCCCCGTCACCGCCGCGCGCGGCGAGATCCTCGCGGCGCTTGAAGGCACGGGGGCCACCGGCGCGTTGATCCTGTCCGCGCCGCCGGGCACGGGTAAGTCCACGCAAGTACCGCGCTGGTTGCTCCGCGAGGGCGCGGACACGGGCCAGGTGATCGTGTTGCAGCCGCGCCGCATCGCTGCGCGCGCGCTGGCGGCCCGTGTGGCCGAGGAATACGGCAGCGCGCTCGGCGAAACCATCGGCTACCAGGTGCGCTTCGAGAGCGCGGCGGGCCCGAATACGCGCGTGCTGTTCATGACCTACGGCATGTTTCGCCAGCGCCTCGCGCGCGATCCCTCCCTCAAGGGCGTTCATTCCGTCATCCTCGACGAGTTCCACGAGCGCGCGTGGGAGGCTGACCTCTGCCTGTTGTGGTGCCGCCACCTGCGCGCGTCGGCGCGTCCCGACCTGAGGCTGGTGGTCATGTCGGCCACGCTCGATGGTGAAGGTCTCGCGGCTTACCTGCCCGATGCGCGCACGGTGACGGTCGAAGGGCGTGCGTATCCGGTGACCATTGAGCATCAGCCGCCGCGCCTGAACGAACTCTTGCCGCAGCAGGTGTTGCGCGCGCTGAAGGCGATGCAAAAACTGCAAGCGGGTTCGACCCTGGTGTTTTTGCCGGGGGCGGGTGAGATCAAATGGTGTGGCGACGCGATCGCGGCCTGGTGCCGCGAGCAAGGGTTGCTGCTGCGCGAACTGCACGGATCGATGCCGCTGGCCGCGCAGCAGGAGTCCCTGCGCGTCGCCGAAGGAGGGCGCGCGGTGGTGCTGACCACCAACGTGGCGGAAACCTCGTTGACGGTGCCCGGCGTGACTGCGGTGATCGACGCGGGGCTGCACCGCGTGGCGTCCTACGACGCGGAGCGCGATCTGAACACGTTGTATCTGCGCCCCATCGCGCTCGCCAATGCGGTGCAGCGTGCGGGCCGTGCCGGCCGCACCGCGCCGGGCACGTGCATCCGCCTGTGGGACGCGATGCGGGAGTCGGTGATGGCGGCGCGCCTCGAGCCCGAGATTTTGCGCATCGAACTGTCCGAGGCGGCACTCGCGTGGCACGCGTTGGCCGATCGCGCGGGAAGGCCCGACGACGCGGGCACGCGGGATCTCGATGCGCAGGCGCATGGTCTTGAGTGGCCCACCCCTCCCGGGGTCGAAGCGTGGGCGCGTGCGGAAGCGAAGCTCGCGCGCATCGCGGCGCTGAAAGGCGGGCGGATCACATCATTGGGCCGCGAGCTGATGAACTGGCCGGCCTCTCCCGATCTCGCGCGCGTGCTTCACGACGCGGCCGGAGGCGATAGGGCCTTGAAGCGGCAGGTCGCCGCCATGGCGGCGGCGTTGTCATCGGGGAAGCGCGGCGCGGGCGGCAAGAATCTTTCCGACCTGTTCGCCCTCGGCGAGGATCTCGCTGCGGAACCCAAAACCGCCGATCGTGAACAGCTCGGCGCGTTTCGCCAGTTCCTCGCCTTGATGGACAAGGCGAAACACCACCCGAAGGCCGCCACCTCACCCCCCCAACAAAAACAAGAGTCCTCGTCGAAAACCGGCGATGCGGTGGAGGGATTGCGTGAGACGGCGACGAAGCTTTTTCTGATCGTGTACACGGAGCGTTTGGCCGCGCGTGTGCCGGGTGGCAGCAGTTTTCAGCTGGCGGACGGGCGCAAGGGCGTGGCCACGGCTCCGGCGCAGGTGCAGGCCTTGCTCGCGCTTGAGGTGCATGAATCGGGCGGGAAGGACCGTGCGAAGCAGACGACGATTCCGCTGTTCCTTCCCGTGGAGGCGTCCTGGGTGAAGGCGTCATTCCCCGATGAATGCGTGTGGGTCGAGGCCGAAGAGTACGACGAGAAAAAAGGGCAGCTGCGTCGCGAGGAACGGCTGACGTTTAGAGGGCTCGTCCTGGAGCGCCGGGAGAAGATGGTGTCGCGCGGGAGCGACGCATCGGAAACCTTGCTGGCCAAACTCCGGTCGGGCGAAATCTCGCTGCCGATCGACGAAGAGGCGCAGCAGTGGATTCACCGCATCAAGCTGGCGCACAGGTTGTGTCCCGAAAGCGGGATGCCGGAACTCGGTGACGACGATTGGGAGCTGATCTGGCACGAGGCGGTGCAGGGGAAAAAAAGCCTGAAGCAGCTTCAGGACGTGAACGTGTCGGCCCTCCTCAAGGAGTATCTCGGTTATGGCTTGACGGCGTTTCTGGAGAAGGAGGCGCCGACATCGGCCAAGCTGCCGGGGCCGCGCCGCGGGAAGATCACGTACTTCGAAAAGACGCCGCCCGAGCTTTCGGCACGCTTGGGCGACTTCGTGGGCATGCAGGGGCGGTTCAGGATCCTCATGGGACGGCAGGACGTGACCTACGACATCCTCGCGCCCAACTACCGCACGGTGCAGAAAACATCCGACCTGACGGCGTTCTGGAAGGGTTCGTACGCGGAGATCCGCAAGGAACTCAAGCGGCGGTATCCGAAGCACCCGTGGCCGGAACCGGGGTAGGGAATGGACAATAAGCAATGCTCAATGCTCAATGAGCAATGCCCAGGAAGCAGCAAGGTTCTTGACCACTTCGGTATGAAGAACATGGTCGTGCCGTATCCGTTATGAATGCGCATTGCTCCTTGAGCAGTCCCTTTCAGGCCCGATATCTACGTTTGACCCATGACCTCCGCGATTTCCCTCCATATCGATAAACTGGTTCCCGGCGGCGACGGCCTCGCGCGCCATGAGGGGCGCGTGGTGTTCGTTCCCGGCGTGCTTCCGGGGGAGACCGTGGAGGTCGAAATCGTGGAGGCGAAGAAGGATTTTGCCCGGGCGCGCCTGCTCGAGGTCGTGACGACCTCGCCCGACCGCGTCGCGCCGCCGTGCGCGCTCGCGGGCGTTTGCGGCGGGTGCGACTGGTTGCACATCGATCCCGCCGCGCAGGCGCGCCTGAAGGTGGAGCTCGTCCGCGACTCGCTCCGTCGTATGGCTGGTTTCGATCTTCCCGACCTCAGGATCGAGACCGGTGCCCCCTTGGGGTATCGCAACCGCATTCAGGCCCACGTGAATCGCGCCGGGCAGACCGGTTTCCTCGGGCGCGGCGGGCATGATTTCGTCCGCGTGGCCGCTTGCCCGGTGGCCCACCCGGCGCTTGCGCCGGTGTTCGCCGAGAAGGCGCGCCCGCATGGCCCGGAACGGTTCCTCGCATACGGCCATACGACAGTGGAAGGCGAGCCGCAGATGGCGCGCGCCGATGAGGACCTCAATGCCGAAATCACCGTGCGCGTGCTCGACCGCGACATCGTCTTTCCATTGCGGGGGTTTTTTCAGAGCAACCTCGAGATGACGCAGAAGTTGATCCCCTATGCGCTGGGTGATCTGCAGGGCGGTCCCGAGACGGTAGCGTTCGACCTGTATTCGGGTGTGGGCCTGTTCGGGGCCTTCCTGAAAGATCGCTTTGAGCGGGTGGTGTGCATCGAGTTCAACAAGCACGCGTTGGCCTATGCGCGGCGCAACGTGGGGGAGAGCGGGCTGTTCTTCTCCGAGGCGCTGGAGAAGGTGGTGACCACGCCGGGGGGAAACCCGCTCGACAAGGTCGCGCCGCGCGCGGCCGTCATTGATCCTCCGCGCGAAGGTCTCGACAAGGCGGTGCGCGCGTGGTTGGTCAAGCGGCCGGTGCCGCAATTGGTGTACGTCTCGTGCAACCCGGTGACGCTGGCGCGCGACCTCAAGGAACTGCTGGCGGGGCCGTACGAGCTGGAGGACATGCGGGTGTTTGATTTCTATCCGCAGACCAGTCATATCGAGGCCGTCGCGAAATTGCGGGTGAAAACGATTTAGCGTTTTCGGCCCCAATTGGCCGGGTTGTCACGTATATAACGGCGGATCGTCCGCAATGCCTGTTCATCCCGAACGACGCGTTCATAATAATTTCGTTGCCATACCGGAATGCCGGGTGTTCCCCGTGCGATGTTGATGCGTTTGGTAACGATGGATTTGAATCCGGCGATGAACGCCCCCAATGATCGGTTCGTTCGACGGAGGGGCGCACGGCTGTGCGCCCCCTTGCGTGTGTCGTAACCGTGGGGCGCACGGCTGTGCACCCCCTTGCGTGCCTCGTATACGTTGGGCGCACGGTCGTACGCCTCCGCGTGTGTGTTGCATTCGGTGGACGCACGGTCGTGCGCCTCCGCGTGTGTGTTGTGTCCGTTGGGCGCACAGTCGTGCGCCCCTCCCGATTCGGCGTCTGCCGAATCGGGCACGTTCTCCACAATCCAAATAATCGCGTGTAAATGGTTGGGCATCACAACGAATTCGTCCAACCGGATTTCCGGACGTATGTGGGACGTGCCGATCCATTCCTCGCGTACGATATCACCATGAATATTGGGGATCAGACGGCCGTTGGTGATGTGGCCGAACAAACATTCCCGATCATGAGTGCAAATGGTGATGTAATAAATGCCCGGCGCCGTATAATCATGCCCCCGCAAACGGTATGAAATCCGTCCGGGGATGGGTCGATCGTATCGCATGTGGGAAACGATCGTAAACGCAGAAAAATCCGTCTGTGACAGCCGTCACGACGCCTGATTTTAAAGGCCGAGTTTATTTCCGATGCGGTCGCCTACAGCGATTCCGCCGTCACCACCGCGAACGCCTGCACACCCAAACCCTTGCCGAAATCCGTCAACCCCTCACCCGTCGTCGCCGTCATCGCCACGTCCCCGACGCCAACCCCCAACAACTCCGCGACACGTGTGCGGATCGCATCCATCTTGGGAATGATCTTCGGCCGCAGGCATTCCAGGGTCAACGACACGTGCCCCACCTTGTAACCCAGGGTCGTCAGGTCGTCGAGGGCGACCTTCAGGTATGTCGCGCTGTCGGTGTCACCGGCCTTGCACAATTTATCGGCCACGGGCCCCAAAACCGGCCGCCCCGTCACGCCCGAGATCGCGTTGGTGATCGCGTGGAGGATGACGTCGGAGTCGCTGTTGCCTTCGAGGCAGAAAGGCTCATCGAACGTGACGCCTCCGAGCACGAAGGGTTTTTCGCGCGTCTCGCGGATGCGGTGGCTGTCCTGTCCGATGCCAATCTTTATCTTCATTGAATCATCCTTTGGATGGAGCTGTTCCCGCAAAGCCGGAGCGAGACCAAGCGAGGCCAGGCATCCCGACGCAGTCGTACTGGTTGTACGACGAGGAAGGCTAACGCCGGAGATTCGCGCCCAAGCGCTCATGCTTACGAACGCGAAAAGCCTTTCCTGGCCGCTCGCGCCGGTCGCAGCCCGGCCTAGTCTTCGAGGTGAAGAATACCCTTTTCAATCCGCGCCAGCGTCCATTCGGCCCACTCCCAATCCTCGGGCGTGGTGATCTTGCGGGAGAGAAAGCTCCCCTCCACCCATTCAACCGGTAGGCCTGTAGCCTCGACGATCATGGCCTCGTCCGTCGGCATGGGCTCCGCCGGAACGCCGCGCGCGTAGATGTCGTTCAAAACCGTGCGCGGAAAACCTTGCGGGGTCTGTACGCGGATCAGTTTGGAACGGTCATGAGTCTTGATGACGAACGCGCCGTCGACCTCTTTTACGGTATCGGTCACGCCGATGGCGGCGATCACGGATGTGCCGCGCTCGAGAGCCTGCAGGCAACGTCGTATCACGCTCCACGGCGTGAACGGACGCGCGGCATCGTGAATCAAAACCTGAGTCACCGAAGCGGGGAGCGCATCCACGCCGTTCCTGACCGAGATCCATCGTTCGGGTCCGCCCGCCACCACGCGCAGCTTGGGAAAGTCTGCCATCAGTGGCGTCCAGTCCTCGACGCGATCGGGCGGGAGTGTCAGCGCGATGGCTTCAACGCCCGGGAAGGCGTTGAAGGTTTCAAGGGCACAACGCAGCAGGGGAAGCCCGGGTTTGATTTCCAGAAACTGCTTGGGGATGGGCCCGCCGAAGCGTGCGCCGCTGCCACCGGCGGTCAGGACGACGCCGAGTTTCACGACGGGATGCTCCGCATTTTGATAGGAAACCTTGTAAGGCGTTCTGGATGTTTTACGGCTTGAGCGTGACCCGGATGCCAAGAGGACCGAGGAGTCGTAGTGGTGCTACGACGACGAGGCCGATGAAGCAGACGGGTTGCGATCAGGCCGCCCGCAGGGTGAATCGCGTCGAGTTCTGATTGTTCAAGTCGCACGGAAATCGCATGATGCGATGCCTGGTGAAAACTCGAAGTCATCTCGACGCGATTCATAAAACCTTCAGAACTTCACCGGGTTCTTCTTGCCCAGCAGCAGCGCACGCGTCTGCATCGGCAAGCCGAGGCAGCGGATGAAGCCGTTCGCGTCCTGCTGGTTGTAGGTCTCCACGTCGGAGAAACCACCGAGGCCCGCGTCGTACAACGAGAACGGGCTGTCCATGCCGGCCAGCGTCGCGTTGCCCTTGTAGAGCTTCAGCTTCACCCAGCCGCTGACCACTTCCTGCGTGTTGTTGACGAACGCGTCGAGGGCCTGGCGCAGCGGCGTGAACCACAAACCGTCATAGACCATCTGCGCGTACTTCTGCGCCACGATCTGCTTGTACGCCATGGTGTCGCGGTCCAGCACGAGCTGCTCGAGGTACTCATGCGCGCGGTACAACAGGAAACCGCCGGGGGTCTCGTACACACCGCGGGACTTCATGCCCACGAGGCGGTTTTCCACCATGTCCACGAGGCCGACGCCGTGCTTGCCGCCGATCTTGTTCAGCGTTTCCAGCAGCGCCACCGCGCCCAGCTTCTTGCCGTTCACCGCGACGGGGGTGCCCTTGTCGAACTCGATGAGGACGTACTCCGCCTTGTTCGGGGCGTTCTCGGGCGTCACGCCCATCTTCAGCATGTCGTAGGTGTGTTCTTCGTCGGGGTACTCGAGCACGCCGCCCTCATGCGACAGGTGCCACAGGTTGCCGTCCTCCGAGTAGATCTTCTTCTTCGAGACGGTCAGCGGAATCTTCCGCGCCTCGGCGTATTCGATCGCGTCCTCGCGCGAACGGATCGTCCACAGCGGATCCTTCCAGGGCGCGATGATCTTCAGGCGCGGGTTCATCGCGCGGTACGTCAGTTCGAAACGGACCTGGTCGTTGCCCTTGCCGGTCGCGCCGTGCGAGACCACGGTGGCGCCTTCCTTCTCCGCGATCAGCACCTGGTGCTTCGCGATCAGGGCGCGGGCCATCGACGTGCCCAGCAGATACTGGTTCTCGTACTTCGCGCCCGCGCGCAGCGTCGGCCACACGTACTCTTCGAGGAACTCCTTGCGCAAGTCGAGGACGTAGCACTTCGACGCGCCGGTCGCCAGCGCCTTCTTCTTCAGCGGCTCCACCTCGACCTTGCCCTGGCCCACGTCGGCGGCGTACGCGATCACCTCGGCGTTGTAGTTCTCCACCAGCCACGGAATGATCACCGAAGTGTCAAGACCGCCGGAATAAGCGAGCACGACCTTCACTTTTTTGTCGCCGGACTTCGCGGACTTCGCGGATTTTGCGGACGCCGGTTTCGCGGCTTTCGCTGCGGTGGCAGCGGACCTGGATTTTTGTGCGGACTTCTTGGCCATGATGTTGTCCCGACGGGCGGGCCTTTCTGTGAGACCTCCAAAGGTAGCGATTTTAAGGCCGTACTTTGGGAGGTGCGGGACGGGAGGGGAAGGGTGGTGAGGCGCCGGGGGCTTCCGCAGAAGGCCTCCGGCGGGCGGATGCGGTGGCCTGGGGTGGGTGCGAGCCCCGCAACGGCGGGGCGGCTTGGGGGGCCTCCGGGTGGGGGAAACCGCGTCGGGGAAGCGGCTGGACGCAGGGCAGGTTTTGAAGGGCCGGGCCCTGGAAGCGCTAGCGCCCGAGCCGCACCATGGACGCACCTCCGGAAAGGTATTTTGCTGTTCCATGCGTTCCCTTCCCGGTTCAT
>CAYQFG010000081.1:0-9272 GCA_964416695.1 uncultured Bifidobacterium sp.
CCGCCCTGAAACGGTGGATCGCCGACTGGTCGGAACTGTCCGACGCCGTGGGCGAAGAAGCCGCGCGCCGCTATATCGAAATGACCTGCTACACGCAGGACAAGGAGATCGAAGCGCGTTACATGCACTTCGTGGAGAAGATCGAACCGGAACTCGCGCCGATCGACGACGCGCTGAACCGGAAGCTGGTGGCGCATCCCGCGGTCGCCGATCTGCCCGCAGACCATTCCAAATGGCTGGCGGCGGTGCGCAGCGGCATCGAACTGTACCGCGAAGAGAACATTCCGTTGTACACCGAGCTGGCCAAGCTCTCCAACGAGTATCAGAAGATCACCGGCTCGCAGACGGTGGAGTGGGAAGGCGAAACCAAAACCCTGAGCCAGCTCTCCCCCATCCTGCAGGAGCCCGACCGCCCCCGGCGCGAAAAAGCCTGGCGCGCCATCGCCGCGCGCCGGCTGCAGGACCGCGACACGCTTGACGCGCTGTACGACAAGATGCTGGTGATCCGTCGCCGGATCGCGGCCAACATCGGCCTCAACTTCATCGACTACACCTTCAAGAGCAAGCAGCGCGATTACACGCCGCAGGATTGCTTCGACTTTCATGAGGCCGTGGAAAAGGCGGTGGTGCCCGTGTACCGCGAAGCGCTGGAGGCCCACCGCAAGGCGCTCGGACTCGACGCGCTGCGCCCCTGGGACCTCAACTGCGACTCGCACGGGCGCCCGCCGCTGCGTCCTTTCAAAACCTCGGAGGAGTTGATCGCCGGTGTCGACGCGATCTTCGCGAAACTCGATCCGGAACTCCACTCCCTGTTCGCGGTGCTGCGCGACGGCGGCCTGATGGACCTCGACAACCGCGTGGGCAAGGCGCCCGGCGGTTACCAGAGCAGCCTCACGGAAACCCGCCTGCCGTTCATCTTCATGAACGCGGTGGGGCTCAACCAGGACGTGTTCACGCTGCTGCACGAAGGCGGCCACGCCTTCCACTACCTCCTCGCGCGCGATGAAGCCCTGCCGTTCAACCGGCAGTCGGTGATGGAGTTCTGCGAAGTGGCCTCCATGTCGATGGAGCGCCTGGGCGCGAAACATCTCGACGTGTTCTACACACCTGATGACGTGAAGCGCGCCATCCGTACCGAGAACGAAGAGGTGTTCCGCATCCTGCCGTGGGTGGCGACCATCGATGCGTTCCAGCACTGGATCTACAGCCGCGAACACACGCCGGCGGAACGCACGCGGTTCTGGCTGTCGCTGGACGAGCGCTTCGGCGCGCAGGTCGACTGGAGCGGGCTGGAAGAGTACCGCGCGCACGCCTGGCACCGTCAGCTGCACATCTTCGAACTGCCGTTCTACTACATCGAATACGGCATCGCGCAGCTGGGCGCGCTGCAGGTGTGGAAGCGCTCCCTCGACAACCCTGCCGAAGCGCTGGCGCTCTACAAGAAGGCCTTGTCCCTGGGCGGCACGCGGGGCCTGGCGGACCTGTTCGGGGCCGCGGGCGGAAAGTTCGACATGAGCGAAGCGGGCATCAAGCCGTTGATCGAGGCGGTACGGGCTGAATGGAAGGCGGCGGAATAATGTCGGGAGTCGGGTGGCGGGTGGCGGGTGGAAGCCGTCATGAAACGACACGGGGGTACCGGGATCTGGATGCGTGGAAACATGCAATCGATCTTGGACCCGGGATCTATGGTCTGGTTCGCCGGCTTCCTTCCGAGGAGCGGTTTGGCATGGCGGATCAATTACGTCGTGCCTGCGTCTCAGTAGCAGCCAACATCGCCGAGGGACATGCACGTTCTCCCGCAGAATTTGTCCGTTATCTGAAAATAGCCAGGGGTAGCCTTGCCGAACTGGATACCATCATCGTCATGGCCGAACGAATCGGATATTTTACCGAAGCAGAAACATGCGACGTTCATGACAGAATGATCATCGTCAGGAAAACCATTCAAGGCTTGATCCGCTCCAACGAATCATCAATCGGAAACTGAAGTCTGATGAATTCTGAACACCCGCCACCCGACACCCGCCACCTGACACAAAGCGTTGAAGCCGCGCTGTCACATTTCGACACCCATCGCGCCGCGGTCATCGACGCCCTGAAGGCCCTCGCGCGGATTCCCAGCGTCAGCTTCGACGGCTATGATCCCGAAAACGTGAAACGCTCCGCCGAGGCGACGGCCGCATGGCTGCGCGAGGCGGGCCTGCCCGTCGTGGAGGTCTGGAACCTGCCCGGCAACCCGGGCGCGCACCCGTGCGTGTTCGCCGAATGGCGGGGCGCGCCCGACGCGCCGACCGTACTGCTTTACGCGCATCACGACGTGCAGCCCCCGATGCGCGAGGAACTGTGGACGTCGCCGCCGTTCGAACCCACGGAGCGTAACGGCCGGCTGTACGGCCGCGGCACGGCGGACGACAAGGCGGGCATCGCCGTGCACGCCGCGTCGCTCGCGGCCTGGCTGAAGACCTCGGGGAGCCTTCCCGTGAACGTGAAGGTGTTGATCGAGGGCGAAGAGGAGATCGGCAGCCCGCATCTCGCGGACTACCTCGAACATTACAAGGCGCGCCTTGCGTGCGATTACATGGTGTTGACCGACCTCTCCAACTACGACGTGGGCAAGCCCAGCCTCACCACCAGCCTTCGCGGGCTTGTGACGATGGACCTCACCGTCGCGGCCCTGAAGTCTCCTCTGCATTCCGGCATGTGGGGAGGCCCCATCCCCGACCCCGTGCAAGGACTGTGCAAGATGCTGGCGACCCTCAGCGACGCGCAGGGACGCGTGGCGGTCGCGGGCCTGCGCGAGCAGGTGGCGCCGCCCACGGGCGAAGAGCGCGCCGACTTCCGCGCGCTCGGCATGACCGAAGAGGTGTTCCGCGAGCAGGCCGGGGTACTCGACGGCGTGACGCTCCACGGCGCGCCCGAAGACTACCTCGAGAAAGTGTGGCGCGAGCCGTCGTTCTCCGTCAACGCCGTGGAAGCCGGTCTGCGCAAGTCCGCCGGCAACGTGTTGCTCGAATCCGCGTGGGCCCGCATCGGGCTGCGCCTCGCGCCCGGCATGGATCCCGACGTCTGCACGCAACGGGTGATCGATCATTTGAAGGCCGTTTGCCCGTGGGGCCTGCAGCTGGACATCGTGCCCGAACAGGGCGCCAAGCCCTGGAAGACGCGTCCCGATCATCCGGTGTTCGAGGTGGCGCGCAAAAGCCTCTCCGCCGGGTACGGTAACGACGCCGTGTGCATCGGCTGCGGCGGCACCATCCCCTTCGTCGACATGTTCACCGCCGTGCTCGGCGACGTGCCCGCCTTGCTCGTGGGCATCGAGGATCCCTACACCAACGCGCATTCGGAAAACGAATCGCTCCATCTGGGCGACTTCGACAAGGCCGTCCGTTCCCAGATCAGGTTCCTGGCGGATGTGGGAGAGTGGGCATCCGTACAGACGCGACAGGCGCGACAGGCCGCGTCCCTGCGCCCATGAACGCCTCCTCATCCCCCCCGCCCGGCGACAAGCACCACGACAACGCCCCCTACGATCTCATCGTCCTGGGCGCGGGCATCATGGGCTTGTCCGTCGCCTTCGAACAGCAACAGCAAGGCAAGCGCGTGGTGGTGGTGGATCCGCACGCATCCGGGGCCGGCCTGGCCCGCGCCTCGTGGGCCGCGGCCGGGATTCTCGTCATGCGTGCGGGGGTACTCGGCGGCTCGCCGTTCCGCAACTTCTATCTGCGGTCCATCCCCCTGTATCCCGACTGGCTGGCCCGCATCGAAGCCGCCTCGGGAGTCCGTGTGCCGTACGAGCGCGGGGGCGACTACCAGATTTTTCCCGGTGACCCCGCGCACGATGCGGAGGCCCGCCGGGTCCTCGAGGAACGCGAAGACCAGCTGAGGCGGGAGCGCGCCTCACGGTTCACCCGCCTGGACGGATGGCCCGATTTTCTCAAGCCCTACGGCGCGCCCGGCCCCATAAGGGCCTATCACTTCCCGGATGAAGCGTACGTCAACAACCGCGTCCTGCTGGAAGCCCTGGAAGCGGCCTTGCGGCGCGGGGGCGCGACGATGCTGGCGGGTGCGACTCCTGTGGGCATCGGGCGCGAGGGGGACCTCAATACGGTGACGCTGGCCACGTCCGGTGGCTCCCGCACCCTGCGCGCCTCCCGTGTGCTGATCGCCGCGGGGGCCTGGAGCAATGAGCCGCTCAAGCTGCTCGGCCTGGCCATGCCCCTCTACCCCGTGAAAGGACAGCTCGCGCTGCTTCCCAACTTCCACGGCACGCGCACCATGCTGCATGGAAGCGAACGCTTCTATCTCATTCCCCGCGGAAACCAGCTGGTCGCGGGGGCCACCACGGAACCGCGCATCTGGGATACGCGCTTCGACGAAAAAGGCGAAAGACATCTGGGGGGAGAGTTGGCGCGGTTTTTCCCGGGCGTTCAGATCCCGCAGTTCGGCATGGTGGAAACCTGGTCGGGCCTGCGGCCCCGCAGTGCTGACCGGCTGCCGTTGCTCGGGTGGCTCGACGAAGCGCAGGGCATCGCCATCGCCACGGGACTGTACAAAAGCGGCATCAGCCTCGCGCCGCTCGCCGCGCGTTCGCTCGCGGCCCTGCTGAACGGGGAAAAGCCTGCGGTGGACCTCCGCCCGTTCGCGCCCTGGCGTGCGGGCGGCCTCGCGTCTCTGTAAGTCACTGAGGAGGGGCGAACGGCCTTCCGTCGGGGGAAAGCCCAGCCGGTCCCCGGCGTCCCTCCGTGACACCAGGAGAACGCTAGCGTGAGATCACGAGGACATTCTTGCGGGACGTCCGGCGCCCGCCGGCCGGACTGCCGTTGCTCTCGCTCCACGTCGCGCTGACCTCATAGAAATAGACACCGTTGGCAAGTTGGCGACCCCATGCGTCGCGGCCGTCCCACTGCGTCTCGCCCGAGCGCGCGTCCCGGAATTCGCGGACCATGTACCCGAGCTGGTTGAAGATCCTCAGGTCGAAGCGGACGCGATCGACGTTGGGTGACGTGAGGTCTCCCCCTTCCTCCACCGGAAGACTGGTGGAGAACCAAAACGTCGTCTTTCCGCTCTTGAGCGGATTCGGAGTATTGAACGCGCGCACGAAGCGCAGCGCCGTGTCGGCGCTCACCTGCAGGGTGAGCTGCCGCTGGCTGAGGTTTCCGAAGCCGTCGCGCGCGGAAACCTTGAGAAGGTGCGTCCCTTCGGGAACCTCCTGCGGCGAAAGCGGCACTTGATAGGTCTTGCGGTACAGCTCATCGACGCCGGCCTGCGGCTGGTAGGGCGCGACGGCCCCCACCACTTCCACGGTGGTGCCTTGGTCAGGGCCATCGCCGGCAAGCACGCCCCCACCCGAGTCGCTGACGGCGATCTGCAGACAGTAGGGCAAACCGATCCTCACCTTGTCGGGGAAATCCACTCCGCCCGCTTCCGCGGTGTTGCAACCGGTGACGGTAATCTGGGGGCCCCGCTGGTCGTCCACCATGCAGCTGTTCTCCGCCGCCTCCAGATCGGAGAGGGTGAGGTTCTGCACCAGAAGTGTGCTCTCACGCAACTCGAGCGAGTCCCACGCGAAAATCTGGATCTTGGCGCCGGTATCGCCGATGGGTACCTGTTTGGGAATGAAATACCGCAGTGAAAACACGGAGTCGGTGTAAGGAACCGTCGTTTCGAACAGGATTTGCCCGCGCTTGGCCGCGATGTTGGGCTTGGTTGCGCCTTCAGAGTAAGGGTACACCTTCGTCACGTCGCCCGACACGATCCGGACACTGACCGCACCCTTGCCGCTGCCTTTGGTGACGCGGCCGCTCAGGCTGTCGCATCCCAGGGCTTGCAGGCTGTCAGGTTGTCGATCCAGAGTCAACCCCAGCCCCGGCCGCTTGAAGTAAAGCACCGGTTCCCCTTGCAGGACGTATTTCTGCTGGTTGTGCGTGTCCGCGTTCACTCCCGTCTCAATCTTCGCCGTCCTGACCGCATCTCCCACGGTCATGATGTCCGTCTCGTCCTCTCCCGCGAACAGGCGGGAGACGAACGCGAAACCCAACGCTTCATTGGGACCGTCATACGTTTCGCGGGTTCCCGACAGCGCGGCGATCGCTCCGTGGTCCTTCAAGCGCAGAAACTCCTCGCTCATGCCTTCATCCACAAGCTTGTCGAAACGTCCGACCGTGCAGCTGAAGATCGACATCATGAACGGCTTGCCGTCGTTACGCAAGCGCGCCAGGCCGTCGTTGGTCTTGAGCAGCACTTCATCAGCCATCTGGTTGTAGGCCCCGTGACCGTAAAAGCTCGAGAACAACACGCCGCGATTGTAATGGTTGAGCAAATCCTGCGTCGCCTCGGGTTTGAGGTAGGAGGCGTTGTGCTCATAATCGAAGAGGTAGACGGTCTCCTTGCGCATGCCGGAATCCTGCGCGAGAATGGCGTTGGCGATCCGTTCGGCCTGGTACGTGTGATGCTTGATGGGATCCACACCCCCCGCCGCACGCCGCTGGGTGGCGTCGTCAGCCGTCATCAGGATGCGGCTGCGCCATTCCCCCGACGTCGCGGGATCCTCGTAGCGCATCACCTTGTCCAGATAGTTGTTCGCCTGCTCCCGCGTTTTCACGGAAATGCGACCGATGGAAACCGCAGCCGCTGACGAGCTCCAGTGCGCCCCCGCATCCAGCACCGCGTAAAAATCGTCGGTGCTCATCGGATTCGCCGAGCTTTCCGCAGGCTGCCAGTTGAAGGGTGGAATGAGGTTGGGTGAGGCACCGGCCCCCAGGCCGGTGCGGATGTTGCGGTAATCGTAATGGCCATCACCGAACAGGGTCACCTGGGTGAGCTCGCCCGGCGCGCCGCCCGTGCCCCAGCGGTTCACCGCCCAGCGCAGAAAGTCGCGGATGGCGACCGGAGACATCCGCCCGCCCGACCATTCCCGGTAGATGTCCTCCACGCGCACCACCACCGTATTCCAGGGGCGTTGACGATCGCCGCTTTGCCGGTAGTTCCGCAGACGGATCGCCTCGGGCAGCAGCGCCTGCGGCGCGATGATCACATACTCCGGGTTCGCGGGCGCCCCTCCCATGCTGCCGTCCGCCAGGTTGCGGATCACCCCGTCCGCGGAAACGGGGGATTCCACCGTAAGCGCGGACGGCTCCACCCCCCGATACGAAGTCCCCTGCAGATGATAGGACACGTCTTCATACGGCCCTGCGCTGTCGGAGAAGGCAAGCGCGCTCCCGACCGCCTGCACCGGCAGCCACCGTGCGCCGACGCCGGCTTCCACGCGCAACACGCGGGCGCCTGCCGGAGCCCCGGACAGTTTGTAGGCGACACGCTGGCCCGTGACGGCCGGGAAGATGCGGCGGCCATGACTCCAGGCGAGGTTACGGGTATAGCGCACCGTGTAGCCTTCGAAGCGGGGGACGACGCTGAAGTTCCAGGTGAGACTGTCGATCCGCAGCTGGTTGGAGGCAAACTGCCCGGAACCCGCGAAGAGATACCACCCTCCGGGGACGCCTTGCGTGCCCTGGGTCATCTCGCCACTCCCGGACCAGACGCGGTAAATGGTCTGGTCGATGGGCGTGAACAGATGGAAGAAGCCGACCCACGCCGAGTCCGACACGCGTCCGTCCAGGGTGGTCCAGGACTGGGCACGCAACTGGGATCCGGTGTAGGCCGGCCCCTCCGTGCCGATGTTGTTGCAATAAAAGCGTCCGTGCCAGTACCAGTTGTGGCCCGTTTCCGCGTCGAAGATGCGGGCGAGATCGCAGGAGCCGGTGGCGAGTTCGCGCTCCGCGCGAAGGTAGTGCGGCGCGGACGTCACGGTGTCTCCCGTCGCGCCGGCCTCCGCGGTCGGGATGCGCAAGGCTCCCGTCGAGGGTCCGTTCCATTGCAGGTAATAACGGTTTTCATACGACCAGGGGTCGCTTGAGAACTGCCAGCGGATGGCTCCCGAAGCTCCGGGGAGGGGCTTCCACAGGCTGGTGCCGTGCGCGTAGAACAGGATGGTGTCGCCCGCGTCGAAGATGCCGTTGCTGTTGGCGTCGCGCACTTCGAGGGGAATCTCGCGCAGCGTGGGCCCAACCAGGGTATCCATGCGGATGCGCAAGGTGTCCTGCGGGCCGGTATACATCCGCAAGCGGTTGATGTCCACGCCGTTGAACGACGAACCCACGGCCGCGGAGGCCTGCGCAAACGTGAGGGCATACACGCCGTCCTCGTCCTGCCCGTCGAGCACGCGGTCGCCGATGGTGATCTGCACGCGGGCGACCTCGGGATCAAACGCTTTCGTGCCCGTGACCACGGCGGCGCGCGCCAGCGGCGCGGACCGCGGGCGGGTCACCTGGTACGCGCCCCCGTTGAGATTCCGGACGCCCGCGTGGCGAAGCCACTTGCGGATGCCGGGCGCGGCCACCGAAGACGGCTCCGCGAAGTCCACGCGCACGCGGAAGCTGCGCATCATGTTGACCCGCTCTCCGCCCGCGTAAACCCCCAGGGGAACGGACACCATGCGGACGGGGAGGCCGCGCACGGGTTGCACCGGTGACAGCAGCGGCGACACGCCGCGCGCCGCCGCGAACAGGGCATCGTCCCGTACCGGTTCCGCGTTGGTCTTCGTCAGCCAGCGCGGCGCGGCCGCCAGTCCGCCCGGCACGGACACGCTCGTCCACTCCAAAGGCTCGACGCTCACGCGCGGCGCGCGCTCGCCCGCCGCGATCTGGAAGCGCAACCACGGAAGCTCGGGCGCGCCGGGCGTGCCGGGCCCCCCGTAACCGGGAGCCGACACACCCGTGCCGGGGATCCCGTCGGGCGGCGCTATCGTCCCGTAGTACGGGACGGTGACTTCCAGGACGAGGCGCGCGGGTGTGTCCTCGAGGACGGTTTCCCCGGCATGGGCACCCGAAGGCCACACGGCAAGCGCCGTGAGCAGCGTCACCAGAAAAAGTGTCGGTCGGAAAGGCGCGGTCGGAAAAGCGGTACGGTTTGGCACCGGGTGAAATTACAAAGTTGGGGCGCGGACAGCGCACAATGTCGGGGGACATCCGGAAAAGTACAGGCCGCGCCTCTGCAGTCTTTCCTTCCGGAGCGGACAACGAAAAAGGGCCTCCTTGCGGAGGCCCGCAACAAAAAGGGCCTCCTTACGGAGGCCCTTTTTCAACACATGGTCGACCGGTGGGGCGACCTGTAGGGGTAAATAATCATTTACCCCTACAGTCGCCCTTACCGTCGGGGCTGTTACTCCCCTTCGACCTTGACCACGTCGCCGATGGTGGTGCCGCGCGGCTTGTGGG
>CAYQFG010000082.1:0-9266 GCA_964416695.1 uncultured Bifidobacterium sp.
GCGAGATGCACCAGTCGCGGCGCGGCTCCAGCCACTGCTTGTAGGTCTTCACGTACCGCTCGGGAACGAACTGGACGGCCTTGCCGTCATCAGCGTCGGGTTCAACCGCCGCGAGCGCGGGGTCGGCGAGCGGCGCCATCTTCACGTACCACTGCGCGAGCAGCGTGGGTTCCACGACGTCGCCCGAGCGGTAACACGTGGGCAAGGACACCATACGGTCTTCCACCGCCACCAGCTGCCCGTTCTCTTCCAGTTCCTTCACCAGTTTCTTGCGCGCGTCGAACCGCTTCATGCCTTCGTAAGGGCCGGCATGGTGGTTGAGCGTGGTGTCGAGGTTCATCACCACAACCGGCTTGAGTCCGTGGCGCAAGCCCACTTCGTAGTCGTTGAAGTCGTGGGCCGGCGTGATCTTCACGGCGCCCGTGCCTTTGGTGGGGTCGGCATGCTCGTCGGCGATCACCGGGATCGCCTTGCCCGTGATGGGGATCAACACCTTCTTGCCGATGAGGTGCTTGTAGCGCTCGTCGTCGGCGTGCACGGCCACGGCCACGTCGCCGAACAGCGTCTCGGGGCGCGTGGTCGACACCACGATGCCCTGCGAAGGATCTTCCTCCAGCGCGTAGCGGATCGACCAGAAGTGCCCTTTGGTTTCCTTGTTCTCCACCTCCTCGTCGGCCAGTGCCGTCTGCAACGCGGGACTCCAGTTCACCAGGCGCGCACCGCGGTAGATCAAACCGTCTTCATGGAGACGCACGAACACTTCGCGCACCGCGCGCGAAAGGCCTTCGTCCATGGTGAAGCGTTCGCGTGACCAGTCGCACGAAGCGCCCAAGCGCTTGAGTTGGCCCACGATGCGGCCGCCGTACTCGTGCTTCCACTCCCACACGCGTTCCACGAACTTCTCGCGCCCGAGATCGTGCTTGCTGACGCCCTCTTTTTGCAACGTGCGCTCCACCACGCTTTGCGTGGCGATGCCCGCATGATCCACACCGGGCTGCCACAACGTGTTGAACCCCTGCAACCGCTTGAAACGGATCAGGACGTCCTGCAAGGTGTTGTTGAGGGCGTGGCCCATGTGCAACGCGCCGGTGACGTTGGGCGGCGGGATCACGATGGTGAAGGGTTTGCCGGCGTTCGGTCCCTTGCCCTGGGGTTTGAAGGCGCCGGCGTTTTCCCAGGCGGTGTACCATTTGGATTCGATGTCTTGCGGAGTATAGCGGCTGTCCATGAGCGGGCGGATCCTGGCGATGGAGTTTCGGTGAACGGTCGAAGGGCGGTGGCGCGGCGGTGGGCGCAGGCACCCTGAATGCGTCCGGCCTTGAAATTTAGATGATTTAGACCCGGTTCTCCGGAATGGGTACCTTTACGGCCTCGTAGCGACACAAGAGGTGACCATGAAAATCCAGTTGAACGGGGCCGTCGTTGAGCTCGAGACCCCTCTGACCCTGTCCGGGCTGCTGGCCCGCCACAAGATGAAGCCCGAGGTCGTCGTGGTGGAATACAACCTCCGCGTGCCGGCCAAGGACGAATACGACCGGATCGAGCTGTCCGAGGGCGATCGGGTGGAGATCGTCAAATTCATGGGCGGCGGCTGAGGGACGCCCGGCATTCAAGGCCCATGAACAGCGTGACGACCACACGGAGCGGGAACCCCGCAAAGGGCCTGGGACGGCAAAAATCCAGGTCGGGTTTGGTGGGGGCGTGAGCGCCTGAACCGTGTTCGGGTGCGCTGCCTGTGTTGACCGCGATGACCGTTTCATGAGGGATGATGCGTCGTCCCGTTCATGAAGCGCGGAGCATTGCCCATCCCCCCCCATTTTTCCATTGTTCTATTGTTCCATTGCCTCATTGTTCCACTTTCGCGTCATTGCCGCGCCGTTCCCTCTCCCCCTGAGTCCTGACATGCCTTCCTCCCTTCATCTCCTCGACTCGTATCTGCCGCGCACGGAGACCTTCATCTGGCAGACGCTGCGCGCGCTGAAACGGTTTCCGCCGTTGATCGTCGCCGACAAGCGGGAGAACGAACCGCTGTTTCCGCTCCCGGGTACGGATCCCTTCGTCCCGCTTGTCCCTTCGCGTCCCTTGATGGCGCGACTGCTGGCGCGCGCGAGCGGCGGCTTCGCGCCGGTTCGTTATGCCGGAGGTGTGGAGGCGATGGCGGGGCGCGACATCGCCGTGTGCCATGTCCACAAGGGATTCCGGGCGCTGGTGACGCGCGACTTCACGCGGGCCTTGGGGAAGCCGCTGCTGGTGAACTTCTACGGATCCGACGTGTCACAGACGCCCTTTCTGCGACGGGCGGCGCGGGGATACAGCGATTTGTTTGCGCAGGCCCGCTTTCTTCTTGTGGAAGGGCCGGCGATGCGGCAAAGGTTGGGGCACCTTGGCGCCCCCGAAGAGCGCATCCGCATTCAGCGCATCGCCATCGATCCCGCCGACTATCCCTTCCGTGAGCGTTCGTGGGACGGCAACCGCCCGTTGAAGTTTCTGTTCATCGGGCGGCTCGTCGACAAGAAAGGCCTGGACGTGGGACTGCAGGCGCTGGCCGCGGGCGCGAAGGACTTCCCCTGGCGGTTGACGGTGATCGGTGATGGCCCCCGTCGCGGCGCGCTGCAGGCGCAGGCCGCCGCGCTCGGTCTTGCCGCGCGCGTCGATTTTGCCGGGTATAAAACCATGGAGGAGATGCGTGCGGCGCTGGACGCGCATGACCTGTTGTTGCAGCCGTCACGGATCGCGCCTGACGGCGATGCCGAAGGCGGCGCTCCCACCGTGCTCCTTGAGGCCCAGGCCAGTGGTCTGCCCGTGATCTCCACGGATCACGACGACATCCCTTTCGTGACCGTGCAGGGAGGGGACGACGGCCCGGCCCGCGCCAGCGCCTGGCTGGCTCCGCAGGGAGACGCCGGGGCGCTGGCGGCGCTGGTGCGCCGTGCGGCCGCGGAGGCTGCGCAGTGGGGGGCGATGGGCCGCGCGGGCCGGGCCAAGGTGGAGGCCGACCATCACGTCGCGCGCGCGATCGCCTCGCTGGAAGACACGTACGCGGACGCGCTCTAGATTTCGAGGATCCCCGGCACCTCCGCAACCATCAGGAACGCAGGACGCGCGCGCCGCGACGTGCACCCTCCGTGCCGGAGCCGCCCCCCTGTTGCCTGTTGTTTGTTGCCTGGTGCCTGTTGCCGTCGGGTCGCCGTGGGGCGGCTCCGGCACGGAGTCCCCCCCCCACACACGGCCTCAACGCGCCACGATCACCTTGCCGCGCTGAACCGACCCGCCCGACACGACGCTGAAGTGATAAACGCCGGGAGCGACGCGCTTCCCCTGTTCATTGCGGCCATCCCATTGCGCTTCGCCGCCCTTGAGATCGCGGGGGCGAATGGTGCGGACGATTTGTCCGCCGGGGCCGTGAATCCGCAAGGTGGAATTGGGAGGCAGGCGGTCGAAGATCACGTGTTTGTGGTGAGGATGGAGCGGGTTGGGATAGGGTACGATCAGGGAGAGTTCCCCGCTTTGGCGGCGCGGTTGAGAGGTGCTTTCCAGTACGGCGACGCCGCGGTCGGTTGCCACCCAGATGCGGCCGTGAGCCTGGTCCACCGCGACGTCATAAATGAACAGGCTGGGGAGGCCATCATGCAAACCGTAGCGCCTGACCGACGTGAGTTGTCCGGCGGCATCGGTCGCGACGTGAAACAAGCCGTTGGAGCAGCCGACCCAAAGTTTGCCGAGAGGATCGCTTTCCAGGTTTTTGCAGTCCACTCCGATGAAGTTGTCGATCGGCGTCAGTTTTTTGCTCGAGGATTCGTCGAGACTGTCCAGATAGGCCAGCTGGTCTCCGATGATCGCCCAGGGACGATCCCACGCGTCGGTGGCCAGATCCCAGGCGGGAGCCGTTGAGGTGCCGGGCAACGTCCACAGCTGGATATCCTCAAAGCGCGGGCCGGTGCTTTCTTCGCGGACCTTCATGATGGTCACGCCCTGTTCGGAGGCCACACCCAGCAGGGTGTCGGAGAACAGGTGCACGGCATGCGGGGTACCTGCAGACAGGGAGAGCCCCGATTGCGGGCAGAGCACCATGGACGCCGCTGTATCGAAGTAGGCCAGCTGGAACGTCTGTTCCGTGAGGTAGACCGTCAAGAACAGGCCGCGGAAATTCGCGTTGCGACCGGGTTGGGAAATCGCGGCGACCGCAGTGAAGGCGCTGGCGGGATTTGCGGGGGTCAGGCAGCTTCCATAGTCCGGGTCGACAGAATTTCTCCAGGCCTGGTTCTGGCCGTTGGCCCGTCGACGGACGAGCCCTCCGCCCCATGATCCGACATACACGTCCTTGAGAGGTGTCACGACAACGTTCCGCAGGAAGCGGTAATACAGTTCCTCCTGGGTGCCGGGGGCGTTCACGCTCACGCGGGAGAAGTAGGGTGTGACCTGACCGTTGTGAATGTCGAGATACTGGATCCCCGACTGGGAGTGGCCCCAGACGGTGTTGTTGTGGGCGGCGATGCTGGCGATCGTATCGCGCGGGAAAGCGCGCAGGGGAGGAATGGAGGCGTTGGCGACGGCGGTGCCCGGGTTGTCCGGAAGCGCCAGACCGGAGTCTCCGCCCACGACGACGGTTCCCCCGATCACCAGGGCGGTGACATAATCGGGCCATTCGGAGTAACGCTGAGACCCGACCACGAGGGTATCACCCGCGAACGCGCGCACGGTGATGCCTCCCTGGAGCAAGGTTCCGGGGCCGAACGTGGCGAGCGCACCGTTGACGATCGCCAGGTGGTTGTAACGACGTGTCGAGTCGGGGGGGAGGGGCACCAGGGTCCACTTGGCGGGGTCCATCGGGTTGTCGTAGTCGACCCGGTTCGGAGGATTCAGGGGGTCGGCAAAGTAAATGCGTGCCCTGTACACGCCCTCGGGCGTGCCCACGAACAGCGTGTCGTCCCGGCGCAACAGGGACAGGACGGACAGGTCCATGTCCGTGCCGAAACGGGTGAGCGTCATCTGGGAGGCCATGACGCGTGTATCGAACAGGGCCAGCCCCTTTTGCGATCCGAGGAATACGTGGGGTCCCGCCGGGAGCACGGCGCGTTCATTCATCGTCCATTGCTGCGCGGCATAGCTCGCGCCGTGCGTCGTCCAGCCCGTGCCTTCGCGGTTCAGCTGGTAGAGGTACCCGCTGCGTGCCACGGCCCAAAGCGTTCCGTCCTCGCTCACGGTCATCCCCGTGATCCACGGGTCGGTCAGACCGTCGAGGTTGTTGAAGTCGCGTTGGGTGATCGTGGGGGAGAGACTGATCCGGCGAACGCCGCCCGGGGTGCCCGCGTAGACGTAACCGCCGTGGGATACCAGCGAGGTGACGCGGTTCATGTCGGTGAAGCTGTGCCACCGGCCGACATCCGCGGTTGCGGGACCGGGGGCTGCCACCAGCAGGCCGAAGAGGGCGAGGGACATGGTCAGGCGGGTGGCACAGGGCGTGAAAAGCCCCGTGAGACCGCGCCGTGCGCGGTGGCCGCGGCGGGGCGAGGAGGGGCGCCCCGATGCTGGCGCAGGGAAAAAAGCATTCATGGTCACCGCAATCTACGAAGTTGCGGCACGGAGGAAGGTGGCCACGCGTTCCAAAAACCCCCGATCGAGACGGAGCGATTCCTCCACGGGATGCAGGGCGGGAGGCCGTTGTGGGTGGGCTTCCAGTTTGACCCAGTCCTTGGCGGAACAGAGGAAGTGGCTCACGCCCGCGCGGTGCGCTTCCCGTACGGCCCGCGCGAGATCGGGGAGACCGTGATCCGGTCCGCAGGAGGCCCCCCGTACGGCCATGCCGGCCGCGGCGAGGGCCCGCAGGAAATTCCGCGGGTGCCCCAGGCCCGTCAGGACCCAGACGGGAGGAGAGGGTGACGGCCATTGCGCGGGCGGAAGCAAGGTTCTCGTATAGTCGGAGCCCTCCCGCAGCACGATGTCCGTGTCGCGCAAGGCGGCCGCCGTGAGTCGCCAGGGCCCGGCGGGGAGAAGGTCCCACAGCCCGGGACGCTCTCCCCGCCGGGCCAGCGCGACGCGCAAGACGCGTCGCGCCGGCGATGGATGCGCGGCGTGGGGGCGGTCGCGAAGCCGCGCATCCATCAGCCCGTCGTCCGCAATGAGGACGTCGAAGGCTCCGCTGCGCGCCAGGGAGGCCCACGCACGCGCGCGGTGACGGGTGACAAAGACGCGGACGTTGGTGTCGCGCAGTGAGCGCGCGAGGAGCACGGCCTCATCCGAGGCTTTACGCCAGTCCGAATCCGGGAAGACTTCCCGCAACCCGGGGCCCCGCCCCGCTCCACCACCCTTCCCGGACCGTGACATGTCATAGGCGAGCACACCGGTGCGGAACCCTTCGGCGGAGAGGTGGCGGGCCAGTGCGAGGGTCACGGGCGTTTTTCCGGCGCCTCCGGCGCGCAGGCTGCCGATCACGATGAGGGGGAGCCCGACGGGGGACGCGGGACGCATCCAGGCGCGATGGAGGGCGCTCCCGGCGGCATACAGCAGCGTTGCGGGCGCGAGCACGGCCTTCCGGAGACGGGAGGGGTGATCGGGGATCTGAAGGCGCGGCATACCCTGCAACATGAACAGTGAAGGTAGCAGCGCGGACGTGAGCCTGCGGGCAGGGGCATGACGGGAATCCCCCGCGCCCGCGACGATGGATGCCGGGAACCGGGCGGACAGCGCGACACGGGGTTTTTTCAATGACCACCCGCGATTCCTGCTACCTTCCCGGGCATGACGTCTGTATCCGGTGTTGAAGCCCGTCGTGCCGCATTTTTCGTTCTTCAGGAGCAGGCCGCGACCGGCGCGTTTCTCAAGGACCTGTTCGGTCCGGGGCTGCGGGAGTTGCGGGATGATGACGCGGCGCTGGCGCGGGCGATCTGCTTCGGGGTGCTGCGCATGCAGCGTCTGCTCGACTACAATCTCGATGCGCACGCTCCGCGCGGCATCAAGGGGACCAAGCTGCGGACGGCCTTGCGCATCGGCGCCTGCCAGCTTCTGTTCCTCTCGGGCATTCCCGCCTTCGCCGCCGTGAACACGACCGTGGAACTGGTGAAGCGCGAAGTCGGGCGGGCGGAATCCGGTTTTGCGAATGCGGTGTTGAAGGCGCTGGCCCGCGAGGGCCTGCGCGTGCCGCCGGGCAACGACTTCCGGTCGCTGGCGGTGAGGCATTCGCATCCCGAATGGCTGGTGCGCCGGTGGGGCAAGGAACTCAAGCCCCAGACTCTTGAGGCGGCGTTGCGGCGCAACAACGAGGAGGCGCCCCTGTGGGTGCGGGCCAACCCGCGGCGCGGCGCGCCGGCGGATCTCCCGGCACGCCTGGCCGAAGAAGGGGTCACGCTGGAGGCCCATCCGGAACTTCCGCTGTTTTTCCGTCTCGTGGAAGGCACGGGGGCCGCCTTGCGCAGCGGGGCTTTCGCCGCCGGCCTGTTTTCGTTTCAGGATCCCGTGGCGGCCTGGGTGGTTGCCCTGCTCGACTGGAGTCCGGGATTGTCCCTGTTTGACGCGTGTTCAGCGCCGGGCGGAAAGTCCGCGTTGGCGGTGGAGACGGCGCTGGGGCCTTCTCCGGAGCAGGCCGCCCGTGTGGATGCCGCGCGCCTGGTGTGCGGGGACGCGTCGGTGGCGCGCCTGCGCCGTCTCGGCGATGTCCGGGAAAGGCTCGGGCATGGAGGCCTGATGCCCGTGTGCCTCGATGTCGCTCAGGCGCCTTTTCGGGCGGAGACGTTCGACCGCATCCTGGTGGACGCGCCCTGCAGCAACCTCGGCGTGTTGCGTCGTCGTCCCGAGGCGCGCTGGCACTGGACGTCCGAGCGGATCACCGCGCTCGCGGAACGTCAGCGCGCCCTGCTTGAAGGGGCCGCGGAATTGCTGAAGCCGGGTGGTCGGCTCGTGTATGCCACCTGCAGCGCGGAACGCGAGGAAACGCTGGATGTCGTGCGTGGTTTTCTGGTCATGCATCCGGAGTTTCGCCTGGTGCCCGCTGACGGCCCCGTGCCCGCGGAGCTGTGTCGCGAAGGGTGTCTCCGGGTGTGGCCGGGCGAGACCGGGTACGACGGCTTCTTCGCGGCGGCGCTCGTCAAAACGGAATGACTGGCGGATGAAAGCGGAATGATTCCGCAGGGGCGAATCAGGATTCCCCCCTGCGGAAAACGCCGTCGCGGGTGCCTCCGCGCCGCTTCAGATCTTCAGCTTGCCTTCGATGCCGAACATCAGGAAGAGGCCGAGGCCGCGGGTGACCACCGGCTCGAGATCGCCCGTATCGTTGGAGCGGGTCCACCCGCGGCGACGCTCGTTGCGGCCGCCGAGCAAACCGCCGATGCCGTTGTCGAAATCCGCGAAAATGTTGGTGGCCTCAAAGAAGAAGCGCACCGATTCCAGCGGTCTCCACTGGCTTTTCAGGTCGAGGTTGATGCGCGCATCAAGGCGCTGGCGTGACACGGTGGGGTTGGACGTGTTCTGGTATACGGAGCGTGTCCGCGTGGAGTAGCCCTGGCCGGAGAGGGCGTCGGTTTCTTCCCACAGGCCGCGGTATTCGTACAGTGGCGCTCCGTTCTGCACGCCGTAGGTGACGATGAAGCTGAGCAGGGAGTCGTCCCGCGGAAGCACGCGCAGGTTGGCGACGAGATCCATCAGGCGGTTCGATTCCCAGGGCAGGGTTCCGCCGCCTTCCATCGCGTATTGTCCCTGGATCACCGAAGCGTTGATGCCGAGGCCGGCGTGATGGCCGGGGAGATAATTGAGGGTGAGGTTGCCGCCTTGCACGAGGGCGTGGCTGGCTTCGCGCAGCTCCCGGTAGTACCAGTACACTTCGGGGTTGGGCAGGGACGGGTTGTCGTACCAGCGGACGTAGCCGCTCCAGGCGTAGCGCAGGGGATTCGTGAGGAAACCGTTGCCTCCGATCTTGCCTTCGACGCTGGGCGTCGCCTTGGCGGCCAGACCATTGAGACCCGAAGGTTCGATCACCACGGATTGCCGCAGGGCGGTTTCCCCGAACAGGCTGTGGTTTTCGCCCACGGGATGGGTGTAGCGGACCGACGCCAGCGGCGCCGGCGTCAGCATGCCGCCTTCGTCACCGGCGAGGAGCTGCGAGCCCCGGGCTTCGGTGCGCCATCCTTCGTACGCCCAAGTCGCGCCTGCGGAGGCCTCCACGTTGCGGCCCTTTCCGAGATTCCAGCGCAAGCGGTAGATGGTGTTGGCCAGCAACAGGTCGCGCTCGACGAAGTTGCGGCGGGTGATGCTGGAGTCCGAAGCCGTTGTGCTCA